>DASRWT010000022.1:0-5005 GCA_035654455.1 Candidatus Nitrosocosmicus sp. | reverse complement strand
CCAGGGTCACCGAGTAGAGGTTGGTGAGGAATGCGGAGACCAGGCCCAGGCGCCGCGCATCGTCGGCGCGGTGCGCGAGCACCTCGGCCTCCTTGAGATAGTCGAGCATACGCCCGAAGTCGCCCAGCGGCGAGAGGGAGTAGCGCAGGTCGAGGCGCAGGTCGATGGCGAGGGCGCGGCTCTCGGGGGTCTCCGGGATGCGCTGGAGCGCGCGCAACGCCTCCTCGAAGTACTGGACGGCGGTGCGATGCGCCGAGCGGGCGAAGGCGCGCTGCCCCGCCTCGCGCCCGTAGCGCACCGCCTGCTCCCACAGCTCGGCCCGGCTCGCGTGATGCGCGAGGCGCTCGATGCGCTCCGGGCTCGACTCCGTCCCCTCCCGCTCCAGCGCGGCAACGAGGCGCGTGTGGAGCTCGTGGCGCCGTTCGCGCAGGAGCCCGCCATAGGCCACCTCGAGGGTCAGCGCGTGCGCGAAGGTGTACTCGGGCTGCGGAAACAATCCCAGCTCGTAGAGGAACTCGCCGTTCTGGAGCCGGCGCAGCCCGTCCCGCAGCTCGTCCTCGTCCAGATCGGTGGTGGCGGCGAGCAGGTCGTAAGGGATGTCCTTGCCGATGGCCGCAGCGCACTGGAGGAGGCGCTTGTCCTCCGGGCGCAGCCGATCGATGCGCGCCCCCACCAGGGCCTGGACGGTGGCGGGCACCTCCATGGCGGCCACCGGCCCCGCCAGGTGGTAGTCGCCGGACTTTCCCTCCAGGGCGCCCGTCTCCGCCAGGTGCCGCACGCTCTCCTCGAGGAAGAAGGGATTGCCCTCGGTGCGCTCGATCAGCCGCGTCGCCAGCGGTCCGAACTCGGAATCCGGGCCCAGGAGGGCGCGAAGGAGGTCGCGCGCGCTGTCCCGCGGGAGTGGAAGCACCGAGAGCTGCCCGTAGTAGCTCTTGCGTCCCCAGTCATGCGCGTACTCGGGGCGATACGTGACCACGAGGAGGATGGCGGCGGCGGGAATGCTCTCCACGAGAGCGTCGAGCACGGCCTGGGTCTCGGTGTCGACCCAGTGCAGGTCCTCGATCACCAGGCACAACGGCTGGCGGCGGCTCTCGCGCAGGAGCAGCCGCCGGATCGCGTCGAGGGTGCGCCGGCGGCGCTGCGGCGGATCGAGGCCCGGCCAGCCGCCGTCGTCCGTGGGCACGTCGAAGAGCGCCAGGAGCGGGGCGAGAAGGGCGAGGAGCGAGGCGTCGAGCTCGAGGAGGGAAGCGGTGATCTTGTCGCGGATCCCCCGGGCGTCGTCCGCATCGGAGAGGCGAAAGTAGGAGCGGAGGAGGCTGACCACCGGCAGGTAGGCGGCGGTGCGGGTATAGGACGCCGTGCCGGCCTCGAGCACGAGGAACTCCTCGGGCAGGGACCGGAGCAGCTCCCGCACCAGGCGCGACTTGCCCACGCCGGGCTCGCCCACCAGCGCGCTGACCTCGCCGCGCCCGGCGCGCACGCGCCCCAGCGCCCGCGAGAGCTCGCCCAGCTCGAGCGCGCGCCCCACGAAAGGGGTGAGGCCGCGCGCGGCCGCGGCCTGGAACCGCGATCGCAGGGGCCCCACGCCGGTGAGCTCGTGCACGAGCATGGGCGCGGCCAGCCCCTTGACCGGCACCGGGCCGAGGGGACGCACGGTGACGAGACCTTCCACGAGGCGGTGGGTCTGGTCCGTGATGAAGATCTGACCGGGCACGGCGAGCTGCTCCATCCGGCCGGCCAGGTGCACGGTCTGGCCGACGGCGTTGAACTCAACCCGCAGGTCGCTGCGGATCGAGCGCACCACCACCTCGCCCGAGTTGAGCCCCACCCGGATCTGCACCGAGACACCGTGGCGCTGCCGGATCGTGTCGGCCAGGGCCCGGATGGCCTCCTGCATCCGGAGCGCCGCATAGCAGGCGCGAAGGGCGTGGTCTTCGTGGGCCAGCGGGGCGCCGAACAGCGCCATGATCCCGTCGCCCCGCACCTCGTTCACCGTGCCCTCGTAGCGGTGGACGGATTCCATCATGCCGTCGAGCACGGGGTCCAGGAGCGCCTTCGCCTCCTCGGGATCGCGGTCGGCAAGGAGCTCCAGCGAGCTCTTGAGATCGGCGAGGAGGACGGTGACCTGCTTGCGCTCGCCTTCGAGCGCGCTCCTCGAGTTGAGGATGGCGTCCTTGAGGTGCTTCGGCGTGTATTGCTGCGGGTCGCTGAACCGGTCGGCCGGTGGCTCGGCGGTCAGCGTGGCCCCGCAGTCTCCGCAGAAGCGGTGCTCGCCCAGGCTCGGGGCGCCGCAACGCGGGCAGTGCCGCTCGAGCCGATGGCCGCAGCTCGGGCAGAACTTCGAGCTCGGCGGGTGCTCGGCGCGGCAACGTGAGCAGGTCATGCGTCCGCGAGCAGCTCCGCGATCCGAGCGGGATCCACCGGCTTGACGAGGTGGAGATCGAAGCCGGCCGCGTGCGCACGCTCTCGATCCTCGGGCAAGCCGTAGCCGGTGACCGCCACCAGGCGAAGGCGGCGTCCCCCCGGATGCTCCCGCAGCCGGCGTGCCACTTCGTAGCCGTCCATCCCCGGCAGGCCGACGTCCACCAGGGCGAGATCCGGCTCCAGCTTCAGCGCCAGGTCCAACCCGGTCACACCGTCCCCCGCCTCGTACACCTCGTGACCGAGCAGGTGGATCAGGTCGCGCAGCATCTGCCGCGAGTCGGCATTGTCCTCCACCAGGAGGACACGGCGGGCGGCGGCGGGACGCGGCGCGCGCGCGGGCGGTCGGGACTCGAGGGGGCGCGCGATGGCGGGCAGGCGCACGGTGAAGATGGTTCCCTTGCCGGCGCCCTCGCTGGCCGCAGTCACGGCGCCTCCGTGCTTCTCGACCAGGCGCCGTACGAGGGTGAGCCCGATTCCCAGCCCGCCCCGGCTGCGGTCGAGGGAATGGTCGCCCTGCACGAAGAGGTCGAAGACGCGCGGCAGGAGCTCGGCCGCGATGCCGACACCGGAGTCGCGGACCGAGAGCACGGCGTCGCCGCCCTCGGACGCGACCAGGACGCAGATCTCACCGCCCGCCGGCGTGTACTTCACGGCATTGTCCAGCAGGTTCACCACCACCTGCTCGAGGCGGGCCGGGTCGGCATCCACCCAGACCTCGGCCGCCTCCACCGATAGCGTGTGCGCGGTGGCGCCGACGAGGGCGGCCACGCGCCGCGCCAGCTCGGCCAGGTCCAGGGGTTTTCGGTCCAGCGCGATCTTGCCGCTGGTCACGCGGGAGACGTCGAGGAGGTCGTCCACCACGCGGCCCAGCTGGACCACCTGACGGCTGATGATGCCGTGCACGCGATCGACGAGCGGCCCCGCATCCTGCGCCATGCCCAGGACGTGAGCGGCATTGCTGATGGCGCCGAGGGGATTGCGCAGCTCGTGACCGAGCATGGCGAGGAACTCGTCCTTGGCGCTGTTGGCGGCTTCCGCCCCCTGGCGCGCGACGGCCTCCCGCGCGAAGAGCTCGGCGTTCTGGATCGCGATGGCGGCCTGCTCGGCGAGCTGGGAGGACACCGTCTCGTCCTCGTCGGTGAAGGGACGTCGGGTGTGGTTGCTGACGTAGAGGAGGCCGGCCACCTGGGTCCGGATGACGATGGGCACCACCATGACCGACACCGTGCCCGTCTGCTCCGCGATGACGGCATGAGAGGGGGGCACCCGCGGGTCGCGAGTATAGTCGTCGCTCCGGGTGGGTTTGCCGGTGAGCATGACCTCGCCGCCGATGCTCTCGCCGGGCCGGATGCGCAGGGTCCGGTAGATCTCCGGCCAGGGGCCCACGCGATACCGCGGCCGGAGGGTTTCCCCTTCGCGCAGGAAGATGGCGGCGCTGTCGCTGCGGCAGAGTGCCCGCGTACCCTCGGCGATGCGCTGGAGCACGGTGGTGACATCGAGCGAGGCGGTGATGGACCGCGCGATCTCGCCCATGAAGGCCAGCCGCCGCTCCACCTCTTCCGCGCGCGCGCGGGCCTCGCGCTCCTGCGCGAGGAGCCGTTCCCGCTCAGCCTCGGCAGCTTTGCGTGAGGTGATATCCATGCAGATCCCGCGCAGGCGGTGGGGCTGCCCGGCCTCGTCGTAGGAGACCTCGCCCCGCGCCTCCAGCCAGCGGATCTCGCCGTCGGGCCGGACGATGCGGTACTCGAGCCGATGGGTGCCGCCGGCCAGGGACTCGAGGATTGTCCGCTCGACGAGGCCCCGGTCCTCGGGGTGGATGTCGGCCTGGAATGCGCCGATGGTGCCGGCGAAGGCGCCGCGGGCCAGGCCGTGAATCGCTTCCAGCTCCGGCGACCATGTGACCTGGCCGGTGGGGATCGACCAATCCCATGTGCCCATCTGGCCCGCCGCGACGGCGAGGCGCAGGCCTTTCTCGCTCTCGCGGACAGCCGACTCGGCGCGCCGCTGGTGCATCACGCCGGCCCCTACGGGCAGCATGCTCACCGCGAGCGTGGCCATGAAGCCCTGGAGCAAGAGCAGGGACTCGTTGGCGGGTCCGATCGCGAATGGGCCCACGCCGCGGACGGTACCCGAGACCGCGATGGCGCAGAGGATGGCGATCGCCATGGTCGCCTCGCGCTGACCGAAGCGGATCGCGGTCCAGAGCAGCGGGGGGATGCAGAGGAAGGCGATGGGCATGTTCCGCATGGGAGCCGGGAGGATGCCGCCGAATACGAGGAGGCCCACCCCGAGCACGGTCGCGCCCAGCAGGAGCGCTTCGGCCCATCGCGTCCGGAGCGCGCCAAGGCCGAGCTGGCGGCTCCAGAGGAGGATCAGCGGAGCCACCACGAGGTCGCCGGCCGCGTCGCCCAGCCACCACGTCAGCCAGATGGAGCCGTAATCGCTCCAGCGCGCGAAGCCCCCCAGCGCCAGACTGGTCACTCCGATGGTGGCGCTGACGGCGGTGCTGAGAAAGCCCGCGAGCACGGCGAAAAGGAAGATGTACCGGACGCGGTCGAGCGCATTCCGCCCGCCCGCATAC
>DASRWT010000021.1:0-15615 GCA_035654455.1 Candidatus Nitrosocosmicus sp. | reverse complement strand
ATGAACGGCCGGCCGGTGAGCGTGCCGGCCGTCCAGAGACCGGACTCGATGAGGGGCTCCAGCGCCTTCGCGGCATCGGGCGAATTCATGAGGGCCAGCGTCCGCCCGCCGGGGAAGAATCCGCCGAAGGCCATGCGGCCGGCGCCGCGAGCCTCGATCAGGGCGAAGGAGGCCATCTCGACGTCGGGGGCCAGCCCCTCCACGAGCGTGACCAGGCGGGTGCCGTCGGTCATCACCTCGACCTGCCGCCAGGGCTCGAGGAACTGGCTGAACGCCTCCGGCTTGTAGCCGGTCCAGACCCCGCCCTTCCAGTAGGGATCCTCCTCCACCAGCCGCACCACCGTCTCGAGATCCGGCGCGCGATAGAAGAGATCCGCGGTCTTGCCGTCGGGCGCGGGGCCGCCGCCCACCACGAAGCCCTGGGCGCGCAGCCCCGCGATGCGCTCGAGGTGAGCCGGGCGATGCGCGCCGCGCCGCGTGGCATAGTCCTCCGCGGCGGTGATGCCGACATGGCAATAGATCATGGCCGACATCTTACTCCAACTGCTTTGACCTATACTGGCGCGCGATGCCCCGGTTCCTCTCGGGTCGGGTCGGCCGCGCCCTCCTCCTCGGCCTCGCCGTCAGCCTCGGCGTCAGCGCGCTCTCGCGCGTGGGCGCGCTCGCCGGGTGGGAGACGCGCGCGGTGGATACGTTCCTCGCGCTGCGCGATCGCGGCACGGCGCCGGACCTGGTCATCGTCCCCATCGACGACGCGGCGTTTCGCGAGCTGGGCGAGCGCCAGCCGCTGTCGCGCCGGTACCTGGCCGACCTCACCGGCCTGCTCGTGTCGAGCGGCGCGCGCGTGGTCGCCTTCGACGTCCAGTTCCGCGCGCCCACCACGGCCCAGGAGGACGCGGCCCTGCTCGCGGTGGCCTGGCGCGCCGCCTCCCCCGGCGCCACCCGGCTCGTCTGGGCGACGGTGGCGGAGCCGCGGCCCGGCGGGGTGCCGACGCGCTACGAGATGGGCCCGCTGTTCTCGCCCGCGCTGGGCGGGCTCGTGGGCTTCGCGAACGCTCCCGTGGGCCCGGATGGCGTCATTCGCCGGCTCGACGCGGTGCTTCCCGCCGAGCGCGGCTGGCTGCCCTCGCTCGCGCTGGCCGTGCTCGCCGCGCACGCCGGTCTCTCACCGGCGGGCCTCGCGGATGCGCTGAAGGACGATCGGCCGCTCGACCTCCCCGTGCGCTCGCCGGGGCGGCCCATCGAGGGCACGGCGCCGGTGCGCCCCAGCGCGCTGGGAGCGGCCGCGTGGCGCATCGACTTCGTGGGCGGAGCCGGCGCGGTGACGGCCATTCCCGCTGGGCCGCTGGTGGCGCTGGCCCGCGGCGGCGTGAAGCCGGACACGGACAATCCCTTCCGCGGCAAGATCGTGCTCGTGGGCGCCACCTTTCCGGAGAGCCGCGATCACTACCCCACGCCGGTCGGCCTCATGGCCGGCGTCGAGATCCACGCCAATATCCTCGAGACGCTCCTGTCGCGGCGGACCTTGCTGCCGCCGCCGATGGGCCTCAATCTCGCCGTTCTCGCCGGCGCCTGTCTGGCCGTCGCGCTGCTGTCCGCCTGGCTCCGGCCCCTGTGGGTGGCGGTGGCCAGCGCGGCGCTCATCGCGCTGTTCGCCGCCGTCTCCTACGAGGCGTACGCGCGCGGCGGCTACTGGCTCGATTTCGTGGCCCCGGTGACGGGGATGCTCGCCTACATGCAGGGCGCGCGCATCCTGGAGCGGCGGCGGCTCCGCCGTACCTTCGGCGAGTTCGTGAGCCCGGAGGTCGTGGCGCAGGTGGCGCGCGACGGCGCCGCGCTGGGCGGCGAGCTGCGGATGGTGTCGGTGCTGATGTCGGATGTGCGCGGCTTCACCGCCATGGCCGAGCGCCTGCCGCCGGCCGAGGTGTCCGAGACCATGAACGAGTACTTCACCGCCATGGTGGACGTGATCCTCACGCGCCGGGGCATGGTTCAGGACTTCATCGGCGACGGTATCCTCGCCGTGTTCGGCGCCCCCGTGGACGACGCGGAGCATCCGATGCAGGCGGTCCGCGCTGCCCTGGAGATGCAGGCGGCCCTCGAGCGGCTCAACGCGCGCTGGAAGGCGGCCGGCCGCAGCCCGCTGGCCATCGGCGCCGCGGTGCACACCGGGCCGGCCTTCGCCGGCTACCTCGGGTCGCCGCGGAAGAAGAAGTATGGGGTCCTGGGCGACACCGTCAATACCACCTCGCGGATCGAGGGACTGAACCGCGAGCTGGGCACCACCATCCTGCTCTCGGCGGCCACCCACGCGGCGGTGGGCGCGCGCGTCACGGTGCGATCGCGCGGCGCGGTGCCCGTCAAGGGCAAGGCCGAGCCGGTGGAGGTCTACGAGGTGGTGGGCCTGGCGGGCGAGCCGGAGGTCAGGGAGGCGACCGGCCGCTTGCCGGAGTGAGCGCGCGGCCGCTCCGGCGCGCCGCCCCTCGCGCCGCTCAGATCCAGCCGCCCGCGAACGGCACCACCTGGCCCACGAAGAAATCGGAGTCCTCGCTGGCGAGATAGACGGCGAGGCGGGCGGACTCCTCGCCGCGCGCGAGGCGCCCGGCGGGAATATTGCGGACCATGCGCGCCAGCGCCTTGTCGTCGGCCACCAGCTCGGGCGGGAAATAGGTGGGGTTCTCCACGTAGTTCTGCGCGATGGCGTTGACCTGGATGCCGTCGCGGGCCACCTCGCGCCCCACCGCCCGGGTGAGCCCGTTCGCGCCCGCGCGCGCCGCGGAATAGGCGGCGTAGCGGGCGAGCCCCGGCACCCCGGCGGCGGAGGTGACGTTGATGATCTTCCCGCGGCCGGCGGGCCGCATCACGCGCAGGGCGGCGCGAAGGCAGTAGAACGGCTCGTCGAGGAGGCGCGCCATCATCTCCCGCCACACCGCGTCCGAGACGTCCTCGGTGGCGCTGCCGGTGGGCGGATGGGCATTGTTGTTCACGAGGACGTCCAGCCGGCCGAAGCGCGCCACCACCGCGGCCACCACGCGGTCCGCCTCGCCGGGCGCGGCCAGGTCGCCGTCCAGCGCCAGCGCGGTGCGCCCCAGACGCTCGGCGAGCGTCGCCATCGCGGCCGCGGCGGCGGGCTCGCGATCGTGCAGCGCCAGGGTGGCGCCCTCGCGGGCGAACTCCTCGGTGATCGCGGGGCCCATGTAGTGGTGGACATTGGTGACCAGGGCGACCTTGCCGGTGAGCTTCATGCGGGTCATATGATACCGTGGAAGGGCGGCACCGGAGGACACGCCCATCTCCAGGCAGGACCTGCTCGAATCCTTCACCGCGCGTTACCAGTTCCCGCTGGATGATTTTCAGGTCCGCGCGATCCGGGCCGTGCTGGACGGCAAGTCGGTGATCGTCTCCGCGCCCACCGGGGCGGGGAAGACCCTGGTGGCGGAGTTCGCCATCCACCGCGCGCTCGCGCACGGGCGGCGCCTCGCCTACACCACGCCGCTCAAGGCGCTGTCCAACCAGAAGTTCGCCGACTTCGGGCGCCAGTTCGGCGCCGATCAGGTCGGTATTCTCACCGGCGACGTGAAGGTCAATGCGCACGCGCCCATCCTGGTGATGACCACCGAGATCCTGCGCAACATGTTCTATACCGGGGGGCTGCCGGGGCTCGAGACGGTGGTGCTCGACGAGTGCCACTACATGGGCGACGAGGGGCGCGGGACGGTGTGGGAGGAGATCATCGTCAACGCGCCCAAGGACGCGGGCCTGGTGGCGCTCTCCGCCACCGTCGCCAATGTCGCGGAGATCGCCGACTGGATCGGCCTCGTCCACCGGCCCATCGAGGCCATCACCCACCCGCACCGACCGGTGCCGCTCCAGTACCTCGTGGCCGACCTCTCCGGCGAGCTGCACGGCTACGAGGGCGTGCGCGCGGGAACGGTGCACCTCATCGGCGACGAGCACGACCGCGGCGGCAATGACCGGGGGCGCTGGTACACGCGGCGCGTGGTGGATCCCACCGTGATGCTCGACGCGCTGGACGGGCGGGGCTGGCTGCCCGCCATCTACTTCATCTTCAGCCGCGCGGGCTGCGAGCGCGCCATGGAGACGGTGCTGGCGGAGGGCAAGCCGCTGCTCAGCCGGGCCCAGCGCGACCAGGTGGACGACGCCATCCGCGAGGCGGTGGCGGAGACGCCCACCATCGCGGAGTCGCCGCTGAACCAGACCATCTTCCAGGCGCTGGGCATGGGGGTGGGGATGCACCACGCGGGGATCCTGCCCAGCGTGAAGCGGCTCATCGAGCACCTCTTCGAGCGCGGGCTCTGCCGCGTCGTCTTCGCCACCGAGACCATGTCGCTGGGCATTCACATGCCGGCGAAGAGCGTGGTGCTGCAATCCCTCACCAAGCGGACGGATCGCGGCTTCCGCAGCCTCACCCACAACGAGCTGACCCAGATGGCGGGCCGGGCGGGCCGGCGCGGCATCGACCCCGAGGGCAAGTGCGTGATCGCGCTCGACGTGCGCGACGGGGTCGAGGACATCCGTCGCGTCGTCGACGGGACGCCGGAGCCGGTGGTGAGCCAGTTCAAGCTGGGCTATGGCTCGGTGGCGCTGCTCCTCGGCAGCGGCAATGACATGGCGGCCATCCGCCGCACGGTGGAATCCTCCTTCGGCCAGTACCAGAACCTCAAGCGGATCCGGGGCCTGGAAGCGGAGGTGGCGAGCCTCGAGACGGCGGTGGCGGACGCGCGCACCTTCCGCGCCCCCTGCGGCGACTTCGACCGCATCGGCCGCTATCGTCGCCTGCGCACCGAGGTGGAAGCGGCGCGCGCCGCCCTGGGCCGGGGCGGTCGCCGCGCCGCGCACACGGTGGCGGACGCGGAGCCGGGCCGCTTCGTCCTCGCCCGCCGTCGCGGCGGGCAGGCCCTGGGCCTGCTGTGCCGCGTGGACGCGCGCCGCCACAAGGTGATCGCCAGCGTGCTCTTGAGCCATGGCGAGGTCGTGCATCTCAAGGCCGGCCACGTGAAGCGGGTGTTCTGGGCCACGCCGCCCCTGCCCATCCCGCGCGACTGGGAGCACCGCACGCAGGCGCTCAAGGCGCAGCTGGCGCGGGTGACGGCGACGGAGCTGCTCGAGCGGGAGCGGGCGGAGGGGCCCGAGGGCGCGCTGGCCGCCATCGAGTGCCACCGCTGTCCCTGGAGCTCCCAGCCACGATGCGAGCACACGTGGAAGGGCCTGGAGAAGCTCGAATCCCGCCTCGCCATGAAGAGGGAGACGCTCGCCGCCATCCGTAATGCGTATTGGGGAGAGTTTCTCAGGGTCGTCGAGGTGCTCGAGCGGTTCGGGGCGGTGCAGGATGGTAAACTCCTCGCCAAGGGGCAGCTCATCGCCACCTTGCGACACGACAACGAGCTGCTGGTGGCGGAGATGGTGGATCGCGGCATTCTCGCCGACACCACGCTCGCCGAGGCGGCGGCCCTGTGCTCCTGTCTCATCGAGGAGTCGCGCTCCGGCGACAGCGCGATGGCGCGCCTCTTCCTTCGCAAGCGGCCCAAGCTCAAGCGGAAGCTGGGCGAGCTGGAGGGGGTGGCGCGCACGGTGTACGAGGCGCAGCGGTTGCGCCAGCTTCCGATGGGCGTGTCGGTTTCCACCGGCTTCATGCCGGCCGTGTTCCGGTGGGCGTCGGGAGAGGACGACTGGGCGGCCATCGTGGAGGAATCGTTCGGCGGCCATGAGGGCGACCTCATCCGGGCCATGCGGCGGCTCATCGACGTGCTCCGCCAGCTCGCGGATGCGCCGGAAGTCGACGCGAGCCTCACCGCGCTGCTGGCGCGGGGGGTCCGGGTGATCGATCGCGGCATCGTGCTCGAGTCAGCGCTGATATGATTGGCCATAACATCTTGAAAAGGATGGGGCAATGAATCAGGCTGGATTGCGGGGTCTGGCGCTGGTGAGCCTGACGGTGGCGCTCGGCGTGGGCGGCTGCGGGCTCTTTTCGTCCAAGAGCGAAGTCCCCGAGCGGATGGGCCGGGGGCCACGCGCGGAGGAGATGTTCTACGCCAAGATCTCGGCGAGCAGCGACCGCGAGCCCAACTTCGACGAGAAGCGGCAATGGAAGGATCAGATGGACGAGCGCGTCTTCAAGTATCTGCGCGACCATCCGGAGATGGAGCAGACCACGCGCTACAGCGAGTTC
The DNA here is from genome assembly GCA_035654455.1 of Candidatus Nitrosocosmicus sp. Classification (GTDB taxonomy): domain Bacteria; phylum Methylomirabilota; class Methylomirabilia; order Rokubacteriales; family CSP1-6; genus DASRWT01. Next base: position 9,425 of record DASRWT010000021.1, on the reverse strand, counting down.
CGGTTCTGGCGGCAGGTCTCCGAGGGCAGCACCCCCAGCGAGGTCCGCGCGCTCCTCGACGAGCCGCTCGAGCAGACCATCGATCCCGCCCTCATGAAGATGAAGGCCAAGACCCACTGGACCCAGATCTCCAGCAAGGCCAAGGAGGCCTGGACCTATCCCCTGGGCTGGGTGCTCTTCTTCGACGACAAGGGCGTGGTGGAGATGATCCGCCGGACTCCGCCGCAGTTTCTCCTCACCGAGTAGCGCGGGAGCGGCATGGCCGACGCGCCGGACTGGATTCGCCCGGGCGACAGCGCCACCCTTCTCTGGCATGGCGCGCGCGCCGAGCGTCCGGGCGGCCCGCGCATGTATCAGGTGGCGGGCCCGGCCCTCGAGGGGTTGCCGCCCGCGCCGCGGTTCCTGCTCGCGCCCACCGAGCGGGAGGGCTTCGCGGCGCGGCTCTATCGCGGCGGGGTGGGGCTGCCCGCGCTCCGTGAGTTTCTCGCCGAGTGCCGCGTCGCCCGCGGTGAGCTGATCGACGACGGGGAGTTCCTGGCGGTGACCGACGAGGCCCCGGTGCTCCCTCTCATCGAGGCGTGGAAGGCCGAGGGCGGGCGGCCGCGGTTCCCGTACCTCGACGACCTCTCCGCCTTCATGCCGGCCGAGACCCCGCTGTACGTGGATCCCGCCGCCCATGCGGCCGCCCAGCGGGAGCGGGAGCTGTTCCGCATGGCCTGGGCCTGTGACGAGTGCGGAGACGCCGCCGACGCCGGCGTCTTTCTCTGGACCGCGCATCAGGGGGACGGCGTCCGCGTCTGCCTGCTCATCCAGAACGACGCGGGCATCTGGCAGGTGAGCCTGCACCCCTTCGAGTTCCCAAAGGAGACGGCCCCATGATCCGCAGCACCCTCCGGATGACCAAGCAGACCCCGATCGCCGCCCGCGGCATGGTGGTGGCCGAGCATCCCATCGGTGCCGAGGTGGGCGCGAGCATTCTCGCCCGCGGCGGCAATGCGGTGGATGCCGCCGTGGCCACCGCCTTCGCCATGCCGGTGGTGGAGCCCTTCATGTCCACGATCGCCGGCGGCGGCAGCTTCCTCATCCACATGGCGAAGCGGGGAGAGACGGTCGCCATCGATGCCAATGTCGAGGCGCCCGCGTCCGCGCACGAGCACTGCTACGAGCTGGGCGAGGGCGTGTCCGACGACCTCTTCCCGTGGCGCCGCGTGGTGGGCGACGCCAATGTGTTCGGGCCGCGGGCGGTGGCCATTCCCGGCTCGGTGGCCGGCCTCTGCCTGGCGCTCCAGCGCTACGGGACCATGGCGCTGGCCGATGTGGTGGCCCCCGCCATCCGGCTCGCGGAAGAGGGCTTCATCCCCGACTGGTACGTGGCGCAGACGATCTCGCTCTACACGCGCGAGCTGCGCGCCTTTCCCGAGACCGCGCGCACCTACTTGCGCGACGGCCAGGACATCTACCGGCCACCGGGCGGCCACGACGGCGATCTCCTGCGCCAGCCCGATCTGGGCCGGAGCCTGCGACTCATCGCGAAGGACGGGCCGGATGCGTTCTACCGGGGCGCCATCGCCCAGGCCATCCACGACGAGGTCCAGGGCAAGGGCGGGTTCTTGACCCGGGAGGACCTGGCCGGCTACGAGGCGCGCGTGCTCTCCCCGCTCACCGGCGGCTATCGGGGACTCGAGCTGGCCTTCATGCCCGGCGCCACGGGCGGCATCACCTCGCTGGAGATTCTCAACCTCCTCGCCGAATTCTCGTCGAGCGAGGTGACGTACCGCACCGTGGGGGGCCTCCACCTGCGCGCCGAAGCGGTGCGCCTCGCCTTCCTGGACCGCCTCCGTCTTCTGGGCGACGCGCTCCGGGTCACCGCGCCCTGGGACGGCCTGGCCTCCCGCGCCTACGCCCACGACCTCGCCCGCCAGATCAAGCCCTCCCGCGCCAACGTGACCGCCCCCGACCCCTGGAAATACGGCGCAACCCATTCGGGAGCTCAAAACGGGAATGTCCGCCGTGGGGGGAGAGCGGGGGCCGAAACGAGTGTTCGCGGTGGGGGGAGAGCGGGGGCCATATCGAGGCCCCCGCTGATGGTAAATCGCACGCTTGCCGGGACCACCAGCGACTGCACCACCCACATCGGTTGCATCGACCGCCACCGCAACATGGTCTCGTTCACGAACACCGCCGTCTCGCTCTTCGGAGCGCGGATGGTGGTTCCGGGCACGGGCATCCTGCTGCAAAACGGCATGATCTGGTTCGACCCGGAGCCGGGGCGCGTGAACTCGGTCGCCGCCGGCAAGCGCCCGCTCGTGAACATGGTGCCGGTGCTGGGGTTCCGCAAGGGCGAGCCGCTCTTCACCCTCGGCGCGCCGGGCGGCCGGAAGATCGTGGCGGTGGTGCCGCAGGTGATCTCCAACATGGCGGATGCCGGCGACAGCCCGCAGGCGGCGGTGGAAGCGCCGCGGCTGCACACCGAAGGCGGCGAGCTGCTGGTGGACGACCGCGTGGGCGAGGCCGCCCTCGCCGGGCTCCGGAAGCGCAAGCATCCGGTGACCCCCAAGCACTGCTCCGTCGGCAATCTCTTCTTCGCCCGGCCCATCGCCATCCGGATCACGAAGAAGGGTCTCGAGGCCGGCCTGGACGCCACCAGCGACGCCAGCGCGGCGGGGGTCTAGGCGGCGCCGTGGCCGAGATCAGCCTGACCGCCGCGTTCTCGTCGGTGCTGGGCCCCGACCAGGAGGCCATCAAGCGGCTCCTCACGGAAACGGTCGAGCAGCTCGCGCAGGAAGACAAGACCTTCAGCCGCGCCAAGCTCGTCTTCACCGAATCCGACGAGCGCTGCGGGCTCACCGCCGAGCTGGACGGCGTGAAGAAGGAAGGCGTGCCGCTGCCCCTGGAGCTGGACCTCCTGGAGGATGCCCAGACGGGCGCCGGCCCGCGCGCCCAGCTCAAGGAGGCGCTCCGGCTCTACTTCCGCCGCGTGATGGGGCAGCGGTGAGCGCGGTGCGCCGGCTCATCGTCAATGCCGACGACTTCGGCCTCACCCGGGGCGTGAGTCGGGGCATCCTCGAGTGCTATCGGAACGGCATCGTCACCAGCACCACCCTCATGGTGAATCGCGGCGCCGATCCCGCGCAGCTCGAGGAGCTCAAGGGCTCGGGGCTCGGCGTGGGCCTTCACGTCAACCTCACCCTGGGGACGCCGATCTCCGATCCGCGACGCGTGGCCTCGCTGCTGGACGGCGAGGGGCAGCTCGTGCGGGACGCGCGGGTCCAGGCCGAGCGCGCCCGCCCGGACGAGGCCCGCATCGAGATGGGGAATCAGATCGAGGAGTTCCAGCGGCTCATGGGCCGCTTTCCCACCCACCTCGACAGCCACCACCACGTGGCGAAGGACGGGGCCCTCCTCGATCTCCTCTGCTTCTTCGCGCAGGCGCTCAAGGTTCCCATGCGCGCGCAGGACGCGGGAGTGCGGGCCCGGGCGAAGAAGGATCGCATCCGCACTCCGGATCACTTCATGGGCGAGTCGGGCCCCGATCCCTACTGGTCCCGCGAGCGCGTGCTCGAGCACCTGCGCGCGCTCCCGGCGGGCGTGAGCGAGTTCATGACCCATCCCGGCTACTTCGACGATGATCTCGCCTATAGCCGCTACGGCAAGCAGCGGGAGACCGAGGTGGCCGGCCTCACCGCGCCCGAGGCGCGCGCCGCGCTCGCCCGCGAGGGAATCCACCTCGCGCACTTCGGCAATCTCTGATCGGCAAAGGAGCCAGGTCATGAAGGCGATCACGTTGCACGGCACGGGCGATGTGCGGGTGGAGTCGGTGGCGGATCCCAGGGTGGTGGATCCCGGGGACGTGGTGGTGCGCATCACCACCAGCGCCATCTGCGGCTCCGACTTGCACCAGTATCACGGCCGCGTGCCGGGCCTGCCCAAGGGCGTGGTGCTCGGCCACGAGTTCATGGGCGTGGTGGAAGAGGTGGGGCCGGGAGTGACCCGGGTCAAGCGCGGCGACCGCATCGTGGCGCCGTTTTCCATCTCCTGCGGGGCGTGCGAGTGGTGCCGGATGCGGCTGCCCACCCAGTGCTCGGTGACCGGGCGCGCCGTGTTCGGCGGCCGATTCGGCCACGTCTATCCGGGCGGCCAGGCCGAGCGCATCCGGGTGCCCTTCGCCGATTTCATGTGCGAGAAGGTACCCGAGGGGATGGCGGACGAGGACGCGTTCTTCCTGGGCGATATTCTCTCCACCGGCTATTTCTGCGCCGAGAACGCCGGGATCCGACCCGGCGACAACGTCGCCATCTTCGGCGCGGGTCCGGTGGGGCTGTTCGCGCTGCAGTCGGCGCACCTCTTCGGTCCCAGCCGCGTCTACGTGGTGGACCGCGTGGGCTATCGCCTGAAGCTGGTGGAGGAGCTGGGCGGCATCCCCGTGAATCTGGACGCGGGTGATCCGGCGCAACAGCTGCGGGCCCTCACGGGCGGGCGCGGGCCCGACGCGGTGCTGGAATGCGTGGGCCACGAGGTTCCATTCGCCCAGGCCATCATGGCGGTGCGACCGGGCGGCACCATGTCCTCGGTGGGCGTCTACGTGGAGGACGCCATCGGCTTCCCGGTGCGGGAGGCGTTCTTCAAGGACCTCACCCTCCGGATGGGCATCTGCAATGCGCGGAACTACATCACGCCCCTGATGGGGCTGGTCCAGGCGGGCCGGCTCAGCCCGCGCCGCATCATCACCCACACCCTCGGCCTCGACGAGGCGCCGCGGGGATACGCCATCTTCGACAAGAAGGAAGAGGGCGCCATCAAGGTGATGCTCAAGCCCTAGGGGACGAGCAGGGGCTCGATGATCTTGGCGAGGCGGGCCTCGTCGGCGGACCCGGTGATGCGCGCCACCATCTCGCCCTTCTTGTCGATCACCACCGTGTAGGGCGCGCGCTTGAAGCCGAAGCGGGTGCCGATGCGCGCCCCCGGATCGAGCGCGGCCGGATAGGTCTGCTTGTAGCGCCGGCGCCAGGCGCGGGCCTCGGCGGCGGTGTCGTTGACGTGGACGCCGATGAGCTCGACGTCGCGCGCGGCGTACTTCTCCGCGAGCCGCTGGATCCCCGCCGTCTGCGCGGTGCACACCTTGCACCACGAGGCCTGGAAGCGCAGCACCACCACCTTCTTGCCGATGAGCGTGCGGGAGTCCACCGCCTGGCCGTCATCGAGCAGCTTGGCGGAGAACGCGGGGGCGGCCGGCGCCGCGGCGGCGGCGGCGGCCATGCCCAGGACGAGGGCCAGCGCGGAACCGGCGCGGAGAAGCCGTGCTCGAGCCATCACGCCATCCAGTATAATCTCGCGCATGAGCGAACTCGAGCACGCGTTGCGCCGCGCCGTCGAGGGCGATGTCCGCTTCGACTCCTACTCGCGCCTCCTGTACTCCACCGACGCCTCCATGTACCAGGTGGAGCCGATGGGAGTGGTCATTCCCCGTCATGCCGACGACGTGCAGGCGGTGCTGGAGGTGGCCAATCGGCTGGGCGCGCCGCTGCTGGCGCGCGGCGGCGGCACGTCGCTCACCGGCCAGACGGTGAACCACGCGGTGGTGCTCGACTTCTCGCGCTACATGAACGGGGTGCTGGAGGTCAATACCGAGGAGCTCTGGGCGCGGGTCCAGCCGGGGCTCGTCCAGGACGAGCTGAACCACCACGTCCGGGGGCAGGGGCTGCTCTTCGGTCCCGACACCTCGACCTCGAATCGCGCCACCCTGGGCGGCATGCTGGGGAACAACTCCGGCGGCAGCCACTCCATCGCCTACGGCCTCACCGTCGAGCACGTGATCGAGCTCAAGGGCTTTCTCGCCGACGGCAGTCCTGTCACCTTCGGCACCGTGACGGCGGCGGAGCTCGCGGCCAAGACCCGCCTGGAGACGCTCGAGGGCCAGATCTACAGGGAGGTCGCGCGCATCCGCGACCAGTATCGCGACCAGATCGCGACGCGCTACCGCGGCCACTGGCGCCGGGTCTGCGGCTATAACCTCAACGAGCTGATCAAGGACGGCCCCCTCAACATGGCGCGGCTGCTGGTGGGCTCGGAGGGGACGCTCTTCACCATCGTGGAGGCCAAGGTCCGGCTGGTGCGGCGGCCGAAGCGGACCTCGGTGGACGTCATCCACTACCACGACATCCAGGAGGCGCTGGAGTCCTCGCAGGCCATCCTGGAGACCGGCCCCTACGCCGTCGAGCTGACGGACAAGATGATCCTCGACCTCGCCCGGGGGAACATCGAGTACAGCAAGCGCATGGCCTTCGTCCAGGGCGATCCCGGCGCCATCCTCATCGTGGAGTACACGGGGGAGACGGACGCGGAGGTGAAGGACAAGGTGGAGAAGCTGGAGGCGCTCCGCGCGCGCGAAGGCTTCGGCTACGCCGGGCACGTCGCCCTGGACAACGCCGAGCAGCAGTCCATCTGGAAGCTTCGCAAGGCGGGGCTGGGGCTCCTCCTCGGCACGCGCGGCGACGCCAAGCCCATCGCGTTCATCGAGGATACCGCGGTGGATCCCAAGCACATGGCGGCCTTCGTCCCGCGCTTCCGCGACATCATGGCCAAGCACGGGGCCGAGGGCGCGTACTACGGCCACTGCTCGGTGGGGTGCCTGCACATCCGCCCGCTCATCAACCTCAAGACGCAGCGCGGGCTGGACCAGGTGCAGGCCATGGCGGGCGAGATCTTCGACATGGTGCTGGAGTTCGAGGGCGCCATCTCGAGCGAGCACGGCGACGGCCGGGCGCGGAGCCCCTACCTCGAGCGCGTGTTCGGGCCGGTGGTGTTCGGGGCCTTCCGGGAGCTCAAGGCTGCCTTCGATCCGAAGAACCTCCTCAACCCCGGCAATATCGTGGCCAGCCCCGGTGTCACCGAGCACATGCGGTACGGCGCGCAGTACAAGACCTGGGAGCCCAGGACCCTGCTCGACTTCCGCGAGCAGGGGGGCTTCGCCGCCGCGGTGGAGATGTGCAACGGCGTCGGCGTGTGCCGGAAGAACCTCGAGGGCACCATGTGCCCGTCCTACATGGCCACCCGGGACGAGGAGCATTCGACCCGGGGCCGCGCCAACGCGCTCCGCGCGGTGCTGTCCGGCCGGGTGCCGGAGGCGGACTTCACCGGCCGCCGGCTCTACGAGGTGATGGACCTCTGCCTCGAGTGCAAGGGCTGCAAGGCGGAGTGCCCGTCCAACGTGGACATGGCCAAGATGAAGTACGAGTTCCTGTACCACTACTACAAGGTCCACCCGACGCCGATGCGCAACGATCTCTTCGCGCATATCGGCGATCTGTCCTGGTGGGGCTCGCGCCTCGCGCCGCTCTCCAACTGGATCGGCGGCTGGCGAATCAATCGCTGGCTGCTCGACGTGGTGGTGGGGGTGGACCGCCGGCGGCCCCTGCCCGCCTTCGCGCGGCGGTCCTTCACCGACTGGTTCGATCGGCGCAAGCCGAACGCCGACGCTCCGCGCGGGAGCGTGGTGCTCTTCCACGACACCTTCAACACCTACAACACCCCCGAGGTCGCCCAGGCGGCGGTGGTGCTGCTGGAGGCGGCCGGCTATCGCGTGGAGCTGGTGGGGCGAAAGTGCTGCGGCCGGCCACTCATCTCCAAGGGCATGCTGGAGGAGGCGCGCGCCCATGCCGACTGGAACGTGACCCGGCTGACGCCGTGGGTGGAGCGCGGGGTCCCGGTGGTGGGGCTCGAGCCCTCCTGCCTCCTCACGCTGCGCGACGAGTACGTGGACCTCCTCCGCACCGACGCCGCCCGCGCGGTGGCCGGCGCGAGCTATCTCCTCGAGGAGTTCCTGCTTCGCGAGCGCGGGCGGGGGCTCACCCTGGCGTGGAGGAAGGGCGTCCCGCGCAAGGCGCTCCTCCACGGGCACTGCCACCAGAAGGCCATGGTGGGCACCGCGCCCACGGTGGCCGCGCTGGCCTGGGCGGGCTACGAGGTGTCCGAGGTGGACTCCGGGTGCTGCGGCATGGCGGGCGCGTTCGGGTTCGAGAAGGAGCACTACGATCTCTCGGTGAGCCTGGGGAACCGCCGACTCGCGCCCGCGGTCAAGGCCGCCGCCGCCGACACGGTGGTGGTGGCGCCGGGCATCTCGTGCCGCCAGCAGATCGCGCACCTCACCGAGCGCCGGGCCAAGCACCCGGCCGAGGTGCTCCGCGACGCGCTGATCTAGCGCGCGCTAGCGAAGCGTCCGCGCCACGTATCGCCGGATGGCGTCCTGGGCGGGCGCCGCGCTCCAGATCCGCGCCACCTCGCCGTCGATGCGAGCGGCGTGCAGCCCCAGAAAGTCGCGGATGGGCTGGCGCGCGTGCGCCTTGGTGAGGGTGAAGGTCGCCGCGGGCAAGGCCGCGAGCGCCTGCGCTTCCTTCACGGCCGCGTCCACGAGCGCTTCGGGATCCACGAGCGCACTCACCAGTCCGCGCGCGGCGGCCTCCGCCATGTCCCAGGTCCGCCCGGAATAGACCATCTCCGTGAAGGCCGGCCCCGGCGCCGCCGCTCGCATGATCTCCAGCGCGATGGCGGGGAAGGGGACGCCCACCAGGAGCTCGGTGACGCCGATGCGGCCGGCCCCCCGCGCCCCCAGCCGCCCATCGGCGGCGCAGGCCAGCACGCAGCCGCCCGCGATGGCGTGACCGTTGACGGCGGCGATCACGGGACGCGGATGGAAGAAGAGGCGGGCGAAGCAGTCGGAGAGAGCGGGGAGGAGGGCGGCGGCATAGCCGGGGCCGCCGGCGGCCAGGCGCTTGAGATCCACGCCGGCGGAGAACATCGCGCCGGCGCCGGTGAGGACGACGGCGCCCGCGTCCTCGGCGGCGGCGAGCGCCTGCCCGATGGCGCCCAGGAATTCCGGATCGAGCGCATTGGCGCGGCCATGCTCCATCCGGAGCACGGCCACGGCCCCGCGATCTTCCCTGAGCACCATGAGGTTACTTGACGGGGGCGACGACGACGTCGGTGGGCTTGCCGGCCAGGAAGTGCTCCACATTGGCCACCGCGCGGAGCAGGCCGTCCCGCACCACTTCCGGAGTCTGCCCGGCATTGTGCGGCGAGCAGACGACATTCGGCAGGGTCAGGATGGGGTCGTCCGGCGCCAGCGGCTCCTGGTGGAACACGTCGAGCCCGGCGCCCTGGATCTTGCCCTCGCGGAGCGCGGCGATGAGCGCGTCCCGCTCCACCAGCGCTCCCCGGCCCGTGTTCACCAGGATCGCGGTGGGCTTCATCGCGGCGAGCTCCTTCCGGCCGATGAAGCCGCGGGTGTCCTCGGCGAGGCGCACGTGCAGGCTCACCACGTCGGCCAGCCGGAGGATGTCCTCCTTGGTCGCCGCGCGCGCTCCCGCCGCGCGGATCCGGCCCTCGTCCCCGCGCGCGCTCCAGGCGAGCACGTCCATCCCGATGGCGCG
>DASRWT010000020.1:0-13434 GCA_035654455.1 Candidatus Nitrosocosmicus sp. | reverse complement strand
ATCCGCGCTCACCCCGATGTCGAAGAGGAGCTGCCCAGGCCCGCGGCGCTCGGCCAGCGAGAAGGGCTGGTGCGGGCGCGCGTAGTCGGCGAGCCCGGGGGCGGGCGGGTCCGCGGCCGTGCTCGGGGGGGCCTGGGCGATGGGCGCCGCCGCCGTCGCGAGCGCGGGAGCCGGACGGACGGGCGTGGCGGGCGGCGGCGTCGCGGTCGAGGAGGCCGGAGCGGCGGGGGCGGGAACCGTGGCGTCCGCCGGGGGCGGCGCCGGTCGCGCCTCCATGGCCTGCAGGCGCTCGGTGACCGACTGGAGCTGCTTTCGCAAGGCCTCGACCTCGCGGCGGAGGGATTCGACGTCCTGCGCGGAGGCGGGCGACACGGCAAGAGTGACGACGGCCGCGAGGCAGACCACGATCAGACGGCCCATGGGAATCCTCCTCTGCGAGGGCGGAGCGCGGTGTGTATCAGGCTGCGACACTATCTCACCCACGCCCCCTCCTCAATTCGCAAGAGGGCGCGGCTACTTCACGATGGGGAACTGGCTCCGGTACCAGCCGTCGAAGCCGTCCTCGAGCACGACATGGTTCTTCCAGCCGAGGCTGGCGAGGAAGGCGTGGACGCTTCCCATCTCTTCCAGCGGGCAGGCGCAGTAGAGGACCACTCGCGGCCCCCGGGGTATCTCGCGGTAGCGGCGCTCCAGGTCGATGACGGGCAGGGAGATCGCCCCTGGCAGATGCCCGGCCTTGTACTCGGCGGGCTTGCGCATGTCCACGAGCACCACCGGCTCCCGGACGTCGAGCAACCGCTTCACCGCATCGGAGCGCAGGGTGGGGAACGAGGCGCCGGGCGCATGGCCGGCGCGCGCGGGGCCCGCCGCCGCGAGCGCGCCGGCGAGGAGGAGCGCGCCGGCCAGGGCTCGCATCAGAGCTTGCCTTCTTTCCGGAGCTCCGTGAGCACGAGGTTGGGCGGGACGCCCCGCAGCGTGAAGGCCAGCACGTCGCCCACCTCCACCCCGTCGAGGAGCTTGCCGTCCTGCGCGCGGAACCCCATGGTCATCGGGGGCATGAAGCCGCCGATCTCCTCGTGCGAGAGCACGATCACGTTGATCTCGGGCACGATCGCCCGCACCACTCCCCGCGCGCGCAGCACGCGTTCCACGCCCGCGGGCACGGCCTGGCCTCGCAGCTCGGCGAGCTCGCGCCGCGTATCGTCCAGCGGGCGGCCCCAGGCGAGAAATCCCAGGAGCAGACCCACCGCCAGCGCCAGGTTCACCAGGAGGATCACGCGCCAGAGCCGCATGGCTAGTGCACGTGCTCGGCGGGCGGGGGCGCGGGCGTCTCGCGGTTGAGCTGCTGGATCTCCGCGACCAGGGCGGGGAGCGAGGCCCAGCCGGGCCCCCCGGCCCCTGGGATCCAGCGGGCCCGCAGATACCCGGCGCGATCGATGAGGATCTCCATGTGCGACGGCATCGGGGGATCGGGAGCCATGCCTTCCGGCGAGAGCGTACGCCGGAAGAGGCCGTAGGCCCGCGCGATCTCGTCGCTGCCTTCGGTGGCGACGGGGAAATAGATCGGCGGATTTCCCCCGAGCCGGGAGAGCACGCCGTCGCCGCCCGCAACCGGCACCGCCACGATCTCGACCCCCAGAGCCTGGAGGGTCTCGTAGCTCCGGGCCAGCACGTCGAGGCGACCACGTGAGTCAGGAAGCGTAAATAATACGAGCAGTACGGTTCGGACGCCTCGAAACTCCTTGAGGCTCCTGGCGGGCGTGGGGCCGAGCGCGATCGTGGCGTCGGGGGCGATGACGCGCGGCCGGTTCGGCTCCACCGCGGGGCTGAGAATCCGCGCGGCATCGGCCGAGGACAGCGCGCGGATGAAGTTGATCAGGTCCCAGCGATCGTCCTCGGAGAGCGCGCCGGCGAATCCCGGCATGCCGCCCGCGGGGATGCCGCGCGTGATCCACCAGAACATGTCACCGGCCGTGTGCTGGGCGGTGTGCGCCGCGGTGAGGTCGGCCGGCTTCCGCGGAAGCCCGACGCCGGCCGGCCCATCCCCCCAGCCCGCCACGCCATGACAGGTCACGCAGTGTCCGCGATAGAGCTCGAGCCCGTGGCTGATGGACGACGCGTGATAGGGCACCAGAGTCCGGCGAAAGGTGGTGGGATAGGCGTCCACGGAGAGCCCGGGCAGGGCCGTGCCGAGCCCGGCGGCCACGAGCAGCAGGCCCGCCGTCACGGCCAGGAGGCGCGAGCGCGCCATCACCAGCGCCACCAGCAGCGCGAGCAGCCCCACCACCGCGATCTGGCTCCCGATGAGGAAGCGGGCGCGGACGCCGGGCAGGCCGCCGGCGGCCTCCCACGAGAGCCGGAAGGAGAGCGGCCACCACGGGGTATCGTGCCGGCCCGGCGGCGTGACCCCGAGCGCGGCCACCACGGCCACGATGCCGAGCGCGAGCAGGCATTCGAAGGTGACGAAGCGGGCCAGCCGCGCCATCGCCGGGCGCCCCACCGTGCCGGCCTCGCCCGAGAGCGCGGGGATGAGCCGCCGCCGGTTCATCGCCGCCAGCGCCAGGATGGGCACGAGCAGCCCGAGCTTCAGGAGGAGCAGCCCGCCATAGCGCGTGCCGATCAGCGAGGGCAGATCGCCAACGAGCATCCAGGCGTTCCAGGCTCCGGTGGCGACGAGGGTCAGCATGGCGCCCAGGGCGAGCCGCGAGAAGCGGCGCACCACGAGAACGGCGTAGGGACGCCCGTCGGCGCCCGCCGGCGTGGAGGCGGCGCGGAGCAGCGCGATCAGCGGCGCGAGCGCGCCGAGCCAGACGCCGGCGGCAATCAGATGCAGGAGGTCGCTGGCCAGGGCCAGGCCGCCGTTGGGCTCCACCGCCGCCGCATGCCCGGCCCAGGCCAGAGCCCCCGCGGCGGCGGCGGCGAGGAGCCAGCCCTCCACGCGCAGCGCCGTCCAGTCCGCGGTGAAGTCTTCGCGCTCGCGGAGGAGCAGCAGGGCGGTGAGGAGCACGACCACCCCCATGCGCACGAGCCACACCGCACCGAACTGGGTGGAGAGAAGCACCCCCACCCAGGCGGAGGGCTCGAGCGCCGCGCCCGCGCGCCCCGCCGCGTGCGCGGCCTGCATGGCGAGAAGCAGCAGGCCGGTGGCGAGCGTGGCCAGCGCGGCGCGCCGACTCCAGGCCAGCATGCGGGCCTCCCAGGCCCGCGGCGTGGGGTGCGCGGACCGGCCCGCGAGGAGGGTGAGCCCGAAGATGCCGACGAGCAGGAAGGCCGAGAGGAGATGCGACCAGCGCACCGCGGCGGCGACCGCGGTCACTCCTCCGCCTTCCCGGTCATCGCCCGCACGATGATCACCGCCAGGATGCCGACGGCGAGCACGGCGCCGCCCACCATGAGCGCGAGGGTGAGGGGGCTCATGGGCGCGTCGCGCAGCGGACCGCCGTGGTCGCCCAGGACGGACGTGGGCCGCAGCGTCGCCAGCAGCACGGCGGCGGGCAAGACACGGACGAGGCGCGGCATCGCTCCGTCATTATAATGAAGCCGTTCCCTCGCCATGGCTCCTTCCATACCGACACCGCCCACACCGACACCGCCCGCCCGGGCGCCGCGCGCCATCCTCTTCGACGCCGGCAACACCCTCATCCGCATCGACTACGCCGCCATCGCGGACGCGCTGGCCGGGCATGGACACGCGCGGGATGTCGCCGCCATCGAGGACGCCGAGCTCCGGGCGCGCGTGCGCCTCGACCCGCATCTGGCTCCGGGCGCGTCCACCGAGAGCGGCGACACGCACGGGCGCTATCTTCGCTACCTGCTGGAGCGCCTCGGCGTGACGGATGATGCCGAGGTGGCGGCGATGGAGCGCTGGCGCCGCGACTACAATGCGCCGGTCGGTCTCTGGACCCGCGCCGATCCGCGCGCGGCCGCCGCGCTGGCGCGCGCCCGGGCGGCAGGGCTGGCGGTGGGGGTGATCTCCAATTCCAACGGCACCGTGCGGCGCACGCTCGAGGTCCATGGGCTCGCCGCGCAGATCGACTTCCTCATCGATTCCTCCGAGGTGGGCGTCGAGAAGCCGGACCCGCGCATCTTCGGGCTCGGCCTGGCCCGGGCGGGCGTGGCCGCCGCCGAGGCGGCCTATGTGGGAGATCTCTACTCGGTGGACGTGCTGGGTGCGCGGGCGGCGGGACTGGCGGCGGTGCTCATCGACCCGCGAGGCTACTGGGGCCCCCGCGATTGCCTCCGCGCGCGCGACGCGGAGCACGCCGTCGCGATGCTCCTCGGCGAGCGGATCTGATGACTTGGCTCCCGCGCGGCGCATCCTGTAGGCTGGAGCGGATGACCCAGATGGCGTCGGCGCTCGCGCTGGGATTGCTGCTGGCCGGATGCGCCACCGCATGGGCGCAGGCGCCCGACACCGTGCTCCTGGAAGAGCTCACGTGGACCGAGGTGCGCGACGGCATCAAGGCCGGCAAGACCACCATCCTGGTTCCGCTGGGCGGCACCGAGCAGAACGGCCCTCACATGGCCCTGGGCAAGCACAATGCGCGGGTGCGGGCGCTGTCCGAGCGGATCGCGCGCGGGCTCGGGGATGCCCTCGTGGCGCCGGTGCTCGGCTATGTGCCGGAGGGCGGGATCAATCCTCCCACCGGGCACATGCGCTTTCCCGGCACCATCACCGTGCCGGAAGAGACGTTCGAGAGGGTGCTGGAGTCGGCCGCGCGCAGCTTCCGGCTTCACGGCTTCCGCGACATCGTCTTTCTCGGCGATTCGGGCTCCAGCCAGGCCGCCCAGCGGGCGGTGGCGGCCCGGCTCACGCGCGAGTGGAAGGACTCGTCCGCTCGCGTCCACGCCGGCGAGGAGTACTACCGGGCGGCGGAGGTGGACTTCTCGCGGATGCTCCGGGAACGAGGGTTTCGCGAGGACGAGGTGGGGAAGCACGCCGGGCTTGCCGACACCTCGCTGATGCTCGCGGTGGATCCGCGGCTGGTCCGGTCGGATCGTCTGAAGCCCGGCGGCGGAACGGACCTCTTCGAAGGCGTGAACGGCGACCCTCGCAAGGCCACCGTCGCGCTGGGCAAGCTGGGCACCGACACCATCGTGGCGCGGACGGTGGACGCCATCAGGAAGGCCGTCGCCCGCCGCTAGGGGGCGGAGCGCCAGAGGAGATTTCGTGACCGGAACGATTCGCGTGCCTGCGTCGCCCCGTCGCGTTCTTGCCGCGGGCCTCGCCGTGACTCTCTCTCTCCTGGGCGCTCTCGTCGCCGCGGGGCGAGCGGCGGAGCCCCTGCCCGGGATGCCGCCGGTGGTGGACCCCGCCAATCTCTACAGCGAGACGCAGGCGGGCCGGATGAGCCCCGCGGTGACGGGAGCGCTGCCGCGGGTGTATGTCCCGAACCGGACGTCGAACGACGTCTACGTCATCGATCCGGCCACGCTCAAGGTGGTGGACCGCTTCAAGGTCGGCATCAACCCGCAGCATATCGTCCCGTCGTGGGACCTCAAGACTCTCTGGGTCACGAACAACGCCGAGGGCCGCACCGACGGGAGTCTCACGCCCATCGATCCCACCACCGGCAAGCCGGGCAAGGCCGTCCCGGTGGACGATCCCTACAACATGTACTTCACGCCGGACGGGAAGTCGGCCATCATCGTCGCGGAAGCGCTCAAGCGGCTGGACTTCCGCGATCCCCACACCATGGCGATGCAGTGGTCCCTGCCCACTCCCGATTGCGCCGGCATCAACCACGCCGACTTCTCCATCGACGGCCGCTTCGTCATCTTCACCTGCGAGTACAAGGGCAGCCTGGTCAAGATCGACCTCGTCGGTCGCAAGGTGCTGGGCTATCTCAAGCTCTCCAAGGGCCGCATGCCGCAGGACGTGCGCGCCTCGCCGGACGGCAAGATCTTCTACGTCGCCGAGCTCCAGTCGGGCGGAGTCTTCCTCGTGGACGGCGAGACCTTCACCGAGGTGGGCTTCATCGCCACCGGGGTGGGCTCGCACGGGCTGTATCCCAGCCGGGACGCGAAGAAGCTCTACGTCATCAACCGGGGAACGGCGCGCGTGTACGGGCCGCCGCGCGGCAAGGGCAGCGTGGCCGTCATCGACTTCGCGACACGGAAAGTCGAGGCGACCTGGGTCATCCCGGGCGGGGGCAGCCCGGACATGGGCAATGTCAGCGCCGACGGCAAGCAGCTCTGGGTGTCCGGCCGCTACGACGACGTGGTCTATGTCATCGACACCACCTCGGGCGAGGTGCGAAGCATCCGGGCGGGCAAGGAGCCGCATGGCCTCACCGTCTGGCCCCAGCCCGGCCGCTACTCGCTGGGGCATACCGGCAACATGCGCTAGGCCGGCAGCGTCACCTCGGGATACCGTCGCAGGGCGTCGTATATCGTGCTCCGCATGGCCTCCAGCCCGGGCCGGGTCCTCGCCTCGAAGCGCAGCGTGAGGTAGGGGTTGGTATTGGAGGCGCGCACCAGTCCCCAGCCGTCGGGAAAGATCACCCGCACCCCATCGATGTCCACCGTCTCGTAGCGCCGCTTGAGCTCCCGGCTGAGCTCCTCCACCACCGCGAACTTCTTGTCGTCGGGGCAGGGCGCCTTGAGCTCGGGAGTGGCGAAGAGATGGGGCAGGGTGTCGAAGTGCGCCGACACCGGCGTGGCGCCGCGGGCCACCAGCTCGAGGATCTTGCACGAGGCGAGGATGCCGTCGTCCACCCCGTACCAGTTCTCCCCGAAGAACATGTGGCCGGAGACCTCGCCGCCGAGCAGGATGCCGTCCTCGCGCATCTTGCGCTTGAGGTGGGAGTGGCCCGTCTTCCACATCACCGGGCGTCCCCCGTGCTTGTGGATGTCGTCGATGAGCACCTGGGAGCACTTGACGTCGAACACGATGGGCGCGCCCGGATGCCGCGTGAGGAGGTCGCGGGCGAGCAGGGCGAGGATGAGATCGGCTTCGTGGCGGCGGCCCTGCTCGTCGATGACCCCCACGCGGTCGGCATCGCCGTCATAGGCGATGCCCACGTCGGCCTTGACCTCCCGCACCTTCGCGATCAGGTCGCGGACGTTCTCCTCCATCTCGGGATCGGGGAGGTGGTGGGGGAAGGAGCCGTCGGAATCGCAGTAGAGCTCGATGACCTCGCACCCGAGCCGCCGCAGGAGCTCGGGAGCAAAGACCCCCGCGATGCCGTTGCCCGCGTCCACCACCACTCGCAACCGGCGGCCGAGCCGGACATGCGCGGTGATGGCGTTGAAGTAGTCCTCGCGGGGATCCCGCGCCGTGAGCCGGCCCGCGCCTCGCTCGACGTCGCCGGACCGGATGGTGGCGAGGAGGCCCGCGATCTCGTCCTCGCTCAGCGGCGCCGCCCCCGCGTGCACCATCTTCACGCCGTTGTCGGAGACGGGGTTGTGGCTGCCGGTCACGGTGGCCCCGCCGTCCAGGCGCCAGTGCGCGGTGGCGAAGTACATCAGCGGGGTGTGGTTGACGCCGATATCCACCACGTCGAGCCCGGTGGAGAGCACGCCCGCCCCGAAGGCGTCCTTGAGGGGCCGGGAGGACACGCGATTGTCCATGCCCAGCGCGGCCGCCCGCCCGCCGCGCCTCCGCACGAGGGTGCCGAAGGCGCGGCCGACCTTCTCGAAGACTTCGGGCGTGATGTCGATGCCCACCTTGCCGCGGACGTCGTAGGCGCGGAAGATGAACGGGTTCAACGCGGGCACGCCCTAGATCACCGCCACCGCCTCCACCTCGATCAGATACTCGGGCTGGGCGAGCGCGGCGACGGCCACCAGCGTCGAGGCCAGGGTCTTCTTGCCGAAGAACTCCTCGCGGATGGGCACGAGCTCCGCGCGATGGCGGATGTCGACGAGGTAGGTATTGATCTTGACCACGTTGGCGAGGGTGCCCCCGCCCGCTTCGACCTGCGCCTTGAGGGCCTGGAACACCGCGCGCGCCTGGGCGGGGAAGTCCCCGCGATGCGCGGGCTTGCCGTCGGGGCCATACGCGACCTGGCCGGCGATGAACAGAATGGTCTGGGCGCCGGTGACCTTCACCGCCTGGGTGTAGGTGGGGGGATTGAACACGGTGGCTGCGCAATAGGGCTCGATCGTCGTCGGCATCGGGGGCTCCTGGGCGAGAGATGTCGTGCTATGGTTTCCCTACGCTAGAGGGCGCGCCCGCGTCCGTCAACCCCCCAAACCCTTCGGTACGGAGCCGCGATGCGCAGTGCATTCGAGTTCGTGCGCGAGGTGAGCGCTCCGCGGGCCGGCTCAGCTGTTGCGGGTGGTCATGAGCCGCTGAACGATCTGGCGCACCCGCTCCGCGTGGGTGGGCGCGACGCGCGAGAACCGGACGCCGATGCGCCGCGTCTGGCGCGAGCGGACCTCACCCACATCGATGTCGATCGGCGGCTCCCCCTCCGGCTCGAGCTGCAGGAGCACGAGAGCGCCCACCGGCACCGCGGCCTCGGTCTCGATCCCGCACCCCGTCACGGAGAGATCGCGGACGGTGCCCTGACCCTGGCCGCCGTCTTTCCAGTGGATGGTGACGGGAATGCGCGTGGGGAGCCGCTCGGCATCGCGCCGGTCGAGGGGCACGCGGACATAGCGCTCGCCCCACCGGAGCCTGAGGAAGCGATGCTGGCAGACCTGGCACTTGAAGGGATAAACATAGCCCAGGCTGAGCGCCTGCTCCACGAGCCCGGCCCGGTGGGTGCGGCCCACCAGCTCGCTCTTGCACTTGGGGCAGGTGGGCGCTTTCATGGGGCCTTGTCGTCCCCGGGGGAGGCGGGGGACGCCGGAGACGGCGCCGCCGGGGCTCCGGTCTCGCGGCCGGCGAGGAACTTCTGCAGCCGCGCGTCGCCGTCGTCCTTCACCTGGACGAACTGGAGGCCCACGCGGCCGGACTGGACGGAACGGACCACCGCGACCTCCACGCGAATGGGGCGCTCCCCGGGAGAAGGCTGGAGATCCAGCTCGAGGTGCTGGCCGGGCTCGAGCGGGGCGTCGGTCTCGATGCTGATGCCGCCGACGGACAGATCGCGTGCGCGGCTGGGGTGCGCCCCTTTCGCGAGCCAGAGCGTGGTCCAGAAGTCCACCGTGTGCCGGGAATGCTGCCGCCGCTCGGAGCCGGAGCGCCGCGTGCGCACGTAGCGCTGGCCCCAGACCACGGAGAGGAAGCGATGCAGGCAGGACTGGCAGCGGAAGGGGTAGACATAGACGAGGCTCAGGAGGCGCTCGAGCAGGCCGGCCCGGCTCGCACGCTCGATCACCACGCTCTGACAGCGGGGACACTGGGGCTCGGCCATGGGAGTCGATCTCCGCGTCGGCAGTGTGACAAATGGGTTCCGAGGAAGTCCAGCAAAAACGGGGCAAAGGAGAGGCCATGGACGAAGCGCTCAAGGACCGGACCCGGAAGACGGCGCAGATGCTCTTCCACAGCATCAAGGGCGGGGTGGGGTTCGACACCTGGAAGAAGTTCGACAAGGAGCTGGCCCGGGAGCTTTCCCTCTTCTTCACCGGCAAGCTCTACAGCCGCGAGGTCATCTCTCAGAAGCAGCGGGAGCTCTGCGCCGTCGCCTCTCTCACCGTGCTGAACCGCCGCAACGAGCTGCGCGCCCATCTCCACGCGGCCCTCAACGTGGGCGCCACCCGACAGGAGGTGGCGGAGGTGGTGTTCCAGCAGGTCACCTACGGCGGCATGCCGGTGGTGGTGGAGGCGCTCGCGGCCTTCAAGGAAGTGCTCGAGGAGCGCGGCGAATGGGAATAGGCGCCGCCCCCGCCCTTCATCCCATCATGGACGCCGCCATTGCCGCCGCGCGCGAGGCGGGGGAGATCGCGCTGCGCTACTACCGCGGCGGCTTCGAGGTCACCATCAAGCCGGACCTGACCCCGGTGACCCAGGCGGACCGGGAAGCCGAGACGGCCATCACCACCCGCCTCCGCCGCGCCTTCCCCGATATCGGATTCCTCGGGGAGGAGTTCGGGCAGCAAGGCTCCACCGAGCGCCGCTGGATCATCGATCCCATCGATGGCACGAAGAACTTTGTCCGCCACATCCCGATCTGGGCGGTGCTGCTCGCGCTCGAGGAGCAGGGTGAGGTCACCGCCGGGGTGGTGCTCAACCCCGTCTCGGGCGAGCTCTTCTGGGCGCGAAAGGGCGACGGCGCCTGGGCGAACGACACGCGGCTGCGCGTCTCCGACGCGGCCACCCTGCGGGAGGCCTTCCTGCTCCACTCGAGCCTCTCCCTCCTGCGCCCCACGCCGTACTGGCCCGGCTTCGTCCGGCTCGTGGACGGCACCGCGCGGACGCGCGGCTTCGGCGACTACTACGGCTACTGCCTGGTGGCGCAGGGGAAGGGCGAGATCTACGTGGAGGCCGATCTCAAGCCCTGGGACGTGGCGCCGATGAAGATTCTCATCGAGGAAGCGGGCGGCCGCCTCACCGACTTCAGCGGCCGGCCCAATATCTACGACGGGACCGTGGTCGCCACCAACGGGCGCCTCCACGACGAGGTGCTGCGCGTGCTTCGCCCCCTCTGAGGAAACCGCTCAGGGCAACCGGGCGCGGAGACGCTGGAACTCGGCGATGGCCTGGTCTTCCCGCGGTCCCAGCCGATACGTGAAGCCCCGCAGATAGGTCGTGATCTCGGCCGGTCCCCAGCCCGTATCGCGCCGGCGCTCCGCGATCTCCGGGATGCTCTCCAGGCCGCGGACCAGCGCCGCCTCCAGCGCCTGGGCAAAGGCGCGGCGATCGGCGGCGTCCGCCGCGCGCCGGACGCCCCAGCGCGCGAAGACGCAGGGCAGGCCGGTCCACTCCACCCATTCGCGCCCCAGATCCACCGCGTGCCGGAAGCGCGGGGGCCCCGTGAGGGCGCGAATGGCGCGGTCGCCGATCAGCAGCACCGCGTCCGCGTCCGCCGACGGCCCCACCCAGGCCCGCGGCGTCACGCGATAGCGCAGCGCGAGCAGGACGCGGAGGATCTCCACCGAGGTGGCCGTCTCGTCGGTGACCGAGATGGTGGCGCCCTCGAGGTCGGCGGGAGAGCGGTCGGAGAAGAGGATCACGCTGCGGGCGGGGCCGTCCGTCGCGATGCCGAACGGCAATGCCTCCAGCGCCGGCTCGAGGCGCAGAAAATCGGCCAGTGACAGGGCCGCCGCGTCCGCGTCCCCGCGGGCGAGCGCCTCGCCGAGCTGGCGGGGAGGCAGGTCCAGGGTGGGGAAGCCGCTGAGATGCGCGAAGAAGGGCTCGCAGTTGAGATAGGGGATGCGGCCCACGCGAAACATCAGGCCACCCGCCAGTCGTGAGTGAGCGCGCGCACCCGCGCGAGGAGGCCGTCCTGGTCGAGCGTGACCAGGCGCCCGCCGCGAACCGCCGCCCGCCCGTGCACCCAGACATCCGTCACCGCCTGCGGCGACATGGCATAGACCACGCTCTTGAGCAGGTTGGCGCGCGGATGCAGTGACGGATGCCCCAGGTCCACCGCCACCAGATCCGCTGCCCGGCCGGGCGCGATCTCGCCGGCGTCGAGACCCAGCAGCGCCGAGCCGTCGGCGGTGCCCATGCGAAAGGCGTCCTCGGCCGGCAGTCGCGTGCCATCGAGATGCCGCACCTTCTGGAGCAGCGCCGCCATCCGCATCTCCTCGAAGACCGAGAGCCGGTTGTTGGTGCAGCCGCCGTCGGTGCCGAGCCCGATGCGGATGCCGAGGCCCTGCATCTCGGTGATGCGCGTGATGCCGTCGCCCAGCACCATGTTGGACGAGGGGCAATAGGCGAGCCCGGCGCCGCGCGCGCCCATGAGGGCCAGGTCCTCGTCGTCGAGCCAGACGCAGTGCACGCCGATCATGCGGGGCCCGAGCACGCCGAGCCGGTCGAGCAGGCGAATGGGCGTGGCGCCGTGCTCCTTGAGGGTTTGCCGCCCCTCGTACTGGCCCTCCGCCACGTGGATGTGAAAGCGCGTGTCGGCGGCCTCCGCCACCTCCCAGCCCGCCCGGATCATGGCGGAGGAGGCGCCATGCAGGCTGTGCGGGGCGGGCTGCACGGTGATGAGCGGATCGCCCGCATGGGCGCGGATCAGCTCGGTGACGCGGCGGGCGGCGTCCGCCGGTGTCTCGCGATAGCGCGCGGGCGCGCCCTCCCAGTCGTACATGGCGCGCGCGAGCACCAGGCGTATCCCGACGTCGCGAGCGGCCTGGATGACCGCGCGCGCATTGTCATTGCCCGCATCCTGGAGATAGAAAAAATCCACGCAGGTGGTGGCTCCGTGCAGGAGCATCTCCGCGAAGGCGAAGGCGGCCCCCAGATAGATGCCCTCGCGGTCGAGACGCGTGGAGAACGGGTAGAGCACGCGGTCGCGCCAGCTCATGAAGTCCATGTCGTCGCCGAGTCCGCGCAGCAGCGACTGGAAGGTGTGGCAATGCGCGTTGACGGTGCCGGGCAAGAGCGCGCGCCCGGGCAGGCGAACCAGATCGTCGGCGAAGGCGGCATCGCCCCAGGCGGGCGGGAAGGGCGCCACCCCGGTGATGCGGCCGTCGGCGATCTCGACGGCGCGCCCGGGCTCGAAGCGCCCATTCACCAGG
Organism: Candidatus Nitrosocosmicus sp.; assembly: GCA_035654455.1. Classification (GTDB taxonomy): domain Bacteria; phylum Methylomirabilota; class Methylomirabilia; order Rokubacteriales; family CSP1-6; genus DASRWT01. The sequence goes on along the minus strand of DASRWT010000020.1, from coordinate 858 downwards.
ACCAGGTCGGCGAGGAGCCTCATGCGGCGGACATCTTACTACCGGCGCGGCGGGCCACCACGGCGAAGAGCGGATCCCCCGTTTCCGGGCTGCGGTCGAGCGTGACCACGTCCTCCCAGCCGCCCGCTTCCCGCAGGTAATGCTCCACCAGCTGCGCGTGCCCCGCGTCGTCGAGCGTTTCCCACAGGGCGATGACCTTGGTGGGGAAGCGCCGGTTGGAGAACGTGATGATGAGAGGGCTGCCCGGACGGAGCACGCGGGCGAGGTCGCGGAGCACCGCCACCGGGTGCACGAGATAGTCGATGGACACGCAGCAGGTCGCGCCGTCGAATTCCCCGTCCGCGAAGGGCAGGCGGGGCTCGGCGTTGAGGTCATGCACGGTCCACGCATGCAGGCGCGGATTCGCCGCCAGCTCATCCGCGTTCATCCCCAGGCCGACCACGCGGGTGTACGCGATGTCCGGCGGCAAGTGGCTGATCCAGCTGCTCATGAGGTCGAGGATGGCGCCGCCGGCGGGAAGATGCTCGCGATAGAGCCGGGTCACCGCGGCGATGGCGCCGTCGTCGATGTGGGTGACGAAGCGCGGCGTGGCGTAGAACGCCGGGTCCGGTGTCTCGTCCAGTCGGCGGAAGGCGTCCGGGGGGAGCAGAGGGTCCGGCGAGCCCGCGACCTGTCCCGTCAAGCGCCCGCGGCCAGTCTCCGGGTCACAGGACGTGAATGAACGGCCGGCCGGTGAGCGTGCCGGCCGTCCAGAGACCGGACTCGATGAGGGGCTCCAGCGCCTTCGCGGCATCGGGCGAATTCATGAGGGCCAGCGTCCGCCCGCCGGGGAAGAATCCGCCGAAGGCCATGCGGCCG
>DASRWT010000019.1:0-58378 GCA_035654455.1 Candidatus Nitrosocosmicus sp. | reverse complement strand
AGTAGCGCGCCCACGGATCCGCGCGCAGCGCGCCGACGCGCCTGGGCACGGTCTTCACCGTGTAGTGGTCGGAGGGAACGTCGGGCGCCAGCTCGTCCCAGCCCAGCGGCACGGAGACCGGCGCCTCCGCCGTCGCGCGCGTGGAGAAGGCCGATACCGAGGTGGCCCCGCGCGTGTTCCGCAGATAGTCGATGAAGATTCGCCCCTTTCGCGCGACCTTGGCCATGGTGGCGGTGAAGCGGTCCGGCTCGCTCCGGGCGATCTCCGTGGCGACGGTGCGGGTGAACCCGCTCACCTTGTCCCAGCTCGCGGGCGCCAGCGGCACCACCACGTGAAGCCCCTTCCCGCCCGTGGTCTTCACGAAGCTTTCGAGCTTCACCGACTGCAGCGTGCGACGGATGAGTCGCGCGGCGTCGAGCATCTGGGGCCAGCGCACCCCCGGGCCCGGATCCAGGTCGAAGACCGCGCGATCGGGCCGCTCCAGCTTCCGGGCCACGGCGTTCCAGGTGTGAATCTCCAGCACGCCCATCTGCACCAGCTCGATCAGGGCGGGCCGCGAGTCGGCGATGAGAAATTCGCCCCGATCGGCTTCCATGGTGATGCGCACGCGCCGGATCGCGTGGCTGCTCCCGGGGCGGGCGTGGCGCTGGAAGAAGCATTTCGCGCCCACTCCGTCCGGGCAGCGCAACAGGGTGGTGGGGCGGTCGGCGAGATGGGGCAGCATCCACTCGGCGACCGACTCGTAATAGCGGGCCAGATCGCGCTTGGTCAAGCCGATCTCGGGATAGAGCACGCGGTCGGGGTGGGTGAGCTTGACGCCCGCGAGGATATCCGGCGCGGCGACGGCCGCCGCGCGAGGCGGTCCATCGGCCGCACGGGCGGTCGCGCGAGGAAGCGGAGCGGCGGCGCGCTCGCGAACAACCGCGCGCGCGGGCTTGTCCTCGCGCAACCCCTGGAACGACGGATGACGCATGCGCCCCTCGCTCGTCCACTCCGTGAAGGCCACCTCGCCGACCAGCTCGGGCTCCACCCAGTGCACCCGGGGGAAGCGGGGCGTGGCGGCAAAGGGGCTGTCGCGCCGCCGGAGGCGCTCTAGCCGCGACGTGAGCGCGTGGAGATCGGCGTCCGAGAAGCCGGTGCCGACCTTGCCCGCATAGTGGAGCTTCGCGCCGTCCTGCACGCCCACCAGGAGCGCGCCGAGGCCCACCCGCGCGCCCTCGGGCTCGGTGTAGCCGCCGATCACCACTTCCTGCCGCTTGAGACACTTGGCCTTGAGCCAGGCCAGGCTGCGGCCGGACGTGTAAGGCGCGGCGCGCCGCTTGGACACCGCGCCTTCGAGGCCGAGCCCGCAGGCGCGCCGTAGAAAGGCGCCGCCTCCGCCCACCACGTGCGCGGAGTAGCGCACGGGACCGCCCGCCGGCTTCGCCCGGGCGAGCAGCGACTCGAGAGCGGCCTTGCGCTCCTCGAGCGGCGCGCCGCGGAGGTCGCGCCCGTCGAGATGGAGGAGGTCGAAGACCATGTAGACCAGGTCGCCCGCGGCCTCGTCTCCGCCCAGCCGCTGCTGCAGCGCCTGAAAGCTGGTGGTCCCGTCGGGCCGCAGCACCGCCACCTCGCCGTCGAGCAGGGCGCTGCGCGCCGGCAGGCGCGCGACGGCGGCGGCGATGGTGGAGAAGCGGGACGTCCAGTCCTTGTCGTTGCGGCTCAGCAGCCGGACGCGACCCTGGTCGAGCCGTCCCAGAATGCGATAGCCGTCGAACTTGATCTCGTGCAGCCACTCGTCCCCTTCGGGGGCCTGATCCACCAGAGTGGCGAGCTGCGGCGGCGCGAAGCGAGGGAGCGCGCCGGATCGCGCAGGCGCGCCGCCTTGCGCGCGCGTGCCGGATGTCCCCGCCGATGCCGCCGCGGTGCCGCGCGTCCGGCCGATGCGCTTGCGGCGGCCGCTGCTCGCAGCGTCGCTCTCGGGAACGGCATGGCCCGGCTCGGCGGCGTCATCCCGCTCCTTGATCAGGAGCCAGGGCTCCCCGCGGCCTTCCTTGTCGCGCATGCGCACGAGGACCCAGTTGCCCCGCAACCTCCGCCCGCGCAGCGTGAACTTGAGATTGCCCTTCCGATACCCCGCGTGCGGGTCTCCCACCGGAGCCCAGGTGCCGCGGTCCCAGATCTCCACCTTGCCCGCGCCGTACTCGCCCGGCGGGATGACGCCCTTGAACGAGGCGTATTCGCGCGGGTGATCCTCGACGTGCATGGCGAGCCGGCGCTCTTTCGGGTCGAGGCTCGGCCCCTTCGGTACCGCCCAGCTCTTGAGTACGCCGTCCAGCTCGAGGCGGAAATCGTAGTGGAGGCGCGAGGCCGCGTGCTTCTGGACCACGAAGATGGAATCGCGCGATTTCTTGGGGGACGCCTTGGTCCGGGCCGCTGCGCGCGGCTCGGGGGTGGCGGTGAAGTCGCGCTTGCGATCGTACTCCGCGAGTCGGCGGCGGGGCGCGGGCGCGTCAGATCGCGACGGCACCGGGGTTGCCCATTGGCTCCTCGGGCACCGCAGCGCCGGCCGGATAGATATCGTCGGTGCCGTAGCGAAGATGCGCGGGGACGGTGGCATCGTCCACCATGCTGGCCCCGAACTCCTCGGGGTGCTGGTGCCGGAAACAGCTCCGGATCATCTCGATGGCAGAACCGGGTACCGGGGAAGAGTGGCCGGGTAGAATTTCACCCGCCGGGTCACTCAGCCCCCCGTGGATCACACGCAGATAGACTGATGTTGTCGCCATAACACGGCGTCGAGCAAGAGCGATGCCAACGCGAGGCCGATTCCGACCACCTCCGGCACGTCTCTTGCTGTCATCTGCTCCATGGACGCTCATGCCGGCTCGGAGGAGATCCAGCATCTCAGGGCGGAGCTGAAGCGGGAGCGAGCGGCCCGGTCAACCGCGGAAGCGGCCAACCAGGCCAATGACGAGATGTTGAACTCCATCTCGCACAAGCTTCGCAATCCGCTCAACACCATCATGCTCTGGAGCCAGGTGCTGCGCGAGCAGCCCGGTGACCCCGGGCTGGTGACTCGCGCGCTCGACGGGCTGGACCAGGCGGCCCGCCTCCAGATTCGTATGATCGACACCCTGCTGGACATGTCGCGCATCGCCCTCGGCCGGCTGCGGCTCGAGGTCGAGGACGTGCCGCTCCGGCCCATCGTCGAGAGCGCGCTGGAGTCCTCGCGCCCGCTCGCGGCCGCCAAGGCCATCACCCTCGAGGCGGATCTGGCCGGTGGCCTGATCGCGGTGTCCGGAGACGCGACTCGACTGGGTCAGGTGATCTGGCATCTGCTCTCGAACGCGATCCGGCACACGCCGCGAGGCCGGGCGGTGTCGATTCGACTCCGGCGATTGGAGGCCACGGCCCGGGTGGAGGTGCGCGACTCGGGCGCGGGGATCGACGCCTCGCGCCTTCCGACGATCTTCGACCGTCATCAGCTTGGAGGCGGGTTCTCACACGACGAGACGGGCGGGCTGGGTCTCGCCCTCACCCGGCATATCGTGGAGCTGCACGGCGGGACGGTGCGCGCGGAAAGTCTCGGTCACGGCGAGGGCTCGACCTTCTCCTTCGAGCTGCCCCTCGGAGCGGGGAAGCCCGCGGTGGTGGATCGATCGGTCGAAGCGGGGCTCGGCGGATCAGCCATGCCCGTATCGCTGGGCGGCCTGCGAATCCTCATCGTCGAGGACGAGCCCAGCGCCCGCGACAGCATGCGCATCATCCTCCAGCGCTGCGGGGCCGAGGTGGCGGCGGTCGGCTCGGCGCGTCAAGCGCTGGAGACGCTCGCCGAAGGCCGCTTCGACGTGCTGGTGAGCGACATTGCCATGCCCGGAGGAGACGGCTACGAGCTGCTGCGCCGTGTGCGAGCGCTGGCGCCCGAGGACGGCGGGCAGATTCCGGCGGTGGCCGTCACCGCCCAGACGGGCGCCGAGTCTCGCTCGCGCGCGCTGGCGGGAGGCTTCCAGCTCTACCTCAACAAGCCGGTGGACGCCGCGCATCTGGTTCGCCTGGTCACCGCGCTGGGCGGTCGCGCGCGGGGAGCCTAGCGGGTTTACTTCTCTCTTGGCGCACATACTACTCGTCGAAGACGACGCGGACAGCCGCGACGCGCTCCAGTTCCTGCTCGAGCACTCCGGCCATCGCGTCAGTGTGGCCGCCGGCGGGCAGGAAGGGATCGCGCTGGCCGCCTCCCTGACGCCGGACTGGGCCGTCATCGACATCGGGCTGCCCGACATCGACGGCTACGAGGCGGCGCGCCGCATCCGGGCGAGCACCCCCTCGACCCGGCTGCTGGCGCTGACCGGCTACGGCCGGCCCGAAGACCGCCAGCGCGCGTTCGACGCCGGCTTCAACGCCCACGTGATGAAGCCGGTGGATCCCGCCCGCCTCGCCGCGATTCTCACGCCGAGCGAGGAGACATCGAGATGACCAATCCGGGGATGGTGACGGGAGTGTTCTGGGACCGGGACGCGGCGGAGCGCGCGTACCAGGCCTTGCGCAGCCGCGGCTACAGCGAAGTGGACATCAACCTCATGATGTCGGCCGCCACGCGCGAGCGGTTCTTCGGCAACGAGACGCCTCCCGGCACCGAGCTCGGGACCAAGGCGCTCGAGGGCGCGGGGGTCGGGGCCGGGGTGGGCGCGGTGGCCGGCGGCGTCATTGCCGCCCTGGCGGCGGCCGCGACGGTGGCGCTGCCCGGGGTGGGTCTCGTGCTCGCGGGGCCGCTGGCGGCGGCCCTGGCCGGAGTCGGCGCCGGCGGCGTGACGGGCGGCATGATCGGCGCCCTCATCGGCGCGGGCATTCCCGAGGATCGCGCGCGCGTCTACGAGAAGGCGCTGGAGAGCGGCGGCATCGTCATGGGGGTGGGCACGCGCACGGACGAGGACGCGCGCTATTTCGAGTCCGCATGGAGCGGGGGCGGCGCCGTGGGGCAGTCTCCCCGCGGGCGATAAGCTACCCGCTTGGGCCGGACGGCGTACCGTCTCGGCCCGCGCGGGTAGATTGCCCTTACTTCGCGGAGCGGATCGAGCTGCGGGCCGCGGGCCGCATGGCCTCCTGGCCCGCGTGAATGGTCTGGCCGATCGTCTCCGACGCGCTCTCCACCAGCGACTCCGCCTGCTTCAGCGTGTCGGCCGCCCGCTTCCGAATGTCCAGCGTGTTGGCATCCACGAATCGGCGGATCTCGTCCTCCCACAACCAATAGGCAACTCCGCCCGCGATGACTCCGACGACGAATGACTTGAGCATGGTGTCTCCCTCCCTTTCAGTTCAGTGATCGCGCTTCCAGACTCAGCAAGAGCAAGGGCGATGCCAGGGCTCGTCTTACCCGATAGAAATTACCGTGTGAGCGACTCATCTCCGCCACTCGTTCCGGGCTTCGCCCGAAAACCGCTTGAATATCGGGTGCTCGTGGCGCGCCAAGACCTGCGGCACGCGCGTTGCACTCTTCCACCTGCGGAAGGCGGCCGCAAGGCGGCGCCTCGAGGAGGATCACATGGGTACCATCTTGATCGTAGTGCTGGTGCTTCTGCTGGTGGGAGCGATTCCGTCGTGGCCCCACAGCCGCTCCTGGGGCTATTTCCCCAGCGGGTTCCTGGGGCTGGCGCTGCTGGTGCTCCTGATCCTCGTGCTGACCGGTCGAGTGTGATGCCCGCTGCGACCACGTTCCTTAACCGAATCAAGGGAGGAAATCCAATGCATCGTGCCACCAAGCTGAGCGCAACCGTGATGATGGGGTTGGCGTTGGCGGCCGCGCCCGCCTGGGTGAACGCCGCTGACGAGAAGAAGTCGACAACCCAGAGCGTGAAGACGACCGTGAGCGACTCCTGGATCACCTCGAAGACCAAGATCGCGCTCTTCGCGGATAGCCGCGTTCCCGGTACGTCGGTGAACGTGGAGACCACCAAGGGCACCGTCTTCCTCCGGGGCAAGGTCGACAACGACGCGGCCAAGGCGGCCGCCGAAGAGATCACCAAGGGCATCGAGGGCGTCACCGCGGTGAAGAACGAGCTGCAGGTGGTGCCCGCCGCCGACAAGAAGATGGTGGAAGCGAAGGACGACGACCTCACCAAGCAGGTGAAGACCCGCCTCCACAACGACGCCCGCCTGAAGAAGGTGGACGTGCGGGTCGACAACGGCGTGGTGACGCTTCAGGGCAAGGTCGCGAGCATCGCCGACAGCGCCAGGGCTTCGCAGCTCGCGCGCGGGGTTCCTGGCGTGCGCGCGGTGAAGAACGACGTGACCTTCGACAGCGCCATGGACGACCCGAGCACGATGAAGAACCGGCTGACCCGGGCCAAGAACGACGTCATGGACAAGAAGAGCACCATGATGGACGGGTCGGACAAGACGACGGGCTCGCAGACCCATGTGGCGGCTGCTCAGCAGGCGCTCAAGACCAACGGCTACAACGTCGGTCCCATCGACGGATACGTGGGCCCGCGGACCACGGCTGCGGTGCGTGAGTTTCAGCAGCGCGAGCAGCTTCAGGTGACCGGCCAGCTGGATCCGGAGACGCTGGGTCGGCTGGGTGTAGGCATCGGCGGCGCGGCCAGGACGCCCCAGACTCGGTAAGCGCAACCTGGTCGCAGGGGTATGGGCGGGCCGGGGAGAGGAATCTCCCCGGCCCGTTTTCTCTTATGAGCGAGGAGAACGGGCTTGAGCGATGCGGGCTGGCTGGTGCTGGCGGTGGTGGCGGGGGGACTCGCCGCCTTCCTGTGGTTCCAGCGCGAGCGCTGGATTCGCCGACGGCAGCGCCGGGACGAGGAGATCTAGGTCGTGCGGGGGGTGGCGGCGCGTACGGGGGTGGTGACTCGAGGCGCCGGCCGGCTCGACGCGGCCTCCAGGTCGCGGGCGCGTCCACGGCGTATGGCGGAGGCCGCCAGACAGAGCGTCAGGAGGACCACGAAGGCCGCCAGGGTTCCGGTCAGTAGCGGTGCCAGGTACTGCGCGACCGACGAGCCTACCGGAAGAACACCGCCGGCGATGCCGAGCGCCAGCAAGCCAATCGCGGTCCTCATAGCTAGAATCCCCCTCGGCCACAATTACGCAATTGCGGTGCCAGCCGGCGGCGGCCCCGGCCGGGGTGAGGGAAAGTGTTATCCTCCTTACGCGAAGTCCTGCCGGCTGAGCAGGTAAGGAGTCGTCCTGAACCCGCGACCTGGTAACTTTTTCCGGATACATTTTTCCGCGAGGCCTCGATTGTCGTCGTCATGATGCCCTTCGCCACGGGTCCCATCCGAGCCGAGCTCCTCAGCATCGAGCGCCTCGAGCTCAAGGCCGAGGCCATCGCTCGGGACCGGGTGGTGTCGGGCCAGGTGGCCGATCCGGCCCTGCTGGGACGCGTCCGTGACAACGGCCGGGTCTTGCTCCGGTGCTACCGCGCCCTGGCCGCGGTCATCCAGGAAGAGCGCGCCACCACTCCCGCCGCGGAATGGCTGGTCGACAACTTTCACATCGTCGAAGACGTCCTGAACGAGATTCGCACCGATCTCCCCCCGGGCTTCTATCGCCAGCTTCCCCGGCTCGGCGAGGGTCCGTTCAACGGCTCTCCGCGGGTGGTCGGCCTCGCCTCGACCCTGGTGGCCCATACCGACAGCCGCTTCGATCCGCTTTCCCTCCAGCGCTTCGTCCTCGCCTTCCAGCGCGTGCAGCCGCTCCTCATGAGCGAGCTGTGGGCGGTTCCCATCGCGCTGCGCCTGACCCTGGTGGAGAACCTGCGCCGGCTCGCCGAGGAGATCGTGGAAGGCCGCGAGGAGCGTCTCGCCGCGGACCGCCTGGCCAATACCTTGCTCGGACAGGGCGACGGGCCCGCGAATCCCCACGCCTTCCGGGGCCTCGGCGACGAGGTGCTGACCACGCCCTTCGCGGTGCAGCTCGCCCAGCGGCTGCGCGATCAGGATCCCGACGCCACCCCCGCCGCCCGCTGGCTGGAGGAGCGGCTGGCGACCATCGGGATGTCGTCGCAGGACCTGGTGCGCGCCGAGCATCAGCGCCAGGGCGCCGCCAACGTCACCGTCCGCAACGTGATCACGAGCCTCCGGGTCATGGGGACGTTCGACTGGCGCGAGTTCTTCGAGAGCGTCAGTCTCGTGGACCAGGTCTTGCGCGAGGAGAGCAGCTTCGGCGGGATGGACTTCAGCACGCGCGATCGGTACCGGCACGCCATCGAGGACCTCGCCCGGGGCTCCGGTCACACCGAGATGGAGGTCACCCGGGCCGCCCTCTCGCTGGCGGAGGGGAAGGAGGACCCGGGCCTCTACCTCATCTCCAAGGGGCGTCCGCGGCTGGAAGCGGCGCTCGACTATCGCATCTCCATGCGGCAACGGGTCAGTCGCGCGTACATGGCCTCCGCCACCTGGAGCTACCTCGGCTCGATCTTCATCGTGACCGCGTTCCTCCTGTGGTCGCCGCTCTTCTTCACCCATCACCTCGGGGTGAGCACGGCGCTGCTGGTGGTGCTCGGCGCGCTGGCGCTGTTTCCCGCCTCCGACGCCGCCACCGCGCTCGTCAACCGCGCCATGATGGAGCTGCTGCCTCCGCGCTCCATGCCTCGGCTCCAGCTCGCCAAGGGAGTGCCGCCGGAGCTCAAGACCCTGGTGGTGGTGCCCACGCTCTTGACGGACGAGGAGCAGATCGCCGAGCAGATCGGCCGGCTCGCGGTCCACTATCTCGCCAATGCGGACGGCGAGCTGCGGTTCGCCATCCTCTCGGACTGGACCGATGCGCCCACCGAGCGCGCTCCCGATGACCAGCGGCTGCTCGTGGCGGCGCAGGCGGCCATCGACGCGCTCAACCGTCAGTACGGCGCGGTATCCGGCGGAGAGTCTCGCTTCTACCTCTTCCATCGCCGGCGCGTCTGGAGCGCAAGCGAGGGCTGCTGGATGGGCTGGGAGCGCAAGCGGGGCAAGCTGAACGAGCTCAACCGGCTCCTGCGCGGCGCCGCCGACACCACCTTTCTCCCCACGCCGTCGCCTCCGCCCGAGGGCGTTCGCTACGTCATCACGCTCGACGCCGACACGCAGCTGCCGCGGGGCGCGGCGGCGCGCCTGGTGGGGACGCTCGCTCATCCGCTCAACCGGGCGAGGCTCGATCCCCGCGAGCGCCGGGTGGTCGAGGGCTACGGGATCCTTCAGCCCCGCATCGCTCCCACCTTGCCCAGCGATCGGGAAAGCTCCATCTACCAGCGGATCTCGTCGGGACCGGCGGGCCTGGACCCGTATGCCTCGGCGGTGTCGGACGTCTATCAGGACCTCTTCGGGGAGGGGTCGTACACCGGCAAGGGCATCTACGACATCGACGCCTTCGAGAGCGCGCTGGCCGGCCGGGTGCCGGAGGCCGCCCTCCTGAGCCACGACCTGTTCGAAGGGCTCTTCGCGCGCGCGGGCCTGGTGAGCGACATCGACCTCTTCGAGGAATTTCCCGCGCGCTACGAGGTGGCGGCGGCGCGCCAGCATCGCTGGGCGCGGGGCGACTGGCAGCTGCTGCCGTGGATCGTGCGGGGGGCGGCGGGCAAGGGCGCCACCCGGGGGCGCATCGATCCCATCGGCCGGTGGAAGATGTTCGACAATCTGCGCCGGACGCTCTCCGCGCCCGCGGCCTACCTCACCTTGCTCGTAGGCTGGACCTTCCCCGACGGCGTCGCCATGGTGTGGACGAAGTTCGTCCTGCTCGCCATCGCCATTCCGGCGTTCATCCCGGTGTCGACGGAGATCTTGCCGCAGCGGGCCGGCGTTTCCAAGCGCGCCTATGTGCGGGGATTGGCACGAAGCCTCATGCTGGCCATCGCCCAGGTCACCTTGACCCTGGTCCTGCTCGCCCACCAGGCATGGCTGATGGCGGACGCGATGGGCCGGACGCTCGCGCGCCTGCTCTTCACCCGGCGCCGGATGCTCGAGTGGGTCTCGGCGGCCCAGGTCAAGGCGAGCTCGACGCTCGACCTCCCCAGCGTCTACGCCCGCATGGGGGGCGCGCTCATCCTCGCCCTCGTCGCGGGCGCGGTGGCGGTGTCGGCCCCGGGCTCACACTGGATCCTCGCCGTCCCGCTCGTCACCTTCTGGCTTCTCTCGCCCGCCGTCGCCCGGTGGATCAGCCTGCCTCCGCGCGCGCGGCCGGCCGAGCAGCTCGCCCAGGACGAGCGCGAGACCTTGCGCGCCACCGCGCGGCAGAGCTGGCGCTTCTTCGAGACCTTCGTGACGGCCGCGGACAATTCGCTCCCGCCGGACAATTTCCAGGAGGACCCGCGCCCGGTGGTGGCGCGGCGAAGCTCGCCCACCAACTTCGGCCTCTACCTGCTCTCGACGGCGTCCGCCCGCGATCTCGGCTGGCTCGGCACCCTCGACATGGCGGACCGGCTCGAGGCCACGCTCGCCACGCTGGAGCGCCTCGAGCGCTTCCGGGGGCATTTCTACAACTGGTACGACACCGGCGACCTCCGCCCGCTGGAGCCTCGCTACGTCTCCACCGTGGACAGCGGCAACCTCGCGGGCCATCTCTGCGTGCTCGCGATCGCGATCCGCGAGCGGATCTCCCGGCCCCTGGTGGACGTCGAGACGGGACGGGGTATCGTGGACGCGCTGCGGCTCGTCCGCGATGCCGCGCCCCCCGTGGCGGACGAGGCGCCCGGCGGACCCGGCGAGCGCCTCCGCGCGGCGGCCGAGGCGCTCATCGCGGCCCTCGCCGCGCCCCCCGAATCGATGGGCGGCTGGGCCGCCCGCCTCCGCGTCCTCGCCTCGGGCGCCGAGAGCCTGACCGCGCTGGCGCAATCGCTCGCCGGGGAGGCCCGCGTCGCGGCGCTCGCCGGGGTGAAGGTCGCCCACGCCGCGATCGCCGGCCATCGCCGCGATCTCGAGGCGCTGGCGCCCTGGGCCGAGCCGCTCGAGCTGCTCGTCGCCGGCCTGCCGGAGGCGCGGCTCGCCGGCGGCGAGGGAGTGGCGCGCCTGCGGAGCACGATCCCCGCCCTCGGCGACATGCCTGGCTGCGTGGAGGCGGCGGCCCACGAGCTGGCGGCCCTCGTCGCCGCGGGCCGCCCGGGTGATCGCGACGCGCTGGACGTGGGGCGTGTCGGCAAGGTCATCGAGGCCATCGAGCGCTCGGGATTGGCCGCCACCGCCCTCGTCCGCCGCCTCGAGGAGCTGGCCCGCGTGTCGCGCGAGCTCTTCGACGCGATGGACTTCGAGTTCCTCTACGACGAGCCGCGCCAGCTCTTCACCATCGGCTATCGCGTCTCGGACGGCGCGCTGGACGGGGGGCGCTACGACCTCCTCGCCTCGGAGGCGCGCCTCACCAGCTTCGTCGCCATTGCCCGCGGGAACGTCCCCCCCTCGCACTGGTTCCGGCTCGGACGTCCCATGACTCCGGTGGAGCTGGGCACGGCGCTGGTGTCGTGGTCCGGCTCGATGTTCGAGTACCTCATGCCGAGCCTCGTCATGCGCACGCCCGACGGGAGCCTGCTCGACCAGACGTCCCGGCTGGTGGTGCAGCGGCAGCGGGCCTATGCCCTGGCCCACGGGGTGCCGTGGGGCATCTCCGAGTCGGCCTACAACGTGCGGGACCTCGACCTGACCTATCAATACTCGAGCTTCGGCGTGCCCGGCCTGGGCCTCGAGCGCGGGCTGGGTGAGGATCTCGTCATCGCGCCGTACGCCACCGCGCTGGGCGCCATGGTGGACGCCCCCGCCGCCGCGCGGAACTTCGCCGAGCTGGCGCGCGTGGGCGGGCTGGGCGCCTACGGGTACTACGAGGCGCTGGACTACACGCGCTCCCGCCTGCCGGAGGGCAAGCGCGTCGCGGTGATCCGCGCCTACATGGCCCATCACCAGGGCATGACGGTGGTGGCGCTGGCCAATGTCCTGCTGGACGGGCGGATGCGCGAGCGCTTCCATTCCGAGCCCATGGTCCAGGCCACCGAGCTCTTGCTCCAGGAGCGCCCGCCCCGGGACGCGGTGGTCATGCGGCCCCGCGGCGAGGAGGTGAGGGCGCCCGGCCATGTCCGCGAGTCCGAGGCGCCCGTGGTGCGCCGCTTCACCACCGTGTCCGACCCGTTGCCCCGCAGCCATCTGCTGTCGAACGGGCGATACGTGCTGATGTTCACCGCCGCCGGCGGCGGCTACAGCCACTGCGGGCCCCTCGCCGTCACGCGCTGGCGAGAAGACGTCACCCGCGACGCGTGGGGCAGCTTCGTCTTTCTTCGCGACGTCTTCACCGGGAAGGTGTGGTCGGCCGGCCATCAGCCCACCGGCGTCGAGGCGGACACCTATACCGCGACCTTCCTGGAGGACCGCGCGGAGATCCAGCGGCGGGACGGCAGCCTCTTCACCATGCTCGAGGTGCTGGTGTCGCCCGAGGACGACGCCGAGATCCGCCGGGTGTCGCTCACCAATGTCGGGAACGAGGCCCGCGAGATCGAGCTGACCTCGTACGCCGAGCTGGTGCTGGCGCCCGCGCGGGCCGATCTGGCGCATCCCGCCTTCTCCAACCTGTTCGTGCACACCGAGGCCGTACCGGAGCTGGATACCCTCCTGGCCACCCGGCGAACGCGCGCGCCCGGGGAAGCGGCGGTCTGGGCCGCCCACGTGGTGACGGTGGAGGGCGAGAGCGCGGGCGGCTCCCAGCACGAGACGGACCGGGCGCGGTTTCTCGGCCGCGGCCGCGGCATCCGGACGCCGATGTCGATGATCGAGGGCCGGCCGCTCTCGAACACCACCGGCCCGGTGCTGGACCCCATCTTCAGCCTTCGCCGGCGCGTCCGCCTCGCGCCGGGCGCCAGCGCGCGCATCGTGTTCACGACGCTCCTGGCGCCCACCCGGGTGTCGGCGCTGGCCCTGGCCGACAAGTATCGCGACCCGGCGACGTTCGAGCGCACCGCCACCCTGGCGTGGACCCAGGCGCAGGTCCAGCTTCATCATCTCGGCATCACGCCCGACGAGGCGCACCTCTTCCAGCACGTCGCCAACCGCATCCTCTATTCGGACGCGCGGCTGCGGGCGCCCGCGCGCACCCTGGCGCGGAACGCGGCCGGACCCTCCGGGCTCTGGGGACACCGGATCTCGGGCGACCTGCCCATCGTCCTGGTGCGGATCGACGAGGTGGAGGACCGCGGCATCGTGCGGCAGATCCTGCGCGCCCACGAGTACTGGCGCATGAAGGGGCTGGCGGTGGATCTGGTCATCCTCAACGAGAAGCCGCCGTCGTACCTTCAGGATCTCCAGGGCACGCTCGAGGGCCTCGTCCGCGCGGGGCGGCCCACGCTCACCGCGACGCCGGAGGGCGGGGTGTTCGTCCTGCGCACCGACCTCCTCTCGCCGGTGGAGCGTGACTGCCTCCAGGCGGCCGCCCGCGTGGTGCTGCTGAGCCGGCACGGCACGCTGGCGGAGCAGGTGGCGCGGGCCGACCGGGCGGCGCCCGCCGACCGCGCGGTCTCCACGCGGCGCCGCGAAGCGACGGGCGCGGCGCGGCGCGAGCCCGCGCCGGAGGCCATCCGCTCGCAGCCCGATCTGGAGTTCGGCAATGGGCTGGGAGGCTTCGTCGAGGACGGGCGCGAGTACATGACCGTGCTCGGCGAGGGGCAGTGGACGCCGGCCCCGTGGATCAACGTGGTGGCCAACGCCCGGCTGGGGTTCCAGGTGTCGGAATCGGGCGCGGGCTATGTGTGGGCCGAGAACAGCCGCGAGAACCAGCTCACCTCCTGGTCGAACGACCCGGTGTCCGATCCGCCGAGCGACATTCTCTACGTGCGCGACGAGGAGTCGGGGCGCCTCTGGAACCCGACGCTGCTGCCCATCCGGGAAGACGCGTTCCCCTATGTCTGTCATCACGGGCAGGGCTACAGCCGCTTCTCGCACACCTCGCACGAGATCGCGCTCGAGCTCCTGCAGTTCGTGCCCACCGATGACCCCGTGAAGATCTCGCGCCTCCGGATCGACAACCGCTCCCGGCGCGCGCGGCGTCTCAGCGTCACCGCGTACGTCGAGTGGGTGCTGGGCGCCTCGCGCGCGACCACCGCCCCCCACGTCGTCACCGAGATGGACGAGCGCACCGGAGCGCTGCTGGCGCGCAATGCCTGGACCATGGACTTTCCGGGGCGGGTCGCCTTCCTCGACCTGCGGGGCGCCCAGACGTCCTGGACCGGCGACCGGACCGAAGTGCTCGGGCGCAACGGGACGCTCGATCACCCCGACGCGCTCGAGCGCGGCGCGCGCCTGTCGGGGACGGTGGGGGCCGGCCTCGACCCCTGCGGCGCGCTGCAGGTGTCGCTGCTCATTCCCCCGGAGGGCTCGGTCGAGGTAGTGGTGCTGCTCGGCCAGGGCACCTCGGCGGAGGAGGCGCGCCTGCTGGTGGAGCGATACCGCGCCGCCGACCTCGACTCGGTGCTGGACGCGGTGGTCGTGCGCTGGAACGATCTGGTGGGGGCGGTGCAGGTGAAGACCCCGGACCGATCGCTCGATCTCATGCTCAATCGCTGGCTCCTCTATCAGACGGTGTCCTGCCGCATCCTCGGGCGCACGGGCTTCTACCAGGCGGGCGGCGCCTACGGGTTCCGCGACCAGCTCCAGGACGTGCTGGCGCTGGCGGTGGCCGCTCCGGACATCGCGCGGGCCCAGCTCTGCCGCGCCGCCGCCCGGCAGTTCGTCGAGGGCGACGTGCAGCACTGGTGGCATCCGCCCTCCGGCCGGGGGGTGCGCACGCGCATCTCCGACGACCTGCTCTGGTTGCCCTATGTGGCCGCGCACTACATGGCGGTGACCGGGGACCGGGGGCTCCTGGACGAGGAGATCCCATTCCTCGAGGGCGCCTCGCTGCATCCGGACGAAGCGGAGGCGTATTTCGAGCCCACCGTCTCGAGTCAGCGCGCCTCGCTGTTCGAGCACAGCGCGCGGGCGCTGGACCGGAGCCTCGCGGTGGGCGAGCACGGGCTGCCCCTGATCGGGACGGGCGACTGGAACGACGGCATGAACCGGGTGGGCCACCTCGGGCGCGGGGAAAGCGTCTGGCTCGGCTGGTTCCTTCACGCCACGCTCGCCGAGTGGGCGCCCATCGCGGCCGCGCGCGGCGAGGTCGCCCGGGCGGAGGCGTGGCGGACGCACGCCGCCGCCCTCCGCGCCGCGCTCGAGTCCGCGGGCTGGGACGGCGACTGGTATCGCCGCGCCTACTTCGACGATGGCACGCCCCTCGGCTCCGCCGAGAATGCCGAGTGCCGGATCGACTCCATCGCCCAGTCCTGGGCCGTGCTCTCGGGCGCCGCCGAGCCCCGCCGTGCCGCGCGGGCCATGGCCGCGGTGGAGGAGTATCTGGTGCGCCGCGAGCAAGCGCTCGTCCTCCTCTTCACGCCCGCGTTCGCGCGCACCGCGCGCGATCCCGGCTACATCAAGGGCTATCCGCCCGGGGTGCGCGAGAACGGGGGGCAGTACACGCATGCCGCCATCTGGGCCATCATGGCGTGGGCGGCGCTGGGAGACGGGGACCGCGCCGGCGAGCTCCTGTCCATCCTCAACCCCATCAACCACACCGCCACGCGAGCCGGTGTCTACCGCTATCGCGTCGAGCCGTACGTGGTGGCGGCGGACGTCTATGCCGAGCCGCCCCATGCCGGGCGCGGAGGCTGGACCTGGTACACGGGCTCGGCGGGCTGGATGTATCGCGCGGGCATCGAGTGGCTGCTGGGCTTCCGGCTCCGCGGGGCGGCGCTGTTCATCGACCCCTGCATTCCGCGCGCGTGGCGCGGCTTCACCCTCACGTTTCGCTACCACTCCGCGAACTACGTGATTCAGGTGGAAAACCCTCGGGGGGCGACTCGCGGCGTGACCAGCCTGGAGCTCGATGGCATCCCCGTAACCCCGGGGCCCGAAGGGCTGAGCCTCGTGAGCGACGGGCGCACTCACCGCATCCGTGTCGTCCTGGGCTGAGGGACCCCCACCTTACCGGGTCGCTCTTGCCCGGTGACCCCCGGACGGGGGAGCCCGGCGTCCCCTTCGACCGTAAAGCCTGGGGATTTCAGGGCCTTGAGCCACGATGGCTCCCGCCCCTATCCGGCACGCTCCTTGCCCCTTTATTTACAGAGCCGAAAGGAGGGCTTCCCCATGTTGAAGAGCATGAAGGAAAGTCTGGGCTACACCATCCTGGCCACGGACGGTGAGATCGGCGAGGTGAGCGACTTCCTCCTGGACGACGAGCTCAAGCTCCGCTATCTGGTCATCGATACCGGGCGCTGGCTTCCCGGCAAGAAGGTGATGCTCTCCACCGCGTGGATCAGCTCCGTCGATCCCCAGAAGCAGACGGTGGTCATGAACATCGACAAGAAGCGGATCGAGGAAGGGCCCAACTACTCGAACGAGCATGTGCTCGACCGCGACTACGAGACCCGGCTGCACGACTATTATCGGTATCCGCCATACTGGCTCTAGTGGAGCCAGGCGAGAAGGAGAAGAGGATGGCCAGCTGCGAGATCTGTGGGAACGAGTACCGCAAGATGCTCGAGATCCGATATCAGGGGCGCGTGGGCAACTTCGATTCGTTCGAATGCGCGATTCACGCGCTGGCGCCCACCTGCGAGCATTGCGGATGCCGGGTGATCGGCCACGGGGTGGAGCTGGGGGAGCGTATCTTCTGCTGCGCCAACTGCGCCCAGATGGTCGGCATCAGCGAGAAGGCCGTCAATGCTTGAGCGCGACGGGGCCGAGCGGACGGACGGCGTCAATATCGGAAAGCTCGAGCGGGTGGTCTCCGTGAGCGTGGGCGCGGCGCTGGTGGTGGTGGGCCTTTCGCTGCGGTCGCGCCGCGGCCTGGGTCTCGCCTTCACCGGGGCCGGCCTGGCCTATCGCGGGCTCAGCGGGCAGTGCCCGATATACCGGGCGCTGGGACTCAACTGCGCCGAGGGGCAGGACACGACCTCCGGCAATCTCGGGATGAGGGTCGAGCGATCGGCTCCCATCGACGCGCCCCCGGACCGTCTCTACGCGTTCTGGCGCGATTTCCGGAACCTGCCCATCGTGATGCCCAACGTGGAGCGGGTGGACGTACTCTCGGACACGCGCTCGCACTGGGTGGTGAAAGGGCCGCTGGGGAGCACGCTGGAGTGGGACGCCGAGATCATCAATGACGTGCCCAACCAGCGAATCGGCTGGCGAACGGTGAGCGGCGCCCGCGTGGAGCATGCCGGCTCGGTGCGCTTCGAGCCCCGCGCCGACGGCGGCACGCTGGTGTGGGTGACGCTCCAGTACAACCCGCCCGGCGGCGAGTTCACCCACATGGTGTCTCAGCTCTTCGGGGAAGACCCCGGGAAGCGCCTGGAGGAGGACCTCGCGCGCTTGCGCGAGGCCTTCGGACGGGCTCATGAGGATCGGGACGGGCTACAGCCCAGTAGCGCGGACGCCCTGGGCTATAGCTCGGAACGGATGCGCCGTACTTATTGACCGCGGGAATCGCGGGAGCGGCCGGGTAAAAATAGCTCTGGACACGCGCGGTACAGTGGACTCAGGTACCGCGATGACCATCCCAGCTATCGGCCGCTCCCGCCGCCCCGTGCTGGCCACCGTGCTCGCCACGGCGCTGGGACTCGGGATCCTCGGTGTGGCGGGCTCGCTGCATGCCGAGCGTGAGCCGCTGCGGGGCGTGGTCGAAGGGCGACCGGTCGATGCGCCCCGCACGCGCACCGTCTACCGGAATCAGGATCCGCACTTCACGCGCGGTCCCTTCTTCACCCGCCTTCAGTCGTTCGCGAGCGGCATGACCTGGCTGATCGCCGAGAGACGGGTGGCGGCGCTTCCCTCCGCGGCTCCGGACCTGGAGCGGCTCCGTGCCGCCCGCGGCGCGTCCGTCACATGGGTGGGGCACGCGACCGTGCTGGTCCAGCTCGATGGCGTGACCTTTCTCACCGATCCCAACTGGAGTCAGGTCTCGGGTCCGTTCGGACTCATCGGCGTGAGCCGCTACACGCCGCCCGGCATCCGCTTCGAGGACCTGCCGCGAATCGACTTCGTCCTCATCTCGCACGACCACTACGATCACCTCGACGAGGACACCGTGAAGCGGCTGGTCCAGGCTTTCGACCCCCGCTTCATCGTGCCTCGCGGCATCGGCGCGTGGCTGCGTGACCGGGGCGTCACCAAGATCGACGAGCTCGAGTGGGGCGAGAGCACCCGCATCAAGGGCCTCACCGTGGTGTGCACGCCCGCGCAGCACGGCTCCGGCCGGACCGTCGTCGATCAGGGCCGGCGGCTCTGGTCCTCCTGGGCGGTCCTCGGCTCGAAGCGGTTCTACTTCGGAGGCGATACCGGATACTACGGTCACTTCCGCGAGACCGGCGACGCGCTGGGGCCCTTCGACCTCGCGGCGCTTCCCATCGGCTCTTACACGCCGCGCTCCACCTCGCGCGCCGTGCACTTGAATCCGGAAGAGGCGCTTCAGGCCTGGGAGGATCTTCGCGCGCGCGAGTTCCTCGGCATCCACTGGGGGACGTTCATGCTGGCCCGCGAGCCGTATGACGAGCCCCCGGCGCGCCTCGCCGCCGAGGTGGCGCGACGCGGATTTCCCGCCGACCGGATCTGGACGCCCAAGCCCGGCCAGACTCTCGACTGGTAAGGCGGGACGGTCAGGTCAGGCGGCCGAGTGGCCCCAGATCGAGATTCAGCTCCCCGGGGTCGAGTCCGAAGCGGCGCGCGAGCTCGGCGATCGTCTCCTCCAGCTGCATCAGAGCCAGGCCGAGCGCCTCGATCTGCGCGGGGCTGAGCGTGCCGGCATCCATCCGTCGCAGCGTCTGACGCTCGAAGAGCTTCCGCAGAAACTCGGCCAGCGCCAGCACCAGCTTGCCGACCGCCCGCTGCACATCCTCCGGATTCGCATTCCACCGCCTCGGGCCGCCGGGCGGCGCCAGCCGGGTGAGCTCAGTCCGGAGCGCCGTCAGCTCCTTCGCGCCGAGCGCGCGGACGCGGCCGTCGTTCAGGCGCCGGGCTCGGGCACGAATGCGTACGGCGTCCAGGGGCCGCTCGAAACCACGTGGAGGTCGGCGAGCTGGCACGTGACTCTCCTGAGGGCGTGCTGATACGCCCGGCGCTGGCCGCGGTCGACCAGGTGGTAGACGGTGCCGAGTAGCGGGGGTGTCTGGCTCGGCTCGATGCGCTCCGCGCGCACCAGTCCCGCCAGCGTCTGGCGCAGCCGGGCGAAGTCGGGCCGGGCGCGCAGGGTGGCCGCGCTTCGCGAGGTGAGGTAGCGCGTTCCCGGCCCGGCGGGGAGGGGCCCCGCCTTGACCCCGATGGGCAATGCGCCGCCGAAGAGGCGCAGGGTCATCTGCTCGCGCCCGGCCACCTGCGCGAGCGCGCGCCGGAGGGCGGCCGCCTGGGGCGCGAAGAGGTCGGCGAGGCTGGCCCGGTCGGGCACCACGGACCCGAAGCGCGCGGGCAGCACCGCCGGGACCACCCGCGCCAGCCGCCGGACCACCGCGTCATGCCCGCGCAGCATGCGAATGCTCGGCGCGGGCGGTCGGGACATCTGCCCCGTGGCGAGGATCACTCCCGCCGTCCGGATGAATCGCAGCGGCTCTCCGCGCAGGCCTCGCCAGCGGCCGCGGGGCGGCGCCGCGCCGAGCAGGGCATAGAGATAGAGGGACGTCATCGGCTCAGGCTCGGCCGCCCGTTGCCGGAGCGCCGGCCGGCGGGCGAGACGCGGTCGGCGGCGCAGAGCAGCGCGGTCAGTCGCAGATAGATCAAGTCCACGTTGGCGAGGCCCAGCAGCAGCTCGCCGGACACCACCACCCCCTTGGACAGCACATTGTCCACCAGGTCGAGGAGAGACTGGTCCCGCGCGGCCGCCGGTCGAGCGTTCCGGCGCCGGGGCACGCGGCGCGCTCTCTTCATCCGCGGCCCACAAAGTGGTAGGGCGGCCAGGGGCCGGTGAGGGTCACGGCCAATCCGGCGCGCGCCAGCCGTGCGGTGAGGCGCGTCGTCGCGCGAAGGAATCGCGCGCGCCGGCGGCCGGCGACCAGCAGCACCAGGTCGAGCAGCACCGCCCCGCCGCCCGTGGCGTCCGCGGCGATGGGTCGTCGGCGAACGAGGCCGGCCACCCGGCGCAGCTCCGCCGGCACCGCGCGCAGGGCCGCCGCCGCGGCCCCACCGGTCGCGCGTCGGGCGGCCGCCTCGCGTCGCTTGTGCTGGAGGAACGCGGTGCCGGTCAGCGCCCGGGCGGGCCGCGGGGCCGGGCGGAGGCCCGTGCCACGTATCTGGATGCCCCACTCGTCATGACCCGCCACCCGCCGGAAGACCCGCGCGAGGCCGGCCCGCCGGCGCGCCACATGCGCCACGGCGCGGGCGTCGGTCGTGAAGAGCGTGAAGAGCTTCATGGGGATGACGGTGCCGAGCGTCGCGGCGTGCTCGACCACGGCTTCGTGCGCCATCGCGCACTCGGAGACCCAGCCGAGATCGGTGAGCCGGCCATCGATGGCCGATCCGGCGTATCGGCCCAGAGGGGCGTCCGCCACCACGAGCCAGAGCGCGGGGCCCGCCGCCAGGGGTCGAGGCCGGCCCATATCGGGAAGGCCGCGCGGCGCGTCCGTGAGGTCCGGGATGTCGCGGCGCTGAAGGATACCGTAGAGGTAGGTGACGCGGCCCGGAGCGGCGGTCATGCGAGGGCTCTGGTCCAGCGCCGTCCCCAGGCCGCGAGGGCCTCGTGCCCTCGCGGCGGAGCCGTCAGCGCGGGCGTCCGCCATATCGCGTGTCGGCGACGTCCGCGAGCATGGCCTCCGAGCGCCGCGAGCTCTCCGGCCTCCGCGCGCGCGGCGGCGCGACAGCTCCTGCAGGCCGCGGCCGTCTCCGGTGTCATCGCGTTCACGATTATGCCGGAGATGCCGATGCCCCGCGCGCGCAGGCTCGCCATCAAGCGCTCCGTCTCGAGCCGAGGCAGCCGGCCGGGGCGCGTCACCACGACGGCGCGCGTCGCGGTCCCGTCGTGCAGCAGCGCGCGGAATTGCCGCAGGTCCTGCGAGAGGGCCACGAGATCGCGGGCCAGCGCCCCCAGCCGGATCACCCGACGGTAGCGGAGAAGGATCGCGAGCAGCGCGCGCACCCAGGCCAGCGCGGTGTCCGGCAGCCCCAGCAGGCGGAGGGCATGCCCGGTGGGCGCGGAATCCACCACCACGAGCCCGTAGCGGGCGGGACGGCCCGGCCGCGCGAGGAGCGCGTCGACGATGCCGAGCATCCCGAACAGCTCGTCGAGCCCGGGGGGCGCCAGCTCGAGAAGGCTCCGGAGCGCGGCCCGGTCATGGACCGTGCCCAGCCCGCCGCGGTCGCCCGCGGATCCGAGCAGCGCATCCGCGGCGGCGAGGTATCGCGCGCGCTCATGCCGGAACGCCCGCTCGGCGTCCAGCTCGCGCACGTGCAATGCGCGCGGCGCGCCCCGGATGCTCCGCGCCTCATGATCCACGGGCGCGTCGAGGACATCGCCCAGCGAGTGGGCGGGATCGGTGGACAGCAGGAGAACGTCCGGGCGGCGCCCGCGCGACGAGGCGAGTCGCCGCGCCGCCGCCAGCGCCACCGTGGCGGCGCAGGTGGACTTTCCGACGCCGCCCTTGCCGAGAACGAGGAGGAGGCGAGTCCCCGGGGGACTGAGCGCGCCGAGCCAGAGGGGCGATTCGCGCGCCTCGGCGGCCGGCGCCGCGGGGCGCAGGGCCGGAGCGCGGCGCGGGGGGGCGAGGTCGGCGGCGGTGTCTCCCGCGGCGAGCTCACGCGCCAGCGCGCGAAGCGCTCCCGGGCCGCGCGGCTCTCGGTCTCTCGCGGCCACGACGCTGGTGAGACGGTGGCGGAGCGCCTCCGACCGGGTGGCGACCATCCCGCGCTCGACGCCGCTCCGCGCGGCGCAGGAGGGGCAACCGGGGCGGGCGGCGCGCGTGAGCCGGTTGATGACGATGCGCTCGACGGCGATGCCCAGCCCGTCCAGCGCGCGGATCGCGTCCTCCGACTCGCGGAGCGAGAGCATCTCGGGCAGGGTGATCCAGGTGAGGCGCGCCCGGGCCCGGTCGCGCAGCAGGGTCTGCAGCGCGCCCGCCTCGTCCTCCAGCGCCGCGATCAGCGCGTCGCTCGCGTCCGGACGATCGTCCCCCCCGAGCTGGAGCCGGAGGAACCGGTGCTTCGCGTACAGGCCATCGAGGACCACCGCCAGCCGCTCGAGCATCGGCGGCATGCGGAGCAGCCGAAGGGTATGGCCGGTAGGCGCGGTATCCACCACCACCTCGTCATAGGGGCGGGCGCGGGCGAGACGCATCACCTCCAGCAGGCCCATGAGCTCGTCCACGCCGGGCAGGGACAGCCGCAGGAGCCGGTCCACGTCGGCGCCGTCGAGGAGCGTGCCGCGGAGCGCGATGGCGCGCAGGGCGGGACGCCGGGCGCCCATCCATCGCGCGACGGCGAGGTCCGCATTGACCTCCGCCGCGCGCAGCACGCCGCGCCGCGTCGGCACGCGCCGCGGGCGGCCGCCCAGCCGCAGCTGGAGCGCGTCGCCCAGCGAATGGGCGGGATCGGTGGAGACCAGCAGGACCTCTCGTCCCCGCTCCGCCGCCGCCAGCGCGGCGGCCGCCGCGAGCGTGGTCTTGCCCGCGCCGCCCTTCCCCCCGAAGAAGCGGAAGATCGGCGGCTCAGCGCCGGCGCCGCGCGCGCGTCTTTCCGCCATCGTCTCGATGTTCCGATTCCTCGCCCTCGAAGGTCACCTCGGCGCCGGTGACCCGCAGCGAGCCCCGCGGGGTCTCCTCGCCCCGCCGGCGCTCCCGGATCTCGCCGATCCTCTCGAGAAGGTCGGCTTCGATGCGGCGGAACTCCGTGTCGTCGATCTCCCCCAGCTCCAGCCGCATCTGCGCGGCCAGCAGCTCCTCCCGCAGGACGCCGTCGTCATCGAGCTCCGCCTCCACCGCGGCGGCCAGCTTCTCCAGCACGAAGCGCAGCCCGCCCATCAGGAGGGAGTCGAGAATGATCACTTGGCCCGCTCGAGCTTGAGGCGGATATTCACGAAATTGTAGGGAGGCCACGGCCCCGTGTACTTGAAGGTCATGTTCTCGTACTGCGAGCCGACCTGCTTGACCTTGGCGTCGAACGCCCCTTCCCGATCGCGGGCCACCAGGAAGGCGGCATTCATGATCATCTTGTCGCCGATGGGCTTGTTGGCGCGGGAGGCCACCGACACGCTGCGGAGCTGCTCGAAGATGTCCGCCACGCCGCGCTCCGAGCGCGCCTGGAGGGCGGCGTCCACCAGCCGGCCGTACTGCATCCGGGCGAAGTAGGTGGAGCCCTTCTGGGACGAGATCTCCTTCTTGAGGCGCTGGATGTCCTCGTCCTCGCGCTCGATCTCCTGGAGGATGACGTCGCGGTCCCACAGGACCTTGAGGCCGAACTCGAGCTTGTCCTCCATCTTGGCCAGCACGTCGCTGAAGGCGCCGTGAGCGCCCCGCAGGAGCTCCACGATGTCCTCGCGCGTCTTGAACACGGTGCCGAAGGACATCGGGATGACGGTGTGCTGGCGCATGACCGCCTCGTTGACGCGCTCGTGAGCGAGGACGTTCTCCCGGGTGGCGTCGAAGATCTCCACCGGCGTGTCCGAGAAGACGGCGGCGATGCCCTCGTGGTTGACGGTCTGCACCTCGGCCGGCTCCGCGCCGATGCCGATGGGGCCGAATTGCAGCGGCCGGGTGGCCTGGATGATGCAGTAGACGTACTTGCCCCGGCTCTCCGGCGGCCGGGCGACGGGCGTCGCCGTCCGGGTGGCCACTCGGGGCTCTTCGTTGACCGGCCGGGCCGATCGCTTTCTCGTCACCGTCTTCGTCTTCCGTGTCTTATCCACGGGAACCTTTCTGGCCTCTCGGCCTGGGCTTCGGCGGCGCTGCCGCGAGCATGATATTGATGCGGGCGGCCAGATCCTCCGGAAGGCAGGGCTTGGTGACATAGCCGTCGCAGCCGGCGGCGTTCGCTTCGCGCTCGTGGTCTCCCAGCGCGTGGCCGGTGAGGGCCAGCACCGGGATGCGTCTGGTCTGGGGGTTCGCCTTGAGCCGGCGCGTTGCCTCCCAGCCGTCCATCACCGGCAACGAGAGATCCATCACGATGAGGTCGGGCTGGATCTCGCTCGCCTTGTCGAGGGCTTCCTGCCCATTGGTGGCTTCGTCGACGCGATACCCCGCGTACACGAGGAACCGCGCGTACATCGCGCGGTTGTCGGCATAGTCGTCCACCAGCAGCACCAGGGGTCCGACGCCGGACGGGGGCGTCATCGGCGGCCTTTCTTCCGGCGGGGCAGCACCACCGTGAACGTGGACCCGATTCCCGGCGCGCTCTCCAGCTGGATCTTGCCCCCCAGCATGGTGGCCAGCCGCCGGCAGATGGACAGGCCGAGCCCGGCGCCCCCGTGGGTGCGCGTGGGCGAGCTGTCCGCCTGCTGGAAGTCCTCGAAGATCCGCTCATGGTCCTCGGCGGCGATCCCGATCCCGGTGTCGGCCACCGTCACCGCCACCTCCCGCACGCGCGGATCGTAGCGCGCGGACAGCGTGATGGTGCCGCTGGGGGTGAACTTCACGGCATTGGTGAGCAGGTTCAGGACGATCTGCTTGACCTTCTGCCGATCGCTCTGCAGCGCCGGCAAGCGCTGATCCACGGTCGCCTCGATGTGCACGCTCGCTTGCGCGACGATGGGCTCCACCTCGGCCAGGACCTCGCCCACGAGCTCGGGCAGCCCGAACTCGCTGAGCCGTAGCGGCATGCGCCCCGCCTCGATGCGGGAGATATCGAGAATATCGTTGATGATGCCGAGGAGGTGGCGCCCGTTCGAGTCCACCCGCGCCAGGCCTTCCGCCTGCTCGTCATCGAGGGGCCCCAGCACGCCCTTGAGGAGCATGCTGGTATAGCCGAGGATGGCGTTCAGCGGGGTCCGGAACTCATGGGACATGTTGGCGAGGAACTGTGACTTCAGCGCGGAGGCCTGCTCGAGCTGAACGGCCTGGCGGCGCAGCAGCTCGTTCTGGCGCACCAGCTCGGCGGTGGCCTCGCGAACCTTGCGCTCCAGCTCCCCGGAGGCGCGCTTGAGCTCCTCGTACAGGCGCTCGCGCTCGAGGGCCTCGGTGCGGTCGTGGAGGATGGTGACCACGGCGGTCAGCTCCCCGTGCTGCTCGCTGAGGATCTGGCCGGACACCGCTTCCACCGGCACCGGCGCGCCGGTCTTCACGTCCACGAGATTGATGCCGCCGCGATAGCGGAGCTCGGACAGCCCGAAGAACACGTTGGAGACGAACGAGGTGAAGTTGGCGTCGTTGGCCCGTACCCGCTGGTGCTCGTCCGCGGTCGCGCCGGCGGCCTCGGTGAACAGGCGGTCGGCGGGCGCGTTCATCATCTGGATATTGCCGGAGGGATCGGTGACCACGATGGGATCGGCCACCGAGTCGATGATGAGGTCCAGACGGTCCCGCTCCGCGCGGGCCTGGGACTCCGCCACGCGTTGCCGGACGTAGTTGGCCTCGATCTCCTCGGTGGCGCGCTGGAGGTCGGAGACGTTCCGGAGCACGGAGACGATCCCCATGCCCTCGCGGGAATCCCCCGCCAGCGTGCTGAGGAGCTCGAACAGGAGGTCGGAGCCCTCCACCGGGTCCACGAGGAGAAGCTCCCGCCGGTCGGGGGCGGCGTCCTTGAGCGCGCTCTGCCCGAGGGCGGCCGAGAACAGCATGTTGTTCAGCTCCACCGCGCGCCGCCGTCCCTCGCTCTGCTCGGAGCGGCTCGCGAAGAGACTCTCGGCCCGGCTGTTGGCGATGATGAGCCGCCCCTCACTATCGGTCAGGATCACCGGGTCGGGCACGGCATTGACGATGCCGAAGAGCAGGGTCCGGTCGCGCGTGAGCTGCCGGTACCAGAGCAGGCGGACCAGCCGGTGTCCGAGCACCTCGGCCAGCCACTCGAGCACGCGCGCCGTCTCCGGAGAGGCGGGGCTCGCCAGGAGCACGCCGCCGGGCCTCCGCTCCTCGCCGACCAGCCCCTGGAAGGCGACCGCCACCGCCGGTCCCCCGAGCTGCAGGGATTCCAGCGTGGCCTCATCCGAGACGGTGACGGCGACGGGGTGCGCCGCGCTGAGCGCCACCACCAGGGGATGCTCCCGCGCCTCGAGATCGATCGACATCGGTTCGATCCCGGCGGGAGAGAGACCGAATCCGGCGGTGATCACCAGACGCTCCGAGGCCTGATCGACCTGCGCGCAGATCGCCTGCTTGGCGCCGCCATGCACGCCCAGCCATTCCAGCGCCCGCTCGGCGCACGCGCGCGGATCCTCGGAGCCGAGCAGGAACTCGACCAGCCGGAGCTTTGCCTCCGCGGGAGGACCGGGTAGGCTGCCCCCGCGTTGGGGAGGAACGGCGGAAAGAGCGCCGCTCAAGGCTCCCTATCCTGCGACGGCCCGCCGGCGGCGGCGCGGGGGCGCCGGCGCGATCGAGGCCGCGGCCAGCTGGGCGCGCAGGGCCGCGTTCTCTGCGAGAACGGCCTCGTGAGTCCGGGAATCCGACGGCTTGGCCACGGGGAATACCTGGCCGACCGCCTCGGAGTACTTCAGATACGTGTCGATCGACGCCACCACCACGCGCGCCTCGACCGTGATGAGGTCGATGCCGACCAGCGACACCCGAACCCAGGCGTCGATGACGATGCCCTTGTCCAGCACCCGGTCCAGGACGTCGATGATGCTGGTCCCGCCAGTGTTCCGTTCAACGGGCATCGATGCTCCTCCTGCGCGCCGTGCTCAGGGGCGCCGTGCGCGGTGGTCGTGGGATATTGGGTCGCCGGCGCGGGGGCCGCGATCCCGAGAGAGCGGAGACGCGGCGCTCGAGCGCCACCACCTGCTTCCGCAGCGCCTCGTTCTCCGAAGCGAGAGGCCGCGCGCCCGGCGCCAGATACGTATCGTGCTTCCACCAGTCGAGCCCGACTTCCTGGGCCTTGTCCAGCGAGCAGACGATCAGCCGGATACGGATGGTCAGCAGCTCCACTTCCGCCAGCGAGACGCGGATGTCGCCGGCAATGAGGAGTCCCTTGTCCAGGACCCGGTCGAGAACGTCGACCAGGCCGGTACTACGCTGACTCCGCAGCGGGAGCTCGTCTCTCAAGGGCGAAAGTCCTCTTGTGTACCGAGGGAGGCGTCAGCGGGTGGAGGCGTCCACGATGCGGGCGAGGGTCGATACGCTCCGATCGAGAACCGAGGCGGCCTGATGGACCGTGGTGGGGTTATCGGCATGCTCGCGGAGCACCCCGATCCAGCCGGCCATGGCGTTCAGCGGGTTGCGGAGGGCGTGAGCCAGGTGCTCGCGCTCGTCCTCCGCGGAGCGACTCAGGACCTCGAGCGCGGCTGCGAGCGACCGGAGCCGGCGGGCGATGGATTCCGGATCACCCTCACCCGGGCCCGTGTCCTCGAGCTCCGCGGCGAGGGAGCGGAGCCGCGATCGAACGTCATCGAGGATAGCCTGCCGGGCCGACCGGGGTGCCTCGGCAAGGACGGAGGGGGCCGCCGATCTCGACTGGGTAGACGGGAGGCGTCCCATTGCATCCCGCGGGGAATGCAACCGACGTGCCCGGTTTCGTTCACACGAATAATGTACAAATTTAGACGGTTAACATGTGATGGGGGAGGGAAGGAATACCCGTAGCGCCCTATTTGGGGTGTGTAAAAAGTTCCTCGCGGTCTTGCGCTAGCTCCGCGGCTTGGGCAGACTTGGCTCATGACCCGCGTGCTCATCGCCGACGACGACCGGGATTCCTGCCATGCGCTCTCGGCCCTGCTGGCGGCCTGGGGCTACGAGGTGGTGGAGGCAATGGATGGGGGCGCGGCGCTCGACCGCGCGATCGCCTTCCGACCCTCCCTGATCATCACCGATCTCGTCATGCCCGGCATGGACGGGCTCGCGCTCCTCAAGGCGCTCCGCGTGGAGCTCCCGGCCTCCACCGTCATCGTCCTCACCGGTCACGCCACCATCGAGACCGCGGTGTCGGCCATGCGGGACGGCGCCTACGACTACCTCACCAAGCCGGTCGATCTTCGCCGACTCCGCGCCCTGGTGGACAAGGCCCTCGAGCAGTCGGACGTGCTCCGCGAGGTGACGCTCCTGCGCCGCCAGCTCGTCGGCACCCAGGCCATGGGGACCTTGATCGGGGCCAGCGCCCCCATGCAGGAGATCTACCGGATCATCGAGCAGGCCGCCTCGACCTCCGCGCCGGTCCTGATCTCGGGTGAGAGCGGCACCGGCAAGGAGCTGGCCGCGCGCACCATCCATTCCCTCTCCACGCGGGGCAAGGGCCCGTTCGTGGCCATCAACTGCGGCGCCATCCCGGAGACCTTGCTCGAGAGCGAGCTCTTCGGGCACGAGCGCGGCGCCTTCACCGGCGCGGTCGAGCGGCGCGCGGGCTACTTCGAGCTCGCGGACAGCGGGACGCTGTTCCTCGACGAGATCGCCGAGATGAGCGCGGCGCTCCAGGCCAAGTATCTCCGCGTGCTCCAGGACGGCGTGGTCCGGCGACTGGGCGGGCGCGCGGAGCTCAAGGTCGATGTGCGCATCATCGCCGCCACCAACAAGGATCCGCGCGAGGCGATCAAGCAGGGCGCATTCCGGGAGGATCTCTACTACCGGCTCAACGTGTTCAGCTTCACCATGCCGCCGCTGCGCGTGCGCCGGGGGGATATCCCCATGCTCTCCGAGGCGTTCGTGACGGAGTTCGCGGCCAAGTACGACCGGCCCGCCAAGGGGCTCAGCGCGGAAGCGCTGGAGCTGCTGGGCCGCCATGCCTGGCCGGGCAATGTCCGCGAGCTCCGGAATTGCCTCGAGCGGGCGGTGGTGGGGAGCACGGCCACCGAGCTCACCGGCGACCTCTTGCCGCTGGACGTCGCGCCGCTCCCCGAGGAATTCGCGGCCGCAGCCGGCGCGCCCGGCACGCCGCCGCCGCCGCTGAGCCTCGACGAAGCGGAGCGTCTCCACATCCTGCGCACCCTCGCCGCGCTGGGAAGCAACAAGACGCGAACGGCCGAGAGCCTGGGCATCAGCCTCAAGACCCTGCACAACAAGCTGCGCCGCTACCGCCAGTCTCTGGATTGACGCCGGGATTGATCCCGGTCCGCCGCGCCGGCTGCGGCCGCGGCTAGCGGAAGATGCCGCGGAACCACTGAACGATATCCTTCACCACCGGAGCGTCCGCGAACGTCTGGCAGGGCGGAGGCTCGCTGCCGAGGCGGAAGGCTTCGTTGATCGCCGTGTCGCTCCCGCAGGCCCGCCGGCCGGTGCCCGACTCCACCGATGCCATCACGATGCCGGAAGGCGGCGTGAACT
This sequence comes from Candidatus Nitrosocosmicus sp., assembly GCA_035654455.1. GTDB lineage: Bacteria > Methylomirabilota > Methylomirabilia > Rokubacteriales > CSP1-6 > DASRWT01. The sequence goes on along the minus strand of DASRWT010000019.1, from coordinate 29,046 downwards.
GCTTGGGCGGGGCCCGGCGCACCGCCGACTGCATCACCGTGGCCCAGATGGGGAGCGCGATGTCCGAACCCGTCATTCCGATGGACCGGCCGTCGTCGGCGCCCACCCATACGCCGATCACCAGGTCCGGCGTATAGCCGATGAACCACGCGTCGCGGAGTCCGTCGGTGGTCCCGGTCTTGCCGGCCGTGATGTCCTGAAGCCCCCAGCGGGCGCTCGATCCGCCGGTCCCCCGCCGCATCACGCCGCGCATGAGATGAGTCACGATGAACGCCGACTCCGCGGAGACGACCCGCGGGGAAGGTGGCGACTGCTGCAAGGTCGCCTGCGGCCCCGCGTCATCGAGCGTGGTCGGGCGCACGCGAAGGCCTCCGTTGGCCAGGGTGGCGAAGGCGGTGGTCATCTCCATGAGGGTGACCTCGGACGTGCCGAGCGCCAGCGACGGCACCGCGGCGAGCCGGCTCTCGACTCCCATCGCCTGGGCCACCCGCACCACCTGCCTCATGCCCACCTCTTGCGCGACCAGGGCCGCCGGCACATTGAGCGATTCCTCGAGGGCGCGGCGAATCGTCACCGGACCGTGGAACCGGCCGTCGATATTGTGCGGCGCCCAGTCGCCGCCGGTGGCGGGAATGACGATGGGCTCGTCCGAGACCACGCTGGCGGCGGTGAGGCGGTCCCCGCGGGACTCGAAGGCCGCGAGATAGACGAGGGGCTTGAACAGCGACCCCGGCTGCCGCCGCGCCGTCACGGCGTGGTTGTACTCGGTGGTCGTGTTCGGCCGCCCTCCCACCAGGGCGCGGATCCGCCCCGTGCTCGGCTCCATGGCGATCACCGCGGCCTGCAGCATGCCGGGCGTGAGGCCCTTGCGCGAGCGCTCGGCGCGGGTCAGGAGATCGCGGACGGCGGCCTCCGCGGTCTCCTGGAGCTGGCGATCGAGGCTGGTGGTGAGGCGCACGGCCGCGGCGCCGCTGACCACACGGCGGGTCGCCTCCTCGCGCGCCACCTCGACGAACCATGGGGCGCGGGAAGGCGCCGTGGCGGGCGCGCGAAGCGGGCGCGCCATCGCGAGCTTCACCTCGGGCTCGGCAGCGACGCCCTGCGCGGCCATTGCCGTCAGCACCCGGTCGCGGCGGCCGCGCACCACCGCTTCCTCGCCGGAATACACGCGATTCGGAGCCCGGATGGCGGCGGCGAGCAGCGCAGCCTCGTCGAGGCGCAGCAAGGAGATGTCCTTGCCCATCAGGTGCCGGGCCCCCGCGGCCACTCCCAGCACGGCGGCGTCCCGCTCCTGCCCCAGGTACACGGTATTCAGGTACGCCTCGAGGATGCGCTCCTTGCTATATCGCCGCTCGAGCAGGAACGCGATGCCCACCTCTCGCGCCTTGCGCGCCCACGTTCGCTCCCGGTTGAGGAAGAGCCCGCGCGCGAGCTGCTGGGTGATGGTGCTGGCGCCCCGGACCACGTCGCCGCCGCGGGCCTTGTCCAGAGCCGCCCGGCCGATGGCGAGGAAATCCACGCCGAGGTGATTCATGAAGCGGCGATCCTCGGCGGCGATCACCGCGCCCACCACGGTGGGGGGGATCCGGTCGAGCGGGAGCCAGATCTGATACCGGCCGTTCACGCCGTGAAAGGTGGCGATCTCGCGACCATCGGAGTCCAGATACACGACGGGATGGTTGGCCTCGCTTCCCTCGGGCAAGGGATAGGACCACCAGCCCCAGCCCAGAGCGAGAAATCCGGCGCCGGCCATGACCGCCACGAACAGGACCGCGATTCGGGAAACTCTCACGAGCTCTTCTTAGGCAAGACTGGTGCCGGGTATCGAGCGCGGCCAAGTGTGGGAAAAGTCGAATCCTCGCCAGCGGCCCGTCCTGGCCGATCGCGAAGGGAGTAAGAGATTCCCGGTAGCCTTTACCAGGGCGCGCGCACTACCCGCCGGTGGCGCGTGGGTTTGCCAAGCCCGACGCGAGCTTGCGTGCCGCGTCCGACGGGCGCGTCTCTTGCACTCAGCGGGGGCCATGAGCGAGCGCCAGCGCAGACCACCGCCGCCGCCTCAGCCGCCGCCGCCGCCCGGGCCGCCAGAGCCGCCGCCGCCACCGTCACCGCCGCCGCCACCCGTGGTCGAATACTTCAGCCCCGCAGGGTTCTGCGTAGCCAGTACCTGGCGGTAAAGCGCGGGGCCAGGAGCATGGCGGCCGCCATCACCGCGGCCGTGAGCGCCATGCCGCCCACCCTTCGGGTAACGGCGGGGCGCGTCCAGCTGGTCACCACGTGCCGGCGCCGATCCAGCTCGGTGACCAGGGAGTCGAGCTGACCGCGGACCCCGGTGATCTCCTCTCCGAGCTCCGTGACGCGCGCACCGGCTCCATTGGCTTCGACTACGCGAGTCGTTCCTTCGCCCATTGCAGGTCCTCCTTGACGGTCTTGCGGGTGAGATCGAGCGGAGCCAGCACGCGGCGGCTCCAGGCCATCCCGCCGACCACGGCGGCGGCCAGGAGAAAGAGCCCTCCCATCCCCAGCGCGGCCGCCCACGCCGGCATCCACTGAGCCAGCGCGAAGACGGCGGCCATCAGGAGGCCGTTGAGCGCCAGGAGGGCGAGCAGTGCCGCCACCCCCAGGAGCTTGATCATTCCCAGCGCGGCGTGCAGGTCCTCGGTGAGCTCGGCGCGCGCGAGCTCCACCTCCTTACGGATGAGAACGGAGCTGGTTTCGACGATGCGCCCCACGAGCGCGACCGTGGACAGCGCGCGCGGGTCATCTCCCGAAGCGGTCGCCTCGGGGCTGGTGGCCTTGGATGTCGCCATGACATTGTCCTTTCCGAGCAATCGCTCTTCCAGCAGCTGCGGGCGCCCCGAGATGGCCCGCTCGAGCTGAAGGATCTGGCGGTACACGACTTGCCATTCGTCGAACGGGAGCGGCAGCTGCGCCATCTCCGCCGTCATCGCCTTGAGCCTCGATCGAAGAGCCCAGGCGTCGCGATGCGCTTCCGGCTCCCGCCGGTATGCGGCCCATACGCGCTGGATCTGGCGCTCGAGGTCCTGCGCCTCTGCCGAGCCGGTCTGGAACATGTCGGGCCGACCGGTCAGCGCCTCCACCACGAGGACATGAGCGCGCGCGCTGTCCTCGACCGGTCCCCGGAGGAGCAGGGCGTTGGGATAGAGCGCCAGCTCGAGCTCTCCGGCCCGGAAATAGGCGGACTCGGCGGTGAGGATACCGGAGAGCGCGCCTCCGCCCAGCCGCGTGAGGATGCGCGTGGGCAGGGCGCTCCACCAGGGGGGAGGGAGCGCCGTGACCTCGATGTCATTGAGGCGGAGGGTCTCGGCCACCAGCGCCGCCGCCGCCGGGTAGGACTCGGGCGTGGTCACGAGCGGCACGTGGACGTCATGGTGACCGCGCAGCGCGGAGATCAGCCGCAGGACGGGCACGGTGATCAGGAGGACCAGAAAGGCCGCCGCCAGCCCCGCGGTGACGGAAAATCCCCGGGCGATGCTCCGCCAGAACGTGGGGCGCGCGGCGTCCTTCTCCTTGACCGGGGGCCTCAGCCCGATGCCCACCGCGATGGGAACCAGCAAGGCCAGGGCGATCCAGGCCAGCCGGACGAGCCAGGCGGGCAAGCCGTGCGGCAACGGCACGAAGGCGAGGAAGAAAGCCGCCGCCTTCGGCGCCACCACGCCGATCAGCAGCAGCGGCCAGGCGGCGGCCGAGGCCACCAGCCCGGACAGGAGCATCCGGCGCCGTCCGGTCACGCGGCCGAAGAGCGCCACCACCGCCCAGTCGAACATGGCGGAGATGATCTTCCCCACCGAGCGGCTGATGAGGCTGAGGATCGCCTGGATCAGCGCCATGGAGGCACGTCAGGACTTGCGCTTGCGCCGCGCGGTCCCGCGCCGCTTGCCGCGCGGGGCGCGGAGCGTCCGGAGCTCGGGGAGAATCTCGTCGGCATAGAACTCGAAGAAGCCCTTCTGCTCCTTGCCGACCTGATGCACGCAGATATGGTCATAGCCCGCGTCCGCGTACTTGCGGATGGCGGCGAGATGCCGCGCCGGGTCCGGGCCGCAGGTGATGGACTCCGCCACCTGCTCTTCCGTGACCAGCTCGGCCACGGCCTCGAAGTGGGCGGGCAACGGCAGCTCCCACGAGAGGCTGCTCTCCATGGCGGAGGTGGGCCAGTGCTCGCGCGCGACCCGGCGCGCGGTGGCCTCGTCCTTCGCGTAGCAGACGGTCAGCTCCGCGTAGCGCGGCTTGCCGGCGCCGCCCGCGTCGTCGAAGGCGGCCAGGAGGGCGGGATCCGGGTCGGTGCCGATGAGCCCGTCGCCGAGGCGCCCCGCCTGCTCCGCCCCGCGCGGCCCGCCGGCGGCCACGAAGATCGGCGGCAGCACGTCGGGGAGCGTGTACAGGCGCGCATTCTCCACGGTGAAATGACGGCCATGGTGGCTCTGGTTGCCGCCCTCCCACAGCTGCCGGATCACGGCGATGGCTTCCTCCAGCCGCTCCTGTCGCACCTCGGTCTCGGGCCAGCCCTGACCCACCACGTGCTCGTTGAGATTCTCGCCCGTTCCCACGCCAAGGAAGAACCGCCCGGGCATGAGGGCGGCGGCGGTCGCCGCCGCCTGGGCGACGACGGCGGGATGCAGGCGCGTGGTGGGACAGGTGACCGCGGTCCCGACGGTCAGACGCTGGGTGGCCTGAGCGATGGCGCCGAGGACGCCCCACACGAATGGGCTCTGGCCCTGCTTGTCGATCCACGGATGATAGTGATCGGAGATGAGCGCGAAGCCGAAGCCCGAGTCCTGGGCCATCTGCGCGTAGCGGACCAGGTCCAGCGGCGACTGCTCCTCGCTCGAGAGCTTGTAGCCCAGCGTGAGCATGCTATCTGACGCTCGTCTTGACGGTGAGGTTGTTGATCACCCCGTTGACGCCCCTGACGCTCCAGGCAATGGCGGTCGCGCGCTGCCGCAGCGCCTCGCTGTCGACCACGCCGTGCAGGTAGACGGTGCGGAGATTGGTGTCCACGTCCACCTTGGCGAGCGTGGACACCTTCTCGCCGGCGAGCCTGGCCTTGACCTGGGCGGTGATGCTGGCGTCGTCGAAGTTTTCCCCCGCGGTCCGTCCCGACCCCGTCGAGCAGGCGGCCAGCATGAGCATCGCCAGCATGACGACGACGAGCAATTCCAGATGTCGCGGACGCCTCATGGTCTTCTCTCCTTCCAGGCGGCGTGATGGACTTCTGCGCCACGTTGCGCCATTCAGCGGCAAGGGGTGTGCCAGTTCCTCGCCGGCGCGGGTCCGGCGCCAAAGCAAGCGGAAAGGTTATCGCTGAGTCGCTCGATGGAAGGGGAGCCGCCGGAGTCCGACCGTGGCCTCTCGACAGCGACGGGAAAAATGGTTCGTGGCACGGTAGTCTCGACCCGACGCGGTTCTCTTGTAGCCAGCACCAGAAGGTGCAGGGTGTCGATGGCACCACGGTTGCGTTCTCCTGGCCGAGGAGGACCGCATCATGGACAAGAACAAGGAAGCGAAAAAGCCCGAGCGCCGAGTCGCCGACGCGAATCGCCCGGACACGTTGCGACCGGGCCCAGGAGAGCGGGATCGAAAGGATCGGGCGCGCGAGAATGACAATGACGACGAGAAGGAGAGACCGGCCGGGCCCGTGAAGTAGTCCAGTCCGCAGCGCGGGCGCGAGGAGAATCTACCCGGTCGGATCGTCCGCCTGTTCTCGGGGCGTGCGCGGGCCGCTCGCCAGAAATCGTGTCGTGGAAGGTAGATACAGGGCGGGCATGGAACTTGTAGTCTTCGGACCCATGACCTCCGCATGGTCTACGACCCGCCACCAGGCGAGCCACGCGAGCGAGACGGTGACATCGCGTCGCCGGTATCGCCGCGCGCTTGCCGCGCTGACGCGGGCGGGGCTGCCCTTTCAGGTAGGCGGCGCCTTCGCGATGGAGCACTACATCGGCGTCGCGCGCTGGACCAAGGATCTGGACGTCTTCATCCGTCCCCGTGACGTCACGAGCGCCATGGAGGCGCTTGCCGCGGCCGGCTTCCAGACGGAGCTTCCCTATCCCCACTGGCTGGGAAAGGCCCGGGCGGGACGGGACTTCGTCGATCTCATCTTCAGCTCGGGCAATGGCCTCGCGGAGGTAGACGATGAATGGATGGCGCGCGGCGTGCCCAGCGTGGTGATCGGGCTGCCCGTCCATCTCTGTCCTCCCGAGGAGATGATCTGGTCCAAGGCCTTCGTGGCGGAGCGGGAGCGTTACGACGGCGCGGATGTCGCCCATCTCATCCGCGCCTGTCACGCCGAGATGAGCTGGGACCGGCTGCTGGCCCGCTTCGGGCGCCATTGGCGATTGCTGCTGAGCCACCTCGTGCTCTTCGAGTTCATCTATCCGTCCGAGCCCGCGCCCCGAGCGCGCGCGATGACGCAGGCTCTCGCGCGGCGTCTCGCGGAGGAGGCCAGCGGGTCGGAGCAGTCGGAGCGCGTGTGCCAGGGGACCCTGCTCTCGCGCGCTCAGTATCTTCCCGACGTCACCGCATGGGGCTACGCCGACGCCCGCACCGCTCCCCGGGGCCGCATGACCGAGGAGGACGTGGCGCACTGGACGGCCGCCATCCACGACAAGGAGGATGCCCCGGATGCGAATCGCGGCGGTGGGTGACCTGCACTGCACCACGACCTCGCAGGGAGCGCTCGAGCCACTGTTCGCCGCCATGAGTCGCGCCGCCGACGTGGTGGTGCTGGCGGGTGACCTCACGGATTACGGGCTTCCCGACGAGGCCCAGGTGCTCGCGCGCGAGCTTCGCGCCGCCAGTCCCGCCCCGGTGATCGCGGTGCTGGGCAATCACGACTACGAGTCGGGCGCGGTGGATCAGGTGCGCTCGATCCTGGAAGGCGCGGGGGTCAAGATCCTGGACGGAGGCACCCACGAGGTGGGCGGCGTCGGGTTCGCCGGCGCCAAGGGCCTCGGGGGCGGCTTCGGGGAGCGCGCGCTTCAGCCGTGGGGCGAGGAGGTCATGAAGCGTCTCGTCCACGAATCGCTGGCGGAGGCCCTCAAGCTCGAGTCCGCGCTGGCGCGGCTACGCACGCCGGTGCGGGTGGCGGTGCTCCACTACTCCCCGATACGGGAAACGGTGGAGGGAGAGCCACTCGAGATCTTTCCGTTTCTCGGCTCCAGCCGCCTGGAGGAGCCGCTCGTTCGCTACTCGGTGACGCTGGCCGTCCACGGACACGCGCATCACGGGCGCCCCGAGGGACGGACCCGGTCGGGGGCGCCGGTCTACAACGTGTGCCTCTCGCTCCTGCGGGCCACATCGCCCGGAGAGCCGCCCTTCCGCCTCATCGACCTGGGAGATGTGCCCGCCACGACTGGAGTGGAAGACGGGCGCGTGGGGGAGCGGCGCTAGCTACTACGCCGCAAGCCATTACGCCGAGATCAGCGATTCCTCGGGGCGCTCGGCGAGCCGCAAGGCCTCCACACGGGCCTCCGCGAGCGTGGTGACGTAGGCATTGGCTCCGGCGGCCCGGAGCGCGCGGCGCAAGGCGACGGGCTTCCCCATCCCGCACCGCAAGACCAGGATGGGCGTGCCGGGGGCGACGTCTCGCAGACGCTTCACGAGCTCGCACAGACGGCGCGCGCCGCCCGGCCCCACGGCGCCGACACAGATCAGCGCGGCGCCCTCCGTCTCGAGGGCGGCGACCGCTTCGACCGCCGCCGCGCCCGGCGGAACGATGTGCACGACGATCCCCGCCGGGGTCAGCAGGCGGCTCAGCATGGCCAGGCCCACTTCGTCCACCCCGTCCCGGAGCGGCGCCGCGGCCACCACCGTGGCCGCCACCACCTCATCTTCCGCGGTGCCGGGGCCGGCGGCCGACGACTCGGCGGGGTGGCGCGCCGTGAGCTGTCGAGTGGCGGTCACGATGCGCGCGTACTCGGCGCGCGAGAGCTGGCGCGATTGCCGGTCGAGCCGGATCCGCGTGAGGGCCGGAACCACCACCGAGTCGAAGGCCGTCTCCAGCGAGCCGGACTTCACCGCTTCCGACATCAGATCCCCTGCGTCGTCGTCGTCCTCCGCCAGCAGCCTCTGGTAGAGGGTCACCGACGGCTTCGTTCCCGTCTCGTCGCTCAGGAGGATCCCGATGAATTCCAGTCCCTCCACGGTGCGCGCGAACACGACCAGGAGCACCGTCAAGGGAGTGGAGAGCACGAGCCCGATGGGTCCCCAGAGCCAGGTCCAGAAGGCGGCCGCGACGAGCAGCGCGAGGCCGGACACGCCCGCGCTCCGGCCGAAGAGGAGCGGCTCGAGAATGAAGGCCACGCTGACCTCGGTGACCGCGAAGAGCCCGGCGATGAGGAGCGGCCGGGTCCACCCGTCGAACACGGCCAGGCTGAGCAGGATGGGGATGAGCGCGGCCGCCCAGGCGCCGACGTACGGGATGAAGCGCAGTATGCCCGCGAAGAAGCCGAGCGCCAGCGCGAACGGCACCCCCAGCAAGTAGAGACCAAGCCCGATGCACAGGCCGAAGCTGCCGTTGATGAGGCACTGCATGAGGAGGTAGTTGCTGATCCGCTGGCCCGCCTCGTCCAGGAGTCGCGTGGTCTCGGCCAGCTTGTCATGGCCGAAGAGCCGCACCACGCGCGCCCGAAGCTCGCGCTGCTGAATGAGGACGAAGAAGAGGAGGACGATCACCAGAAATGCCGAGCCCAGCGGGCGGATCACGTTCTGGAGCGACCACATCGCGCTGGACTGGGACACCACCACCGAGACCGGCTTCTCGGCGCCGGGCTCGGAGGGCGTGCTCTTCTCGATCTGCTTCATCACGTCCTTGGCGGTGTTCTCCACCTTCTCCAGTGTGCCGCCTCGCCGGGCCTGCTGGATGTCCGAGATCTTGTGAGCGATGGTGTCTCGATATTTCGGGAGGTCCTCGGCGAGGGTGGCGATCTGGGCGGTGAGGGCCCATCCGAGCGCTCCCGCGACGAGGAGCGCGAAGATGCCGACCAGGAGCGCCGCCGGCACGCGCGACAGCCCCATCCGGCGCGCGAGCGCGACCAGCGGAGTGAGGAGGAAGGCCAGCAGCAGGGCCAGCGCCAGGGGAATGGCCACCTCGCGCGCCCAGTAGAGGCAGGCGATGGTGAGGACCATGCCGGTGAGGAGCACCGCGCGCCGGCCGATGGTGGGAGCGGGGTGCGTGGGCCGCCGCCGAAAGCGCGAACGCGACGGGCCCGTGGGCGTGGCCGCCTGGCTCACGGCCAGGTGCTCGGCCAGTGAGCGGGAAGAACGTCGACGGCGAACGCGATGGCGGCAAGGAGGAGAATCACGAGCACGTGCACGCTGGGCGGCTGGCGGAGAGCACGCATGGGGCGCCCCTAGCCGCCGCTCTTCTGGACGGTGAGATGACTGACGACCCCGTTCACGTGCTTGACGCTCCAGGCGATCTCGACCGCGCGCTGCCGCGCGGCCTCGCTCTCGACCACCCCGCTCAGATACACGGTGCGGAGGTTGGTCTCCACCTCCACCCGGGTGAGGGAGGCGAGCTTCTCGGCGGCGAGCCTGGCCTTCACCGCGAGGGTGATCTGGGCGTCGTCCGCATGCTCGCCCGCGTTCCGCGCGGTCCCCGCCTTCTCCCCGGTGGACGCGCAGGCGGCCAAGCTCAGCGCCATCAGCGCGATGGTGGCGATGACGACGAGATGCACATGGCGCGGCCGGCGGCGCATCGCTATTTCCTCTTTCGCTTGTCTGGCATCTCGGAAGTCCTCACGTCGCGCCCTTTTGTGGTCCATGGTGGCTCCGTCGATCGTATGCATGCTGCGGTTCTATAGATGATGAACGGCAAGGCGCGTGCCAGCGGGGCCGGCTCTCCACGAGGCGGCTTCGAAATACGCGGAATCTCTGGAGGCGGCGGGCGCCGCCCGGACGAGGCAGCGAGGCCGGCGCGCCACGTAAAACGTACCAAAGCCGGTAAAACTGACCCACGGGGAGGCCACACCGGTGCTCTCGCTCCCGGCGGAAAGGGCGGGGCGACCGCGTTGAAAAAACAAGCGGAGCGCGCGGGGCACGTGCCGGTGGCAAGGCTGGCACGGAACATGCCCCACTCTTCCATCATGAAGATTCACTCGTCGGCTTTCGGTGCGCTAGTACTCCTTATTGCCGTATTTTTCCTGTCCTCGGCCTGCGGCAAGGTGCAGCCCCACTTCACCGTGCCGGTCATGTCGGTCTCGGATCCGTCCTTCATTCCCACCATGGAGGCGTACACCGCCTCCACGGTGAGCACGGGCAATCGGGTGGACTTCCTGCTCAACGGCCAGAAGATCTTTCCCGCCCAGCTCGCCGCCATTCGCTCGGCTCAGCGCACCATCACGTATGCCCAGTATTTCTACGAGGACGGTCCGCCGGCGGTGGCCCTGGTGGAGGCCATCAGCGAGCGGTGCCGGGCGGGGATACGCGCGCATGTGCTCCTGGACGGCTTCGGTAGCATGAAGATGCCCGCCGAGCTCCGTCAGCAGCTGGTCGACGCGGGCTGCGAGGTGGCGACCTTCCGTCCGATCCGCCCGTGGGCAGTGGACGAGGCCAACAACCGCAATCATCGCCGCATCCTGGTGGTGGACGGAAAGGTGGGCTTCACCGGCGGATCGGGGGCGAGCTCCAAGTGGATGGGCAATGGGCGGCGCGAGGGTCACTGGCGCGAGACCGACGCGCGCATGGAAGGCCCGGCGGTGAACGATCTACAAGGCGCCTTCGCGGAGAACTGGCTGGAGGCGACCGGCCACGTGCTGGGCGGCCCCGGCTACTTCGGTCCCCAGCCCGCCCGGGGCACGGTGCGGGCGCAGGTGGTGCGGAGCTCGCCCACCAACGGCAGCTTCGCCATGTACACCATGTATCTGCTCGCCATGTCGTCGGCGCGACAGAACATCTACATGACCAATCCCTATTTCCTGCCCGACGAGCAGATGCGCAAGGCCCTGCTGGAGGCGAAGCGGCGGGGAGTGAAAGTCATCTTGCTGCTCCCGGGAGCGATCGACAACAATATCGTCCGCCAGGCCAGTCGCGGGGGCTTCGGCGAGCTGCTGGAGGCGGGCATCGAGATACACGAGTACCGCTCGGGGCTGCTCCACGCCAAGACCATGGCGGTGGACGGACTCTGGGCGACCGTCGGCAGCACCAACGTGGACAATCGATCCTTTGCCCTGAACGACGAGCTGAACCTCGCCCTCTACGACGCCGACATGACGGTGGCGCTCCAGAAGATCTTCCTCGACGATCTGCAGCACTCGCGGCCGGTGGACCCCGCGCAGTGGCGGTCGCGCGGGCTGGTGACCCGGGCGCTCGAGTGGTTCTCCATGCCCTTCAAGCCTCAGCTCTAGAGGTCTCGGCCATGCTGATCTACGCCCGGTTCGCGGCCCTGATCTTGACCGCGCTGTCCCTCGGCCTGAGCTTCGCCCACGTGCTCGAGATGCCGGCCAAGCTCGCGTATCCCCCCGATCTCTACCTGGCGCTGCAGAACTCCCTCTACGTGGCCTTCGGGCCGCCCAACGTGGGCGCCTTCGTGGAGCCGGCGGCCATCCTCGCCGTGGTTTCTCTCGGGTATCTGGTGCGCCGGCGTCGGCGCGCGCTCTGGCTGACGGTGGGAAGCACGGCGTGCCTGCTGCTGGCGTTGCCGGTGGTGTTCTTCATCTACACCGAGCCGGCCAGTACGTTCTTTCGCGCCGCGCACCTGACCTCGCTGCCGGCCGATTTCGAGGCCTACCGAAGGCAGTGGGAGTACTCTCACGCCGCGCGCTTCGTCCTGCACGCGGCCGGCTTCGCCCTTCTCGCGCTGTCGGTGCTGATCCGGCCGCGCGCCGCGCACAGCGAGCTCTCGCCCTTCACCGGGGGCGCCATCCAGACCCAGCGCGAACGGAGCTACTCGTCCCCGTCCCCGTCTCCGTACTGACGCGGGGCGCGCTATTCGCCTTCGTCGCCGCTATTGGGTGACGGGCCGCCGTCGATGACCATGGTGGTGCCGTTCATGAAGCCGGAGGCGTCGGACGCGAGGAACACGCAGGGATAGGCGATCTCCTCCACCTTGCCCCACCGGCCGAGGCCCACCCGGTTGGCCACGCCGTCATAGACCTTCTTCGCGTCCGGATTGGTCTTGTGAAGCACCTCCAGATACCCTTCCGTCTCCACCGGTCCCGGCGCGATGCAGTTGACCCGGATGCCCTTGCGCCCCCACGCCATGCCGAGCGTGCGCGTGAAGTTGATGACGGCGGCCTTGGAGGCGCCGTAGTGCGACATCATGGTGGAGCCGTACACCCCCGCGATGGACGAGATATTGATGATGACGCCGCCGCCCTGGGCCATCATCTGGCGCCCCGCCCACTTGCAGCCGAAGAAGACCCCGTTGAGGTTGATCCCCACCACGGTGTTCCAGCCGTTCATGGAGATGTCCTCGACCTTGGCGCGGAAGGAGGCGCCCGCGTTGTTCACCATCACGTCGAGCTTGCCGAGGTCCTTCACCGTCTTCTCCACCAGCCCCTTGACCTGGTCCTCCTGACGGACGTCCACCGCGAGGGCGAAGGAGCGGCGGCCCAGCTTCCGGATCTCGGCGGTGACGGGCTCGAGGTGCTCGATCTTCCGGCTCGCGATGGCCACGTCCGCGCCCGCGCGGGCGTACTCGATGGCGATGGACTTCCCGATGCCGACGCCGCCTCCGGTGACGATGGCGACCTTTCCTTCCAGCGAGAACGGCGACGCTGCCATGAGGGGGCCTCCTGGGTAGGGGATGTGAGGGAGCGAATTATACTCCGCGCGCGAGCGGCGCGAACGCGGGCGGCGCGGGGCTGTCGAAGCGGATGGGGGCGCGGGTGCCGGGGTGGATGAAGCCAAGACGCGTGGCGTGCAGGCACAGGCGCTTGAGCGGATCGCGCGGGCTGCCGTGTTCGCCGTCGCCGATGACCGGGTGGCCGAGCGCGGCGAGCTGCACGCGGATCTGGTGCCGCCGGCCGGTGCCGAGCCCGATCTCGAGGAGCGTCGCGTCGCGCCGCCGGTCCAGCACGCGGTAGTGCGTGATGGCCTCGCGCCCCACCGCGCTCCGCGTCGCATGCCCGGCGCCGCGGCCGGTCCCCCGCGACCACGCGATGCGCACTCGGTGCGCGGGATCCTCCACCAGGCGATCGCTGAGCGTGCCCGAGTCCAGGCGCACCGCGCCTTCCACCACCGCCACGTAACCGCGGTCCACATCGCGGGCGGCGAACTGGGCCTGGAGCGCCTCCTTGGCCGCGATCGTCTTGGCGAAGACGAGCAGCCCGGAGGTCTCGCGGTCGAGCCGGTGGACGATGTACGGCCGCCCTTCCTTGCGCTGGGCGGCCAGGTAATCCCAGAGGATGCGGTAGGTCGTCCGCGTCCGTTCCCGCTCGGTGCCGATGGTCAGGAGCCCCGGCGGCTTGTCCACCACCAGCAAGGTCTCGTCCTCGTGGACGATGCGGAGCCCGAGGGGGAGCCGCGCCGCCCGCGCCGGCGCCACCGTGGGCGGCCCCAGGGTGATCTTGTCGCCGCGCGCGAGCTCGGTGCGCGCGTCCCGCGCCACCGCGCCGTTGACGCGCACGCGCCCGGCGGCCAGCCACTGCTTCATGCTGCGCCCGGAGGCCTCCGGAAATTGCGCGCGCAGGCGCTCGGCCAGGGTGCTCACTCACTCGCTCCGCAAGACGCTGAGCGGCTTCCGGCCGAGAAGCCGGAAGCTGCCGAGGAAGCCCACCGCGAGGGCGAGCAGGGTGGCGCCGGCCACGCCGCCGGCAAGGATGGCGGGCTGCCAGTGCCAGGGGACCTCGATCAGCCAGCGCTGCACGCCCCACGCCAGCGCGGCGGCGAGCCCGGTGCCGGCCACGCCCGCCGCCACCCCGAGGAGGGCGTACTCCACCGCAAAGCCGCGCGCCACCACGCCGCGCGTGGCGCCGAGCGCCTTGAGGATGACGGAATGATAGAGCCGCTCGTGCCGCGTGACGGAGAGCGCGCCCGCCAGGACGACGATCCCCGCCAGCACGCTCACTCCCGCCACCAGCCGCACCGCCTGCGCGATCTGGTTCACGATGCCCGACGCGCGCTCCAGCACCTCGCGGACCGGCACCGCGGTGATATTGGGGAAGGCGCCCACCACCGCCGACTGCAGGCGCTCCTCGCCGGCGCGCGGGACCTCGGCGGTGGCGAGATAGGTGGTGGGCGCGCCGTCGAGCGCGCCCGGCGAGAAGATCACGAAGAAGTTGGCCCCGAACGTGCGCCACTCGACCCGTCTCAGGCTGGTGACGCGGGCGCTGATCGGCACGCCCTGGATGTCGAAGGTGAGCGTATCGCCGAGCCCCACGCCGAGGTTCCGCGCCAGCTCTTCCTCCACCGAGATCTCCGGCCCCCGGGCGGCGTCCGCCGCCGTCCACCAGCGGCCGGCCACCACGGTGCTCCCGCCCGGCGGTGTCGCCGCCCACGTCAGCACGTACTCGCGCGAGAGATACCAGGCTTCCTCGCGGCGCCGCGCGTCGCGCCCGATGGGGGCGCCGTTCACGTCGGAGAGCCGGGCCCGCACGGTGGGAATGAGCGCGGGCGGCGCCCCCGCCTCACGCGCGATGACGCGCGCGAAGCCCTCCGTCTGGTCGGGCTGGATGTCGATGAAGAAGAAGGCCGGCGCCCGCTCGGCGGCCGGCCCCGCCAGCTCGCGGCGGAGATTGCCTTCCAGCACCGCCACCGACACGATCAGCATCACCGCGAGGCCGAGCGTCACCAGCACCGCGCCCGCCTGGCCCCCGGGCCGCTGCAGCGCCGCCACGCCCTGGCGCCAGGCGAGCCAGCGCGCGCGCGGGAGCCGCCGCGCCCCCGCCAGGGTCAGCCGCGCGAGGAGGAAGAGCAGCAGCAGCCCGCCCGCGAAGCCCCCGATGAAGAGCGCGCCCACCTTCCAGGCGCCCGCCTGCCAGAGCGCGAGCGCGGAGAGCCCGGCCGCGACCGGCAGCGCGGCCAGGATCTGGCGGCGGCTCGAGCGCCGCGTCTCCACCTCGTAGCGGAGGACGAGGGAGGGCGGGATATCGCGGATCGCCAGCAGCGGCGGCAGCGCGCAGAGCAAGGTGACGCCGAGGCCCATGGCGAGGCCGCGCAGGACGGCCAGGGGCGAGATCCCGATGGCGAGCGGAAAGGGAAGGAGGGGGGCCAGCCACGGCGCGACGAGCGCCGGCACCGCGCTTCCGATGGCGGCGCCCACGAGGCTTCCCGCCAGTCCCAGCGCCCCCGTCTGGAGGAGATAGGCGGCGAGGAGCCGACGCCACGGCGTGCCCAGGCTCTTGAGGATGGCGAGGGTGGCGCGCCGCCGCCGCAGGAAGGCCTGCACGCTCACCCCCACGCCGATGCCGCCCACGAGCAGCGCGACGAGACCGGTGAGGCCGAGGTACATGGTGAGCTGATCCCAGAAGCGGCGGAGCCCCGGCTGGGCCTGGCGGTAGGTGCTGACGCGGAGGCCGGGATCGTCGAGCCGCGAGACGAGCGCGGTCCGGATCGCCTCGGGGTCGACGCCGTCGGGAAGCCGGACCAGCGTGCGGTGGCGCACGCGGCTGCCCGGCCGCACGAGGCCGGTCGCCTCGAGATCGGCGGCAGCGATGAGCACGCGCGGCCCCAGGGAGAAGACGCCGACCGCACGGTCGGGCTCGCTCTCCACGAGGCCTGCGATCCGGAACGCGACCTCGCCGATGCGCACCGTGTCGCCCACCGCGAGGCCGAGCCGGGTGAGCAGGGCCGACTGGACGAGCGCGCGGCGCTCGCCGATGAGCGTCTCCAGCGGCGCCGCCGGCGACGTCACCAGGCGGCCGTAGAAGGGATAGCCCGCTTCCACCGCCTTGATCTCCACCAGCTGCACGCGGGGTTGGCCGCGGGTCTCGGCCTGTGCCATCGCGGCGAGCTCGAGGACGCGCGTCGAGCGGGCGCCGGAGCGCGCGAGCCCGGCCACCGCCGCCACCGAGCCGGCCGCGAGCGGCTGCGACGCGCGAATCTCGAGGTCCGCGCCCATGAGGGTCTTGCCGGATTCCGCCACGGTTTGCTCGAGGCTGCGTCCCAGGGTGCCGACGGCGACCAGCGCGGCCACGCCGAGGGTCACACAGGCCACGAGATAGCCGAAGTGCCGCCCCGCGCCGCGCAGCTCGCGGGCGGCCTGCCGCACCGCCCAGCTAGACATGCGGGCCGAGGCTCGCCTCATCCGCCACCACGCGCCCGTCACGGAGCGTGATGAGCCGGTCGGCGTGCGCGGCGAGCGCGGGATCGTGGGTGACGAGGACGAGCGTGCTGCCGAGCGTGCGGTTGAGGCCCAGGATCAGCTCGATGATCTGCTTGCCGGTGGCGGAGTCGAGATTGCCGGTGGGCTCGTCGGCGAGGAGCACCGGCGGCCGGCGCGCCACCGCGCGCGCGACGGCCACGCGCTGCTGCTCGCCACCCGAGAGCTGGACCGGATAGTGCTCCGCGCGATCGCCGAGCCCTACCTCGTCCAGGAGCGCGCGGGCCCGGGGGAGCGCGTCCGCCTCGCCCGCCAGCTCCAGCGGCACCGCGACGTTCTCCAGCGCGGTGAGGGTGGGAATGAGGTGAAAGGACTGGAAGATGTACCCGATGGTGTCGAGGCGGAAGCGGGCGAGGGCGTCCTCGCCGAGCGCGGTGACCTCCGCGCCCGCCACGCGGATGCGGCCGGCGGAGGGCCGATCGAGCCCGGCGATGAGGCCGAGCAGGGTGGACTTGCCGCTACCCGACGGCCCCGCGATGGCCACGAACTGGCGCGGGGGGATCGCGAGGGTCACGTCCGCGAGCACGTCGACGGATCGGTCGCCGCTGGTGAAGCGCATGCCGACGCCCGCGATCTCAATCATGATTGCGTCTCATACTACACTGGAGACACGGAGGAGGCGGGGACGCGGACATGCTGGGCACACACGATCTCTGGGCGTTTCTGCTCGCCAGCGTGCTCCTGTGGATCACGCCCGGCCCCGACAACATGTACATCCTCGCGCGGAGCATCGCGCAGGGCCGGCGCGCGGGCATCGTCTCCGCGCTCGGCATCGGCTCGGGCGTGCTCGTCCACACGCTGGCGGCGGCGCTGGGCCTCTCCGCCGTGCTCGCCGCGTCGTCCTGGGCTTTCCTCGCGGTCAAGGTGGCGGGCGCGGCCTATCTGATCTACCTGGGGGTGGCCGCGCTCCGCCGCCCGGTGGCGCCGCTCGTCGCGCCCACGCTCGAGATCGCTTCCGGCTGGCGCGTGTACCGGCAGGGCGTGCTCTCCAATATCCTCAATCCCAAGGTCGCCGTGTTCTTCCTCGCCTTCTTGCCGCAGTTCGTGGATCCGGGCACGGGGTGGGGCCCGCTGCCCTTCCTCGTGCTGGGCGGGCTGTTCGTGATCGGCGGCACGCTCTGGTGCGTGCTCTTCGCGCTCGGCGCCGCCACCGCCACCTCGACGCTTCGCCGGTCGCCGCGGCTCCTGGTCTGGCTCGAGCGGCTGTCGGGCTGCGTCTACATCGCGCTGGGGCTGAACCTCCTGCGCTCACGGCCCCAGAGCGCGTGACGCGACGCCGCGGCGCCGCCATCCTCGGCCTGCTGGTCCTGTGGTGCGCCCTCGGCGCCGCGGGGGCCACCGCCCAGCCCGATCGCGTCATCGTGGCGTTCGGCGACAGCCTCACCGCGGGACAGGGAGTGGCGCCCGACCAGACCTATCCCGCGCTCCTCGCCGCCAAGCTCCGCACCGACGGCTATTCCTACCGCGTGATCAACGCGGGCGTATCGGGCGATACCACCGCGGGCGGGTTGCGGCGCGTGGACTGGGTGCTCCGGAGCAAGCCCGATATCGTGCTGCTCGAGCTGGGCGCCAACGATGCCCTTCGCGGCCAGGATCTCGACCGCGTGCGCGCCAACCTCGACGCCATGGTGACGCGCTTCGAGGCGGGGGGCGCGCGCGTGCTGCTCCTCGGCATGCGGCTGCCGCCGAACTACGGCGCCAGCTATGCCGGGCGCTTCGAGACCGTCTACGCGGAGGTGGCCGCGCGGCGCAAGGTGGCCTTCATGCCGTTCTTTCTCGACGGGGTGGGCGCCGTCGCGCGGCTCAATCAGCCGGACGGCATCCATCCCACCGCGGAGGGTTACCGCATCATCGTCGAGCGGCTCTGGCCTTACCTGGAGCCGCTCCTGCGGCGCTAGCGTTGATTTATTGGGCCTTTCGGCCTAGGATGTGCCCGGCACCGTAGCCCGATCCTGTCCCGTTCGCCGGCCCTCAGTCAGGGGGATCCATGACCACGAAGCACGACGAGTTCTCACTGGACGCCAAGTACACCCAGGAAGACGGCACCGTCTTTCTTTCCGGCATCCAGGCGCTGGTGCGCCTGCCGCTCGATCAGCACCGCGCGGATCGCCGTCGCGGCCTTCGCACCGCCACCTTCATCTCCGGCTACCGCGGCTCGCCCCTGGGCGGGCTGGACCAGACGCTGGAGCGCTACGCGAAGCTCCTCACCGAGCACCACGTGGTCTTCTCCTCCGGCCTCAACGAGGATCTGGGCGCCACCGCCGTGTTCGGCAGCCAGATGGTCAACTCCTTCCCGCGCCCCAAGTACGACGGCGTGCTCGGCATGTGGTACGGGAAGGCGCCCGGCGTGGACCGCACCGGTGACGTGTTCAAGCATGCGAACTTCGCGGGAGTGGGGAAGAACGGCGGCGTGCTGGCCCTGGCCGGCGACGACCCCATCTCGAAGTCGTCCACCTTGCCCAGCCATTCCGAGTGGGCGCTGGCGGACGCGTTCATGCCCACGCTCTACCCCGGCAATGTGCAGGAGATCCTGGACCTGGGCCTCCACGGCTTCATGCTCTCGCGCATCTCCGGCCTGTGGGCGGCCATGAAGATCGTGACCAATGTCGCCGACGAGACCGGCACCATCGAGGTCGGGCTCGATCGCATCCAGCCCGTGATTCCCAGCGTGGAGCTGGACGGCAAGCCGTTCCAGCACCAGATCAACCTCAACATCATCCCGCCCTATGGGCTGGACATGGAGCGCACGCTGCACCTGGCGCGTCTGGAGCTGGCCCGCCGCTATGCGTGGGAGAACAAGCTCAACCGCATCACGGTGCCCACGCCGGATGCCTGGCTCGGCATCCTCACCACCGGCAAGACCTACTACGATGTCCGCCAGGCCTTCGAGGAGCTGGGCCTGGACGAGGCGGGGCTCCGCCGCTACGGGATCCGCATCCTCCAGATGGGGCTCATGTACCCGATGGAGCCGCGCATCATCCGCGAGTTCGCCCGCGGCCTCGAGGAGATCCTCGTGATCGAGGAGAAGCGGCCCTTCCTCGAGACGGCGGCCAAGGACGTGCTCTATGGCTGGCCGGACCGGCCGCGCGTGGTGGGCAAGCAGGACGAGGAGGAGCGCGCGCTCGTTCCCTCCATCGGCGAGCTGGACTCCGACACGATCGCGCGGGCGGTGGCCCGGCGCCTGGGCCGGAAGGCGCGCATCGAGTCCGTGGACGCGCGCATCCAGCACCTGGACGAGCTGAAGCGCCGGCCGCGCACGCTCACGCTGGCCCGCACCGCCTTCTTCTGCTCGGGCTGCCCGCACAACCGGTCCACCGTCGTCCCCGCGGGCGCGGTGGCGGCGGCGGGCATCGGGTGCCACGGCATGGCCATGGGCATGGACCGCGGCATCATCGGCGTCACCCACATGGGCGGCGAGGGCGCGCAGTGGGTGGGCATCGCGCCCTTCACCGAGACGCCGCACCTGTTCCAGAACATCGGCGACGGCACGCTCTTTCACTCGGGCAAGCTCGCCATCGACTACGCGGTGGCGGCGGGCGTCAACATCACCTACAAGATCCTCTACAACGCGGCGGTGGCGATGACGGGCGGGCAGACGGCCGCGGGCGCCATCGGCATCCCCGCCCTCACCCGCCAGCTCCAGGCGGAGGGCGTGAAGAAGATCCTCATCACCACCGACGATCCCGGCAAGTACAAGGGTGTGCCGGTGGCGGCGGAGGTGTGGCACCGCGACCGCCTCATCGAGGCGCAGTCGCTCCTCGCCGCCACCCCGGGCGTCACCGTGCTCATCCACGACCAGCAGTGCGCGGCGGAGAAGCGCCGGCTCCGCAAGCGGGGGCGCCAGGCGGAGCCCGAGCAGCGGGTGTTCATCAACGAGCGGGTCTGCGAGGGTTGCGGCGACTGCGGCAAGAAGTCGAACTGCCTCTCGGTGCAGCCGGTGGAGACGGAGTTCGGCCGCAAGACCCAGATCCACCAGTCGTCCTGCAACAAGGACTACTCGTGTCTCCTCGGGGACTGCCCGTCCTTCCTGACCATAGAAACCGCGGGCGAGCCGGTGAAGAAGCAAAAGCGGCTGCCCCCGCTGGACGTCGTGCTGCCCGACCCGGTGGTCAAGGTGCGTACCGACGGCTTCGCCGTCCACATGATGGGCATCGGCGGTACCGGCGTGGTGACGGTGAGCCAGATCCTCGGCACCGCCGCGCTGCTGGACGGCCGGCACGTGCGCGGGCTCGATCAGACCGGGCTCAGCCAGAAGGGCGGCCCCGTCGTCTCCGACCTCAAGATCTCGTCGCAGCCGCTGGTCACCGCCAACAAGGTGTCGGCGGGCGGCTCCGACCTCTATCTGGGCTTCGATCTCCTCGTGGCCACGGATCCCAACAACCTCGACAAGGCGGAGTCGGGACGCACCGTGGCCGTGGTGTCGACCAGCCAGATCCCCACCGGACAGATGGTGGTGGACACCGCCGTGCACTTCCCCGAACTGGGCAGCACCTTGCTCAATATCGACCGCGTCACCCGCAAGGACCAGAACGTCTACCTGGACGCCCAGGCGATGGCGGAGGGTCTCTTCAACGACCACATGGCGACCAATCCGCTCATGCTCGGCGCGGCCTATCAGGCGGGGGCGCTTCCGATCTCGTCCGCCAGCATCGAGCGCGCCATCCGGCTGAACGGCGTCTCGGTGGAGATGAACCTCCTGGCCTTCCGCTGGGGGCGGATGGCGGTGGTGGACGCCAAGCGCGTGGAGGCGGCGGTGCGCACCGCCACCGGCCGCGAGGTGAAGCCGGTCATGCTGGAGGCCGACGCACGCGCCCTGGTGGACTCGGTCAAGGCGGCAGCGGCCGGCACCGAGCTGCGGCGCCTGCTCGAGCGGCGCGTGCCCGAGCTGATCGCGTACCAGGATCTCGCGTATGCGCGCGCGTACGTGGAGATGGTGGAAAAGGTGGCGCAGGCGGAGATCGGCAAGGTGCCGGGGCGGACGGGGCTGGCGGAGGCGGTGGCGCGGAACCTGTTCAAGCTCATGGCCTACAAGGACGAGTACGAGGTGGCGCGGCTGCACCTCGAGGCCACGCTGGAGGCCGAGCTGCGCGCCCGCTTCGGCGAGCGCATCCGCTACGCGTGGAACCTCCATCCGCCGCTGTTCCGCGCGATGGGGCTCCAGAAGAAGCTCAAGCTGGGGCCCTGGTTCCGGCCCGTCTTCCGCACGCTCTACGCTCTGCGCCGGCTGCGCGGCAGCCCTCTCGATCCCTTCGGCTATGCGGAGGTGCGGCGGGTGGAGCGCGCGCTGGTGGGTGAGTACACGCGGCACGTCGAGGCGGCGCTCTACCGGCTCGGCCCGGCCACCCACGACGCGGCGGTGGCGCTGGCGGAGCTGCCGGACATGATCCGCGGCTACGAGCACGTCAAGCTCGATAACGTGAAACGGTTCCGCGAGGCGGCCCAGCCGCTCGTCGCGAAGGTCACACAACCTGCATGACCAGGGGGGGATCTCAACGGTGAGACGGCTGCTGGTGGTCGGCCTGGCGGTGACGCTGGCGGGGTGCGCGAGCATGCGGGCGGAGAAGGAGCCGCCGCCGCCCCTGTCGGCGGAGGCGACGCTCAAGGACAAGGACGGCAAGCAGGTCGGCGTGGCGACCCTGATCGAGCAGTCCGACGGCGTGCGGATCGCCATCACGGGCTACCGCCTCCCGCCGGGAGACAAGGGCCTGCACATCCACGCGGTGGGCGTGTGCCAGCCGCCCGAGTTCACCTCCTCGATGGGGCACTTCAATCCGGCGGGGAAGAAGCACGGGATGGAGAGCCCGGAGGGCCCGCACGCGGGTGACCTGCCCAATCTCAAGGTCGCCGCCAACGGTGAGGGCGGCATCGACTACGTCAACAAGCTGGTCACGCTCCGGCCCGGGCCCAACTCGCTCCTGGGCGACAACGGCACCGCCATCATCGTGCACGCGGCGGCCGACGACATGAAGACCGATCCCACCGGCAATAGCGGTGGACGCATCGCCTGCGGCGTCATCGTCAAGTAGACGCGCGTTGACGGCCGGCGACCCCGTCCGGGCTCAGCTCCAGGGCGAGGCCGCCGGCCTCAGGCGGGACCACCTCCCGCGCAATCTCGTCTCCCCGTGAGCTCGACGGTTACTCGTCTGGTCGCCACGGCCGTCCTGCTTCTGGTCGGCGCGGTCGTCGTCGCGGCGCAGTCGCCGGGCAAGACACCGCGGGTCGGCGTGCTCCGGCCCGGGAACCCTCCTCCCGGAGACTTTGGCAACCGGGAGGCGTTCGAGCGGGGCCTCCGCGACCTGGGCTGGACGCCGGGGAGCAGCATCCTCATCGAATACCGATACGCCGAAGGCAAATCCGAGCGCCTGCCCGAGCTGGCCGCCGAGCTGGTCCGGCTCCCCGTGGACGTGATCGTGGCGAGCGCACCGATGGGCGTCCGGGCGGCGCAAGGGGCGACCCGCACCATCCCGATCGTGATGTCCACGCTCCCGGACCCGATCGGAGAGGGATTCGTCGCGAGCCTGGCCCGGCCGGGCGGAAACACGACCGGCCTCACCCTCGACTCCGAGGAGCTGTCCGGTAAGCAGCTCGAGCTGCTCAAGGAAGCGCTGCCGAGGCTGTCCCGCGTCGGCGTCCTGCGGAACCCCAGATCGCCCGGCTACGACGTCGCGAAAGCGCAGCTGGAGGCGGCCGCGCGTCGGCTCAAGCTCGAGGTGAAGGACTTCCCGGTGAGCCGCCGCGAGGACCTCGCCACGACCTTCGCCGCCATGAGCCAGGCGGGGGTGGGCGCGATCCTCGTCCGCCGTGACGTGCTGGTCGTCGAACGCTACCGGGCCGAGGTGGTGGCGCTGGCGGCGCAGCGGCGGTTGCCCGCCATGTACAACTTTCGCCAGTTTCCCGACTCCGGCGGCCTCATGTCCTATGGCGCGAACGTCAATGACATCCAGCGGCGCTCGGCAGGATTTGTGGACAAGATCCTGAAGGGGGCCAAGCCGGCCGACATGCCCATCGAGCAGCCAACGAAGTTCGAGCTGGTGATCAACTTGAAGACCGCCAAGGCGCTTGGCCTCACCATTCCACCGTCGCTGCTGCTGCGCGCGGACCAGACGATCGAGTAACGGGCGGCTGCCCAGCAAGACTGCTGGCAAGAGGAGAATCTCGGATGCGGAATGCGATGAGTGTCGGTCTCGCGCTGGTGGCGGTGTTCCTCAGCCTGCCGTCGTGTGCGCAAGCGCAGAGCGCCCCCACGCCTCCCTCACCTGTTTTTCGGGAGGTGGTACAGGGGATGCCCAAGGGCGAGAGGCAGGAGGTGCGCGTCTTCGCCGTAACCGTGAAGCCCGGCGACAAGACTCCGTTCCATAGCCACCGGTTCCCGGTCACCGTCTACGTCCTGGAAGGCGTCTTTACCCTGGAGATGGAGGGGCGCGCTCCGGTCACGTTGAAAGCCGGTGAAGCGATGGTCGAACCGCCCCAGGTCAAGATGACGGGCTACAACCGCAGCAGCACCGAGCCCATGCGAGTCGTGATTTTCTACGTGAGCGATCCAGACACCCCGTTCCTCGATGTCGCACGCTAGACGCCAGGCAGGAACACGAGGGGGCTGATATGGGAGGTTTCACCCGCTTGTCCGAGAGAGGTTGGCGCGGTCTGTGCCTCAACATTGTTGTCTTCGCGCTGCTTCTCGTGCCGCTCGTGGCCGGGGCGCAGCCGGCGGATCGAGTCTACCGGCTTGGCTTTCTCGGACAGACTTCTGCCCCTGATCTCGACCGCCAGATCGTCGCGCTTCGAGGGGGTCTCCGGGATCGCGGGTACGAGGAGGGCAGAAATCTCGTCATCGAGTACCGCTGGGCGCAGCGGTCGCTCGATCGCTTGCCAGTCCTGGCCACTGAGCTTGTAGGCCTGGGGGTCGACATCATCGTGACCCACGGGTCAGCCGGATCGCGTGCGGCACAACAGGCCACACGCACAGTTCCCATCGTGATCGCTGTCGTCGGTGATCCGGTGGCGAGCGGTGTGGTCGCCAGTCTCGCCCGGCCCGGCGGCAATGTAACCGGGCTCGTACTCGAGGAGTTCGAATCGACCGTGATATGGCTGGACCTCTTGAAGCAAGTTGCCCCGGGGGCTTCCCGCGTTGGCTGGTTCGACGTGCCCGGCATCGAGGTCCCCGAAGTGGCCGAAGTCTGGGCCCAAAAGGAGAACGGAGCCGCCCGATCACGGGGGCTGGCAATTCACCGAGTCTTCGTGCGCGGACCGAACGATCTCACCCAGGCGTTCGACGACTTGCGACGACAAGGAGTGGACGCCGTCGTGGTGCCGAACTCATCCCTGCTCAACTCGCTTGGCGTCCAAATCGCCAGCCTCGCCCTCAAGCATCGATTGCCTACGATCGGTTCCCCGCTGTTCGCCCGGGCGGGAGGGCTGCTCGCCTATGGACCCGATGGCGCCGATTTGTATCGGCGCGCGGCCGGTTACGTAGACAGGATTCTCAAAGGTTCTGCACCAGCCGACCTGCCTATGGAAGGACCTTTGAAGTTCGAGATGGTCGTGAATTTGAAGGCCGCACGCGCTCTCGGATTGACAATTCCGCCCGAGCTCCTCGCGCGAGCCGGCCAGATCATTGAGTGATCGGGTGAGCCGCCGGCTGACCGGGATTGTGATGTCGCGTGCCTGAGAGCGTTCCTCCGCGGATCTACTGCATTCCGGCGACGACGGCGCCGATCGTGGCGGTGTTCCGGCGCGGGCCGACCAGCTGGTCACACGTGGGCCGCTGGGATCTCGAGGCAAGACGGTACGAGCCGGGCGCGTGGCTCGCGGGGCGGATCTTCCCCCGGCGGTCCGATCTCTCCCCCGACGGCCGCTTCCTCTGCTACTTCGCGCACAAGCCCAGCGCCACCTGGGAGCACGGCGAGGCGTACATGGCCCTGTCGAAGCTCCCGTGGCTCACCGCGCTTCACGCCTTCGGCACCTGCGGCACCTGGACGCGAGGCTACTACTTCACCGAGGCCGACGACAGCGAGAGCCCCGAGGCGGCGAAGCTCCCGGTCCCCTACGGATTGCGCTTCATCTCGGTGGTTCAATTTGCCAACGAACGGCACCGTGGCTGGGAGGAAGCGGCGGACTCTCCGCCACGCGACCCCCGGGACGCCTGGGATGAGCGGCGGAACGCCCGTATCCAGAAGCGCCAGCCCGGCGGGGACCGGGTCCTTTGTGTGGAAAGCCTCGGATGGGCGGGAGGCGAGTTCGGTGTCGATCAGGCGGTGGACGGTCTGCGTGCCGGCTACTGGCTGGAAGTGAATGGAGAGATCAAGCTCTTGAGCGACCTACAATGGGCGGACTGGGATCGAGACGGGCATCTGCTGGTCGCCACGCGGAGCGGAAAGCTCCAGGTCTGGAATCTCGAGGCCGATGGCTCCGAGGTCGTGTTCGAGGAAGACCTGTCTCTCTCCGAGCCGAACCCCACCCCCGCGCCGGCATGGGCCCAGCAATGGTAGAGCGTTAGGCACCCGCGGCCCATGCCGAACGTTCCGAAGAGTGTGCAGCCGTTCTGGGACGAGTTTCAGGCTTCGATCGCGTATGACGCTTCGCCGCGGTTTTACGAGGCGTTCCACTTCGACGACAACGAGCCGACCGCCAACGCCCTCGCCGCTCTCGTTCTGTCCGGCCAGAAACGCGCCACCGCGGGTCTTCTCTGGACCAACGAGGTCACCGGCAAGCCTCTCCCGATCGTGGGCTCCCTCAGCGTGGTCACCGATTGGCAAGGCGTTCCCCTGTGCATCATCGAATCCACCCACATCGAGATCGTCCCCTTCGACAGCGTCAGCGACCACTTTGCCGCCGTGGAAGGCGAAGGCGACAAGACGCTCCTCTACTGGCGCGACGCGCACTGGCGATTCTTCTCCCGAGAGTGCCGGCGCATCGGCAGGGTGCCTGATATGGGGATGCCGGTAGTGTGTGAGCAATTCAAGGTGGTCTACCCGCGGGCGAGCGATTGAGCGGCAAGGAGGAAAAGATGCAGAAACCCGTCGTGGCCCGGATGTGGCAAGGGCGGACGCGAGAAGCGATCGCCGAGGCCTACGCCGCATACCACCATGAAGAAGGGGTGAAGAAGCTCCGGGCGACCAAGGGCAACCTGGGCGTCCAGGTGTTCCGGGAGGTCCGCGACGGAATCGCGAGCTTCATCACGATCTCGTACTGGGGATCTCGCGACGAGATACGGGCCTATGCCGGCGCGGATATCGAGAAGCCTCACCACCTGGCCAGGGACGCCGAGTACCTTCTCGAGCTTCCATCGACGGTCAGGCACTTCGAGGTTCTCGTCAACGAGTGGAGCGGAGAAGGGCCCGCGTGAGCGGGGAGACCAAGCGGCGCGTCGGCCTCATCTCGGACACGCATGGTCTGCTTCGACCGGAGGCGGTCGCGTTCCTGCGCGGCAGCGATTTCATCGTGCACGGAGGCGACATCGGGCGCGAGGACATTCTCGAGGAGCTCGCCACCCTCGCTCCCGTCACGGCCGTGCGCGGCAATAACGACACGGGGCCCTGGGCGCGAGCGGTGCGAGAGACCGAGGCGCTCCGGGTGGGCGAGGTGGCCATCTATATCGTGCACGATCTCGGCGAGCTGGACCTGGATCCGGCGGCGGCCGGGTTCCAGGTGGTGGTGTCCGGGCATTCGCACCGGCCGTCCGTGGTCGAGCGCGAGGGAGTGCTCTACGTCAATCCGGGGAGCGCGGGCCCCCGCCGCTTCAAGCTCCCGATCGCCGTGGGCGAGCTCCTGATCGTCGAGAAGTCGGTCCGCGCGCGAGTGGTGGAGCTGGACCTGGCCCCGCCGTTCCTCCGATGAAAGGAGACACCCGCGTGCGTCAGCCGCTCGTCGGACTGACCCCAGCCGCTCAGCGGCGCGCGGGATCGCCCGCGCCGCCCGGCATCTGGATCATGGGCACGGCGTTGCCGCCGAACGTGTACTGCGGCAGCCGGCCGTCCCACCGGGCGAGATATTGCTGCTGGATCAGCACCGGGCTCAGCGAGCCCGACACCTTCGCGTTGTAGGCGGCCTCGGCCTCGCCCTTGATGCGGAGCGCGTCGGCCACTCCCTTGGCTTCGGCCAGCGCCGCATCGCCCTTGCCCTTGGCGGTGGCGGCGACGATCTCCGCCTGGCGCTGGGCCTGGATCAGCTCGTAGCGCTTCTGCTCCGCCTTCTGCTCCTCGATCTGCTTGGCCTCGATCGCCTTCTCGTAGGCGGCGTCGAAGCGGATGTTCACCAGCGAGACCTCCTTCAGCTCGATGCCGTACTTGGCCAGGCCCTGAGCGAGGCCGGTCTGGATATCGGTCTTGATGGCGGCCCGGCGGAGGAGGATCTCCGCGGCATTGTGGGTGGCGGTCTGCGCCTTGAGCACTTCCTGGGCTGCGGGATCGATAATGACGTTGGAGAACGCGAGCCCGATGGTGCGGTACACCTCGGGCGCGCGGTCCGGGATGAGCCGGTAGTTGAGCACCATCTCCACGTGCACCGCCTGGAGATCCTTGGAGGCGGCGTCATACCTCGCGGTGTGCTTGAGCACCCGCGTGTCCATGGTGACCACGTCGTAGAGCGGGTTCCAGAGCACGTTGAGCCCCTCGCGCAGCGGCACCGGCTCCACCTGTCCGAAGAGCACCTTCACGCCCACCTCGCCGGCGGGGATGATGCGGAAGATCGAGAAGATGAAGATGAGGGCGGGAATGGCGATGGCCAGCCCCAGTACCGCGGTGGGCACGAGCGCCAGCGGTCCCGAGCCGAAGCGCTGGCCCTGGCGCCGCAGCACGACATAGGCGCCCACGCCGGCCAGGAACACCAGCGCCGCGAACACGAGCTTCCCCATCGGCGATCCTCCTCACCGAGTGACATACCGCGGGACCGCCGCCGGGAGGAAGGCTTTTCTGGCCTCAGGTCCCGTCTGACGCGGCGCGGCACTCACGCCACGCGCAGCGCTCCGCCTTCGACATGGCGAACAGTTGTCGCCCCCGCGGCCATCGCGTATATTTGCGCCACCACACGGCAATGCGCGCGTGTCCGGCCGTCGCCGCCCGGCGCATGTCCAACGAGGAGGTCGCATGCGTCAGCCCACACTGCTCGCAACTATCGCGGGGGCCACCCTGGCTCTCACCGTCGGATTGACCCTCACTCCCGCCATTGGCCAGGCCCCGAAGTCGGGCGGCACGCTGAACGTCATGCTGCGGGAAGACCTGGCCCAGGGCTTCGCCACCCACGAGTCGTCCACGGTGGCCACCAGCACCCCGTCGCTGCCCTGCTTCAGCAACCTCGTCCTCTTCGACCAGTCCAAGAAGAACGAAAGCCTGGACTCGGTGGTGGGCGAGCTGGCCGAGAAGTGGTCGTGGCAGGACAACTACAAGAATCTGGTCTTCTTCCTGAGAAAAGACGTCAAGTGGCACGACGGCAAGCCCTTCACCTCGAAGCACGTCAAGTACACCTTCGACATGGTGCGCGAGGCGCCCGACGCCACCGCCAAACTACGTATCAATCCCAGAAAGGACTGGTACGCCAACGTCGAGCACATCGAGGCGCCGGATCCCTACACGGTGGTGTTCCGGCTCAAGCGCCCGCAACCCTCGCTGCTCCTCATGCTCGCCTCCGGCTACTCGCCGGTCTACGCGGCGCACGTGCCCGCCGCCTCCTATCGCACCGGCTGCGTGGGCACCGGGCCCTTCAAGGTCAAGGAGTGGCGGAAGGGGGAGTTCGTCGAGTACGTGAAGAACCCGGACTTCTTCGTGAAGGGC
>DASRWT010000018.1:0-29678 GCA_035654455.1 Candidatus Nitrosocosmicus sp. | reverse complement strand
TCTATGACTTCACGCCGCACGCGGGCCCGGTGGTGGCGATCAGCCCCTCGAGGCGGGACAAGGGCTTCGTCACCGCGGACGGCGCCGGCCAGCTTCACCTCAACTACGGGACCTCGGGTCAGACCCTGCTGTCTCCAACAGCGCCGGGCGGCGACCTGCGCGCGGTCGTGTTCGCCCCCAAGACCGACGGCATCCTGAGCGCGGACGGCAAGGGCGCCTGGTCCCGGTGGGACGTGCACAACCCGCACCCCGAGATCACGCTCAAGACGGTGTTCGGGAAGGTCTGGTACGAGGGCTACTCGAAGCCGGAATACGTGTGGCAGTCCACCGGCGGCACCGACGACTTCGAGGCGAAGTTCAGCCTGACGCCGCTGATCTACGGCACCCTCAAGGGGACGTTCTACGCGCTCCTCTTCGCGGTCCCCCTGGCCTTGCTCGCCGCCACCTACGTGAGCGAGTTCATGCATCCGGCGGTGAAGGGCTATGTGAAGCCGGTGGTGGAGATCATGGCCGCGCTTCCCAGCGTGGTGCTCGGCTTCCTCGCCGGGCTCTGGCTGGCGCCCATGATCGAGCGGATCGTGCCCGGCCTCTTCCTGCTCCCGCTCGTCCTGCCGGTCTGCATCCTTGCCGCCTTCGCGGCCTGGCGCATGCTCCCTCTGTGGATCCGCGGCCGGTTCAAGACCGGGACCGAGGTCTTTTTTCTCCTCCCGGTGGTGGTCGCCGGCGCCTGGATCGCCTTCGCGCTGGGCGGGCTGGTGGAGGCGACCTTGCTCGGCGGTAGCTATCGCGGCTGGCTCCTGTCGGCGCTGGGGCTGACCTACGACCAGCGGAACTCCCTCGTGGTGGGGGTCGCCATTGGCTTCGCGGTGATCCCCATCATCTTCACGATCGCCGAGGACTCTCTCGCCAACGTGCCGCAGCATCTCCGCGCGGGCTCGCTGGCGCTGGGGGCGAACCGGTGGCAGACCGCGCTGCGCATCGTGCTTCCCACCGCCAGCCCGGGCATCTTCTCGGCCATCATGATCGGCTTCGGCCGCGCGGTGGGCGAGACCATGATCGTGCTCATGGCCACCGGCAATACGCCGGTGATGGACTGGAGCATCTTCAACGGCTTCCGCGCGCTCTCCGCCAATATCGCCGTGGAGCTGCCGGAGGCGCCGGAGGGCGGGACGCTGTTCCGCGTGCTGTTCCTGGCCGCGTTCCTGCTATTCTGCCTGACCTTCGCCGTGAACACCGTCGCCGAGCTGGTGCGCCTCAAGCTCCGGCAGAAGTACCGCTACCTGTGAGCACGCGCCTGGGCAAGGCCTGGCGGAGCGGGGAGCCCTTCATCTGGCTCACGGGGGGCGCGCTCGCGCTGGCCCTTCTGCTGGTGGCAGGGCTCATCGGGCTGATTCTCTACAACGGACTGGGATTCTTCTGGCCCAAGAGCGTGCTGCGCCTGACGCTGGCCGACGGCACGCTCATGACCGGCCAGGTGGCGGATCGCGAAGTCGTCCCCGGGAAGGTCGGCGAGCACCGCATCAAGGTCAAGGTCGCCAACCGTGACCTCTACGGCGCGGACTTCCAGTGGGTGGACGAGAGGCAGGTGACCAGGCGGGACTATCCGCCGGATATCGCCGTCGTGGAGCGGACGGAGTGGGGCCTGCTGATCGGCGGGCTCGCGGAGGTGCGCGAGGGCGATGCCGTGGTGGCGAAGGGGCCGGCGGCGGCATGGGCGGAGATCCGGAAGCGTATGCCCGAGGCGTCGCGCCTTCGAGCCGAGATCCGGAGCCTGGAGACCGGCGAGATCGGCGCGATCAACCATGCTCAGGAGAAGCTCCGCCTCCGGCTCAAGGGCCTCGAGCGGAAGGGCGTCGCCGGCGGGCCCGAGGTGGACGCGATCCAGCGCGAGATGGCCGCGCTCCAGGAGCGCTATGCGACGCAGGAGACGCGTCTCGCCGCGCTTCGCAAGCAGCAGGGCGCCACCGTGGTGGTATCGGCCGACGGCGGGAAGGAGAAGGTCCTGCCCCTGGCCCAGGTGCTCGACGTCTACTTCCCCAACGCCATGGGCCTGCCCGCCAAGACCTGGCACTACGCGACGCGGATCTGGGAATTCGTGTCCGACGAGCCGCGCGAGTCGAACACGGAGGGCGGCGTGTTTCCCGCCATCTTCGGCACCGTGATGATGGTGGTCATCATGAGCATCCTGGTGACCCCGCTGGGGGTGCTCGCCGCCTTCTATCTCCGGGAGTACGCCCGGCAGGGCCCATTCGTGAGCGCGGTTCGCATCGCGGTGAACAACCTGGCCGGGGTGCCCTCCATCGTGTTCGGGGTGTTCGGCGTGGGCTTCTTCATCTACTTCGTGGGCGGCACCATCGACCGGCTGTTCTACGCGGACGCGCTCCCGACGCCGACCTACGGCACCGGAGGCATCCTCTGGGCGTCCCTGACGCTGGCGCTGCTCACGGTGCCGGTGGTGATCGTGGCCACCGAGGAAGGGCTGGCCGCCATCCCGCGGGGTATCCGCGAAGCATCCCTCGCGCTCTCGGCCACCAAGCTCGAGACCACGCTCCGGGTGGTCCTGCCCGCGGTGATGCCATCCATCCTGACCGGGCTCATCCTCGCCATGGCGCGGGCGGCCGGGGAGGTGGCGCCCCTCATGATCACGGGAGTGGTGAAGCTGGCCCCCTCGCTGCCCATCGACGGCTTCTGGCCCTTCCTGCACTTCGACCGGAAGTTCATGCACCTCGGCTTTCACATCTACGACGTGGGCTTCCAGTCGCCGAACGTGGACGCGGCGCGGCCCATGGTCTTCGCGACCACCCTCCTCCTGCTGGGGATCGTGGTGCTGCTCAATCTCTTCGCCATCAGCATGCGCAACCGGCTCCGCAAGAAGTACGCGACCGCAGCGGTGTAGGGACATTGCCCACGCGTCAGGAGGCTCTCATGGTCGGAACGGTCGGGATCGCGGCGAACCTGAATCCGCGGGCGGAGGCGGCTCCCCTGATGGAGAGCCCCATGGTCGAGATCGACCACCTCTCCCTCTACTACGGCGAGAAGCTGGCCCTCAAGGAAGTGACCATGTCCGTCCCCAAGCACCGGGTGACGGCCTATATCGGGCCGTCGGGCTGCGGGAAGTCCACCCTTCTCCGGTGCATCAACCGCATGAACGACCTCGTGGACGGCGTCCGCATCCTGGGCAATGTCCGGATCGGCGGCACCGACATCTACGACCGCGGCATGGACGTCACCGAGCTGCGCAAGCGCGTGGGCATGGTGTTCCAGAAGTCCAACCCGTTCCCCAAGACCATCTTCGAGAACGTCGCCTACGGCCCCCGGATCCTGGGCGTCAAGAGCCGGAGCGATCTCGAGGGCATCGTGGAGCGGAGCCTCCGGGCCTCCGCGCTGTGGGAAGAGGTCAATGACCGTCTGCACGAGAGCGCGCTGGGGCTCTCCGGCGGCCAGCAGCAGCGGCTCTGCATCGCGCGGGCCATCGCGGTGGAGCCGGACGTGCTCCTCATGGACGAGCCGTGCTCGGCCCTGGACCCCATCGCCACCGCGCGGATCGAGGAGCTCATGCTCGAGCTCAAGAACAGCTACACCATCGTGATCGTCACCCACAACATGCAGCAGGCGGCGCGGGTGTCCGACTATACCGGCTTCATGCTGCTGGGCGAGCTGGTCGAGTACGGGGTGACGCGGGCGCTCTTCACCAATCCGCGGGACAAGCGCACCGAGGACTACATCACCGGGCGCTTCGGCTAGGGGGAACCATGCGGCACTTCCACGAGGAGCTGGACACGCTCAAGCAGACCCTGCTTGCCATGGGCGGGCTGGTCGAGGACCAGATCCGCCGCGTGATGCGAGCGCTGCTGGAGCGGGACGACGCGCTCGCGCGCGAGGTGATCGAGCGCGACCGGCAGGTGAACCAGTACGACGTGGAGGTGGACGAGAAGTGCGTGGAGCTGCTGGCCCTGCACCAGCCGGCGGCGAGCGATCTCCGCTTCATCACCACCGCCATGAAGATCGTCACCGACCTCGAGCGCATCGGCGACCAGGCGGTGAACATCGCCCAGCGCGCCATCGAGCTCCACCAGGAGCCCCAGCTCAAGCCCTACGTCGACCTGCCGCGGATGGCGGAGATGGCCCAGCGGATGGTCAAGGAAAGCCTGGACGCCTTCGTGGCCCGCGACACCGCGCTGGCGCGCGCGGTGTGCGCGGAGGACGAGGCGGTGGACGCCCTCAAGGAGCAGATCTTCCGCGAGCTCTTGACCTTCATGATGGCGGATCCGCGGACCATCCCGCGCGCCCTTCGCCTCATCCTCATCTCGCGCTTCATGGAGCGGGTGGCCGACCACGCCACCAATATCGCGGAGATGGTGGTGTACATGGTGGAGGGCAAGATGGTGCGCCACACCTTGGCCTAGGGCGCGCACCCACCATGTATACTTTGGGTGTGAGCGCCGACCGCCGCTACCATCTGCAGTCCGAGGAAGCGAATCGGGCCGTCGACGCGCTGCTCGAGCAGCTGCGCGTGCCGGAGGGCCAGTGGCGCCTCTACTCCGACATGCTCACCACTGTGCTCAAGCTCTACGAAGACGGGGCGGGCGTGGTGGACCTCAAGATCACCAGCGCCGCCCTGAAGGAGCTGCGCTACGGCTACAAGGTGTTCGCGCCGTGGCGTAACGTGCCCAAGGTCACGGTGTTCGGCTCCGCCCGCACGCCCGGCGACCATCCGGTATCCCAGCAGGCCCACGCATTCGGCAAGCGGATGATCTCGTCGGGCTGGATGGTGATGACCGGCGCCGGGAGCGGCGTGATGGGCTCGGCCCAGGAGGGGGCAGGCCGGGAAAAGTCCTTCGGGCTCAATATCCGGCTGCCGTTCGAGCAGGAGGCCAATCCCTGGATCCTGGATGACCCCAAGCTGATCACCTTCAAGTATTTCTTCACCCGCAAGCTCTTCCTCGTCCGCGAAGCCCAGGCCATGGCGTACTTTCCCGGCGGCTTCGGCACCGCCGACGAGGCCTTCGAGACCCTGACCCTCATCCAGACCGGCAAGGCGGCGCTGGTGCCGGTGGTGCTGGTGGATGCGCCGGGCGGGAAATACTGGGAAAGCTTCGAGGGCTTCATCCGGGATCACATGGCGGGGGAAGGGATGATCTCGCCAGAAGACTTCGCGCTCTACCGGCGCACCGACAGCGTGGAGACGGCGGCGGCGGAGTGCGAACGCTTCTACCGCGTCTTCCACTCCCAGCGGTACGTGGGCGACACCCTCATCTTCCGGCTGCGCCAGCCGCTCGAGGCGGGTGCGCTGGCCGAGCTGGGCTCGCGCTTCGCGGATATCCTGAGCGGCGCGCCGGAGCAGGCGGCCGGGCCCGTCGGCGGCGAGGGCAGTGAGCTCGCCGATCTACCGCGCCTCATCCTGCCCTTCAACCGCCGGAGCTACGGGCGGCTGCGCCAGCTGATCGACGCCGTGAATCAGTAACCGGCCGCCCTCGCCTTACTCCGACTCCTCGCGCTCCTCGGTGGTCTGGCAGGCGGTGCACACCCACGTCCGGAGCAAGGTCACGCGCTGCGGGTCGCGGCGTAGCGTCCAGGGGATGAGCTTCTTGGCGCCGCAGCGGGGGCACACCTCGGTGGGTTGGCCGGGCTGCACGACGGACGGGATCCACGGGACCTTCGGCCGAAGCGGGGGCGTCATGCGCGGGATTATACCGTATGATCGCTCGCGTGCGGGCCGAGGTCGTGCTGGTTCTCGCGAACATCGTCTACGCGACCTCCTACGTGGCGACCCGCCTCACCCTCGACGATATCCCGCCCTCGGCGCTGGCCCTCACCCGGCTCGTGATCGGGGCCCTCATCCTGGTCCCCCTCGCCGTCGCCCTCCGGAAATCCGACGCGCCGGCCTTTTCCCGCGCCGACCGCGGGCGCATCTTCTGGATGGGGGCCCTCGGGTTCGCGGGCGCCTTTGCCCTCTCGCACTGGGGACTCGCGCGCTCGACGGCCACGAATGGCGCGCTGCTCATCACGGTGGAGCCCATCACCATGCTGCTCCTGGCGCCGGTGCTCCTCGGCGAGCGGCTGACCTTCAGGGAAAAGGTCGGGGCCGGCCTGGCGCTCCTGGGCGCCGCGGTGGTGATTGCCAACGGCATCCCCGGCGTGTCGCAGACGCTGGTGCCGCACTGGCGCGGTGATCTCCTCCTCATCCTCGCCGGCGTGGCCTACGCGTCCTATTCCCTCATCGGGCGCGAGATTCTCGCGCGCCATTCTTCCGTCTCGGTCACCGCGGGGTCGATCGTATGGGGCGCGGTGACCATGCTGCCGCTGGCCGTGCTCGAGCGGGCCGCCGGCGCCGCGCCCAGGCTCACCCCCCTCGCGATCGTCGGCACGCTGTATCTCGCCGTGGTCATCACCGCCCTGGGCTATCTGGCCTGGAACTATGCGCTGGAGCGCGTGCCGGCTTCCCGGGCGGCGATCTTCCTCAATCTCCAGCCGCTGGGGGGCGCGCTGCTCGGGGTGGGGGTACTGGGCGAGCCCCTGACGCCGTATATAGTGGCCGGCGGCGCGCTGATCCTCGCCGGCTTGACTCTGACCGTCAAAGGGCAGGGGAAGCGGTAATATAGGGCCATGAGACGGGTGCGGGTCGCCCTCGCCCAGGTGAATCCCACGGTGGGGGCTGTCGAGGCCAATGCCCGGATGGTGATCGACTGGATGGACCGGGCGCGCGCCGTCGGCGCCGATGTGGTGGCCTTTCCCGAGCTGGTGCTGACCGGCTATCCCCCCGAGGACCTCCTCTTCAAGGCCGCCTTCATCGAGGCCAACCTCCGCGCGCTGGGCGACGTGGCGCGCGCGAGCCATGGCCTCACCGCGGTGGTGGGTTTCGTGGACCGGCGCGACGACATCTTCAATGCCGCCGCGGTGCTCCACGATGGCGCGCATGCCGGCACCTATCACAAGCAGTACCTGCCGAACTACGGCGTCTTCGACGAGAACCGGTATTTCCAGGCCGGCACCGAGTACCCCATCTTCGCGGTGGGGGATGTGGTGATCGCCCCCAATATCTGTGAGGACATCTGGTACCCGACGGGTCCCACCACGGTCCAGGCGCTGGCCGGCGCCGACCTCATCATCAGCATCAACGGCTCGCCCTTCCACGCCGGCAAGGCCCGGTTCCGGGAAAAAATGCTGGCCACGCGGGCGGCCGACGATCTCGTGTGCCTGGCCTTCGTCAACACGGTGGGCGGGCAAGACGAGCTGGTGTTCGACGGTCAGTCCTTCATCTTCAACGAGAAGGGCGAGCGGATCGCGCGCGGCCGGGCCTTCGAGGAAGACCTCGTGGTCGCCGACCTGGACCTGGACAATGTCTTCCGCGCCCGCCTTCACGACTCGCGGCGGCGCAAGGAGAAGCAGCGGAGCGAGAGCGTGGCGCGCCGCATCCAGCTCCCGCCGCTTCCCGAGCGGGCACGCCCGGCGCTGCCGGAGCGCGAGGAGCTCGAGGTGGAGCGCCCTGAGGAGATCTATCGCGCCCTGGTGATGGGGCTCGGCGACTATGTGCGGAAGAATGGGTTCCGCCACGTGGTGGTGGGGCTCTCGGGCGGCATCGACTCCGCGCTGGTGGCCTGCATCGCGGTGGAGGCGCTGGGCGCCGCCAACGTCACCGGAGTGACCATGCCCTCGCCGTATTCCTCGGCGGGCACGCGGTCGGACGCGGCGCGGATGGCGAAGAACCTGGGCATCGAGTTCCTCCGCTTGCCCATCACCTCCGTGTTCAAGTCCTATGCGCGGGCGCTCGCGAAGCCTTTCAAGGGGCTCAAGGCGGACGTGACGGAGGAGAACCTCCAGGCGCGCATCCGCGGCAACTATCTGATGGCGCTTTCCAACAAGTTCGGCTGGCTGGTCCTGACCACCGGGAACAAGAGCGAGATCGGCGTGGGGTACTCGACGCTGTACGGCGACATGGCCGGCGGCTTCGCGGTGATCAAGGACGTGCCCAAGACCCTCGTATACGAGCTGTCCGCGCACGCCAATGCGCGGGCGGGACGCGAGCTCATTCCGCGATCCATCTTCCAGCGAGCGCCCTCGGCAGAGCTCCGGCCCGATCAGACCGATCAGGATTCGTTGCCGCCCTATGCCGTGCTGGACGCCATCCTCGAGGCCTACGTGGAGGGCGACCAGGGGATTTCCGACATCGTCGCCCGCGGCTTCGACGAAGCGACGGTCCGGCGGGTCATCGCCATGGTGGACCGGAACGAGTACAAGCGGCGGCAGGGCCCCATCGGCATCAAGATCACCCCCCGCGCCTTCGGCAAGGACTGGCGGCTTCCGATCGTCAATCGCTTCCGGGAGTAGCCCCGCTGCGCGTTCCCCGCTGCCCCCTCCGATCTCGAACAGTGTCGAAATTACGCCTGAGCGTCTCCGAAAAGTGTCAGCCCGCAACAAATCTGGTCGCTACGAGTTTTGTAGTTAGCCTCCAAGAGGCCGATTTGGTAGCCGAGAACCGCAAGTAATCCCGCCCCTTAGCGAACTTTGCAGACTCTGCGCACTGTGGTACACGGCTTGCTATCTCTTTGAGGGGCCGCGACCGACGCAGTGAGCTCGTAGACAAAGGACGGGGCAGGTGAGCACCGAACAGATTCCCCAGGTGGCTGCAGAGCAGGACGCTGTGCCCGCGGAGAAGATCGTCGTCGGGCTCGATAGCCTGCAAGACACCATCGCGCGTCTGGCCAAGACGTTCGAGAATGCGCCCCGCCGCCGCGCCGCCGACCAGCCCACTCGCCGGTACACCTCGAAGTTCGAGTATCTCGTCGAGCAGCGGCTGATCAGCCAGCAGGATCTGGACACCGCCATCTCCGAGGCCAAGCGCGCTCAGAGCCAGGTGGACCTGGTCCTGATGCAGGAATATCAGATCAGCAAGGCGCAGATCGGGCAGTCCGCCTCGGTCTTCTATCGCGTGCCCTTCGTCGAGTTCGACGACCGGATCGTGATCCCGCCCGATCTCCTCCGGGACGTCAAGCTCGAGTACCTGAAGAAGAACTTCTGGGCGCCCCTGAAGCGCGAGGGCGGAACCATCCTGGTGGTGGTGGACGATCCGCACGATCTCGCCAAGGTCGACAGCATCGAGCGGGCGCTGAAGAATCAGAAGGTCAAGCTCGCGGTCGGGTTCCGGTCGGACATCCTGCGCTTCCTCAGCGTCGCCAGCGGCGAGCAGGTTGCGCGGGCGGGCAGCTCGGAATCCATCCAGGACATCCTGGGCACCCTCCAGGCGGAGGAAGACGGCACCGCCGCCGATACCTCCCACGAGGTGGCCGAGGTTGACGAGAACGACAGCGCCATCGTGCGGCTGTCCGGGCAGGTCATCCTCGCCGCCTATCAGGCGCGCGCCTCGGACATCCACATCGAGCCCTATGGGCCCCAGAAGGACACCATCATCCGGTTCCGCGTGGACGGCGGCTGCTCCGAGTACATGAAGCTGCCGGGGGCGTTCCGGCGCCCGCTGGTGGCCCGGATCAAGATCATGGCCCGGCTCGACATCGCGGAGCGGCGGAAGCCCCAGGACGGCAAGATCAAGGTTGCCCTCACCGATCGGGAGATCGAGCTCCGCGTCGCCACCATCCCCACCGCGGGCGGCGACGAGGACGTGGTGATGCGTATCCTCGCCTCCAACGAGCCCATCCCCATCGAGAAGCTAGGAATGAACGACCGCAACCTGGCGGAGATGAAGCGCATCGCGCAGCGGCCGTACGGGCTCATCCTCTGCGTGGGGCCCACCGGCTCGGGCAAGACCACCACGCTGCACTCCGTGCTGGGGTTCATCAACACGCCGGAGCGGAAGATCTGGACCGCCGAGGATCCCGTCGAGATCACCCAGCACGGCCTCCGGCAGGTGCAGGTGAATCCCAAGATCGGCTTCACCTTTGCCAGCGCCATGCGCGCCTTCCTCCGCGCCGATCCCGACGTGATCATGGTCGGTGAGATGCGCGACGAGGAGACGGCGTCGGTGGGCATCGAGGCCTCGCTCACCGGCCATCTGGTCCTGAGCACATTGCACACCAACAGCGCGCCCGATACCGTGGTGCGGCTGGTGGACATGGGCTGCGATCCCTTCAACTTCTCGGACGCCATGCTGGGGATCCTGGCGCAGCGCCTGGTCAAGCGCCTGTGCCCGGACTGCCGCGAGGGCTACGTCCCCAGCCCGGAGCAGTTCGAGGAGGTCGTGCAGGCCTACGGTCCCGAGGCATGGGAAGTGCTCGGCCTCCCGAACGACGGCAGCTTCCAGCTCTTCCGCAGCCGAGGCTGCGAGAAGTGCGGGAAGAGCGGTTACAAGGGGCGCGCGGCCATCCACGAGCTGCTGGTGACGTCCCCCGACATCAAGCGGCTCATCCAGACGCGCGCCCGGGCCACCGAGATCTTCGCCCACGCCAAGCAGGGAGGGATGACCACCCTCCTCCAGGACGGCATCATGAAGGCGATCGCGGGAGTCACCGACGTCAAGCAGGTCAAGGCGGTCGCGAACTCTTGATCAGCGGCGCGTCATACGCAGCGAACGAAACTTTCAACCAGCGGAAGGAGCCGGACGTGATGGCGAACAGCATGGAAGGGATTGCCTGGTCGGAAACGCGAGTGAAGGTCCAGAAGTGGATCGAGGACGGACAGTACCTGGTGGGGATGATTCCCGCCCTGGTCGAGGAGAACGAGCGGCTCCGCACCTCGCTGGAGACGAGCGAGAAGGAGTTCGAGCGGCTGCGCCATGAAGTGGCGACCCTCCGCGGTGAGAGCGAGAACTATCGGACCGAGCGCGAGGATGTGGCCGACGCGCTGAACAAGTTCATGAACGAGATGCTGCAGCTCGTCAACGAGGTCGCCCAGAAGTTCCGGACCCCCGCCCAGCGGGCCAAGAGCCCCTTCGAGCGCGACCAGCCCGCATCGCGGCCGCTGGTTTCCTAGCGCGGCGCTCCCTGGTGACCGCCTCCGGGAGCCCCCGGCTCGAGTCGATCTCGCGCCGGGGCGCTCACCGGGGGGCGGAGTCCAGCATCTGGAGCACCGCCAGCCGCCGGTAGATCCCGTCTTCCCGCGCCATGAGCTCTTCGTGGCGCCCCATCTCGGCGATCCGTCCCTCGTGCACCACCACCACGCGGTCCGCATTGCGCACCGTGGACAGCCGGTGCGCGATGACCAGCACCGTGCGGCCCTTGGTGAGCTCGCTGAGCGCCTGCTGGACCAGAAACTCGCTCTCCGCGTCCAGATCGGAGGTGGCCTCGTCCAGGAGCAGGATGGGCGGGTCCTTGAGAAAGGCCCGCGCGATGGCGATGCGCTGGCGCTGGCCCCCGGAGAGCTTGACCCCCCGCTCCCCCACCTGGGTAGCGTAACCGCCGGGCAGCGCGGCGATGAAATCCTGCGCCTGGGCGAGGCGGGCCGCCCGCTCGATCTCCTCGCGGGTGGCTCCCTCCTTCCCGTAGGCGATGTTGTAGGCCAGGGAGTCGTGGAAGAGAAAGGTCTCCTGGGTGACGATGCCCATGAGGGCGCGCAGCGAGGCCACCGTCACCTCGCGCACGTCGTGGCCGTCCACGGTTAGGCGTCCGCCGGTGACGTCGTGAAAGCGGGGGAGGAGATCGAGGAGGGTGGTCTTGCCCGCTCCCGACATCCCCACGAAGGCCACCATCTCGCCCTTGCGAACGGTCAGCGCGATCCCCGAGAGGGTATCGGTCTCGCCGTCGGGGTAGCGAAAGGACACGTCCTCCAGCGCGATGGAATCCTGGAAGCCAGGGAGGACGAAGGCGCGCGGCGCGTCGGCGATGGCGGGCGCGGTGTCGAGGATCTCGAACACGCGCTCCACCGAGCCCAGGGACTGCTGGACGGTGTTGGCCATGCGCGAGAGCTGGCGGACGGGCCCGTAGAGGAGGACCACCGCGGTGGTGAAGGAGAAGAACTCGCCCGGCGTGAGCGCGCCCGCGATGACCTGGTAGCCCCCGTACCAGAGCGCGCCCATGATGCCGATGGCGCCCAGCACCTCCATGAGCGGCTCCGAGGCCTGATCGGTGCGGTGATCCTTGAGGGCGAGGCGGAGGAGCTGGTTGTTGACCCCGTCGAAGCGCTCCTGCTCGAGTTTCTCGCGGCCGAAGGCCTTCACGATCTTGGTGCCGGTGAAGGACTCCTGGAGCATCACGTTGAGCTTCGCCACCGTCTCCTGGGAGCGCTTGTTGATCCTGTAGAGCTTGCGTCCCAGCGTGCGGACGGTGACGGCCACCGCGGGGAACACCGCCACCGCGATGAGGGCGAGCACCCATTCCCGGGCGAACATCACGACGAGCAGCGCGATGATGGTGCCCACCTGCCGCACCGCCATCACGAGGACGGTGGAGGAGAGCCGGGCGAGCCGGTTCACGTCGGTGACGACGCGGGCCATGAGCTCGGCCGAGTGAAGCGATTTGAAGAAGGCCAGCGGCATGCCCTGGATATGGCCGTAGAGCTCGCGGCGAATGCGGGCCACCACGCGCTCGCCCACCGAGGCCATGAGATAGGACTGGCCGAAGCGCCCAAGGCCCTTGAGGAGATAGGCGCCGAGGAGGGCGAGGGGAATGAGCTTGAGCATCACGAGGTCGCGCTTGATGAAGATCTCGTCCATGGCCGGCTTCACCAGCCAGGCGATGAATCCCTCCGCGCTCGACACCAGGAGCGCGAGGGCGGTGCCCGTGGCCAGGATGGGCCAGTAGGGCTTGAGATAGGGGAGGAGCCGGAGGAGCAGCCGATACGTCGGCAGCATGCTAGGCCCGCTTGCGCGCGGCGAGCAGCCGCGTGTACAGCGCCTCCGTCCGGTCGAGCTTGGTGACGAGCGAGAACTGCGCCTCCACGCGCTTCCGGCCGGCGCGCGCCATCGCCTTGGCGCGGGCGGGATGCTCCAGCATGCGGAGGACGGCCTGGGCGAGCGCGTCCGGGTTCCGGGGCGGAACCAGGAGGCCTGTCTCGCCGTCGGCGATGAGCTCGGGCATGCCCTCGAGGTCGGTGGCCACCACCGGCGTCTCCACCGCCAGCGCCTCCCGGATGGAGCCGGTGAGGCCGAGTCCGGCATAGGAAGCGTCCACCACCAGATCGCTGCCGGCGAGGATCTCCGGCACGTCCTCGCGGTGCCCGAGCACGGTCACCACCCCCGCGAGCCCCCGCGCCCCCGCCTTCTCGCCGATGCTCACGATGCGCGCGGGCGGCGCGCCCACGAAGAGGAGGCGCGCGCCGGGCACGGCGCGGTGCACGCGGGCCATGGCGTCCAGCACGTCGTCGTTTCCGCGCCACGATCGGATGCCGATCTGGGTCACCAGCGGCTGGTCGGGGCGGAGCCCGAGCTCGCGCCGGATGCCGGTCCCGTCCACGCCGGGATGAAACCGCGTGAGATCGGTGCCCGAGTAGATGACCTCGATCTTGCCCGCGGGCACCCCGTGCGCCACCAGTCCCCGCTTGATGGACTCGCACACCGCCACCACCGCCGTCACCCGCGGCGTGATATAGCCGTGCCGGTTCCAGCGGTCGAGAGAGAAGCTCACTCCGCGGTTCAGCACGAGCACGGGGATGCGCACCAGAAGCCCCGCCAGCAGCGCGAGGGTGCGCGCCTTGCCCTTGTGGCAGTGGACGATCTGGATCTCGTGGGCGCGCAGGAGCCGGGCGAGAGCGAGGATGCCGCGATGGTCCACCGCGTGGCGCATCGACAATCCGGCGTGGGGAATTCCGGCTGCCGCGCACTTCTCCGCCCACAGGGGGCTGGGCCGCGTCGCCACCACCACGTGATGACCGCGCGCGTGAAGCCCCCACGCCAGCTCGCGGAGCTGGATGGCCGCTCCGGTGAAGTAGTCCCCCTTGGGATAGAGCTGGAGTACCCGGAGCGGCGTGGCCTTACCCCCCGAAGAACTCTCGGATCGCGGCCGCCACCTCGTCCGCCTCCGCCTCGGTGTGCCCGGCGGAGACGGGCAAGGTGAGAATCTCGCGCACCAGCCGCTCGGTCACGGGCAGGGCGGGCGGCGCGAGGTACTCCACCGCCGGCTGCCGGTGACAGGGGACCGGGTAGTGGATGCCGGTGGCGATGCCCCGCTCCTTCAGATACTTGGCCAGCGCGTCACGACGGTCCGTCCGGATCACGTAGAGGTGGTAGACGTGACGGGCTCCCGCGCGCTCCGACGGCAGCCCCAGCGGCAGCCCCGCGAGGCCCCGGGCATAGCGCGCCGCGATGCGCCGCCGTTGCTCGTTCATGGCGTCGAGCCGGCGGAGGAGCACGCGGCCCACCGCCGCCTGAATGTCGTTGAAGCGCAGGTTGAAGCCGACCTCCGCGTGCACGTCCTTGTTGAGGCGGCCGTGATCACGGATCTGCCGGCACCGCGACGCCACCGCGTCGTCATTGGTGACCAGGAGGCCGCCGTCGCCCATCACGGTGAGATTCTTGGACGGGTAGAAGGAAAACGCGGCCGCGCGCCCGAAGCCGCCGACCTTCCGGCCCTGCCACTCCGCGCCATGCGCCTGCGCGCAGTCCTCGAGGAGCCAGAGGCCGCGCTCGGCGCAGAGTGCCTGGATGGCGGGCAGGTCGGCGGGGTGGCCGTAGAGGTGCACGGGCACGAAGCCGACGGTGCGGGCGGTCACCTTGGCGGCGGCGTCCTTCACGTCCACCGTGTAGGAATCGTCCACGTCCACGAACACGGGCGTGACGCCGGCGAAGCAGAGGGCCTCCACGGTGGGGAAGGCGGTGTGAGACGGCACCAGGATCTCGTCCCCGGGGCCGGCGCCGAAGGCCTTGACCAGCATCCAGAGGGCGGCGGTGGCGCTGGAGGTGAGGACGGCATGCTTGGCGCTGTTGTAGTGCGCGAACTCCTCCTCGAAGGCGCGGCACTCGGGGCCGAGGATGTACTGGCGGGAGTCGACGGCCTTGAGAATGGCCCCCTTGATCTCGTCGTCGATGGGAGGGCGGGAGAGCGGAATGGACATCAGAGCGATCCTCCTGGGGAGCTGAGCTGACGATATCGCCCCCGGTAGTAGAGCAGGGGCTCGGCCCCGTCGCCGTCGCGGCTCGCGCCGGCCTCGATCCGGCCGACGAAGATGGTGTGGTCGCCGCCGGGATAGGCGTGGACGGTGGTGCACTCGAGGGAGGCCAGCGCGTCGGCGAGAATGGGCAGCCCGAGCATGCCCGGCTTGTATCCGATGCCCTCGAACTTCTCGGCCGCGCTCGAGCTCTTGGTCGCGAACCGGTTGGACAGGGTCTCCTGGCCTTGGCCCAGGATGTTGACCGCGAACCGGTCCGCGCCCTGGAGGGCTTCGTAGCTCTGCGCGTTCTGCGCCACGCAGACCAGGATCATCGGCGGATTGAGCGACACCGAGGTGAAGGCGCTGGCGGTGAGCCCGGCCGGTCGACC
Source organism: Candidatus Nitrosocosmicus sp. (assembly GCA_035654455.1). Classification (GTDB taxonomy): domain Bacteria; phylum Methylomirabilota; class Methylomirabilia; order Rokubacteriales; family CSP1-6; genus DASRWT01. The sequence goes on along the minus strand of DASRWT010000018.1, from coordinate 14,316 downwards.
CTGGGAGTCCCGCGTGGTCACGACGGTGACACCGCTGGCAAAGTGGCCAAGGAGACGCCGGAAATCGTCGGGGCCGATCACCTTGCTTTTCTAGCAGGTCCCGGCCGATTTTTCAACTTCGCCGGGCGCTTGGACGACACCCGTCAGCCCCGTCGCCTTGACGCTCCCAGGCCTTCCCCCTATACTCGACCCCGAAGTGCGAGCCCACGATCTGTCGACCATCTCTCGTCCCCCCGCGCTCCTCGCGCGCGAGGTCTCGACCCCATGACCGCGGGCGGCGGGGCAGTGACCGAGGCCGCGGTCCTGGGGGCGCTCCGCTCGGTCACGGATCCCGACGGCGGCAAGGACGTCGTCGCGCTCGGCCTCGTGCAGGACCTCCGGATCACGGACAGCGAGGTCACCTTCACGCTGGCCTTCACCGGCCAGTCCCCCCAGACCAAGGTGGCGCTCCATAGCGGCGCCTCCAAGGCGGTGAGCCAGATTCCCGGGGTCGGCCGCGTCAGCGTGAAGATGGGCGCGGGGGCCGCCGCGCCTCACGCGCACGCGCATGGGCATGGCGCTCAGCCGGCCAGGCCGGCGGCCGCTCCGGGGCCTGCCGCGCGCTCGCCCGAGTTCATTCCCGAGGTCAAGCATACGGTGGCGGTCTCGTCGGGCAAGGGCGGGGTGGGGAAGTCCACGGTGGCGGTGAACCTGGCGCTCGCGCTCAGTCGCGGAGGAGCCGCGACCGGCCTGGTGGACGTGGACGTCTACGGCCCCGACGTGCCGCTGATGATGGGCGCCAAGGGGCGCCCCGGCATGTTCGACAACCGCATCATCCCCGTCGAGGTGCACGGCGTGAAGATCATGTCCATCGGACTCCTGGTGGACGAGCGGGAAGCGCTGGTCTGGCGCGGACCCATGATCCACTCCGCCGTCCAGCAGTTCCTGCGGGACGTGGCCTGGGGTCCGCTGGACTACCTCGTGTTCGACATGCCGCCGGGGACCGGCGACGCTCAGCTCTCGCTGTCGCAGATCATCCCGCTCTCCGGCGTGGTGATGGTGACCACCCCGCAGGACGTGGCCCTTCTCGATGTCCGGAAGGGCCTGGCCATGTTCCGCAAGCTCAATGTTCCCATCCTGGGCGTGGTGGAGAACATGAGCTATTTCCAGGCCCCCGATACCGGAACCCGCTACGCCATCTTCGGCGAGGGCGGGGGCGCCCGGGTGGCGGAGGAGTTCGGGGTGCCGCTGCTGGGTCAGATCCCCCTGGAGATGGAGACGCGCCGCGGCGGGGACGCCGGCGTCCCCATCGTGGTGGGACAGCCGGACTCGACCCAGGCGGCCGCCTTTCGCGCCATCGCGGTGGCGGTGACGGACCGCGTGCGCGCGCTCGCCAGCCTCCAGCTCCCGAAGCTGGGCTAGCCGTCGCGGTGGCTACCCGCCACTACGTCCCCATCTTTCCGCTCCCCGACCTCGCGCTCTTCCCGAACACGCTCCTGCCCCTGCACATCTTCGAGCCCCGCTATCGCGCCATGGTCACCGACGCGCTGGCGCGGGACCGTCGCCTCGCCATCGTGGGACTCAAGCCGGGATACGAAGGCGACTATGCCGGCCATCCCGCCGTGCACGAGGTCGCGGGACTGGGGCGCATCGTGAAGTGCGAGCGGATGGCCACCGGCCGCTTCAACCTCCTGCTCAAGGGCGAGCTCCGGGTCCGCATCGAGCGCGAGCTGCCCTCCGACACGCTGTATCGCCTGGTGCAATCGGTGGAGCTTCAGGATTCGGGCGCCGAGCGCGCCAGCGTCCCGGCGCTGCTCGACGAGGTGAAGCGCGCCTGCCGCCGCATCCTGGAGATGGTCCGGCGCGCGACCCCGGAGATGGAGGAGACGCTGGCCGCCGCCGTCGCGCCGGGGGTGCTGTGCGATCAGGTGGCCTCGGCGGTGGTTCCGTCACCCGCGGCGCGCCAGGCGCTCCTCGAGGAGCTCGACGTGGAGCGGCGCCTGCGCCGCCTGCTGGCCGAGCTCCAGGACCTCCTCCAGCAGCTGAAGGGCCGCTGATGCGGTATTTCCCCCGGATGCTCCTCCTGGCGATGGTGATGGTCGTCACCATCGCCGAAACCGGCGTCGCGACCGGACGCTGGGGGTGGCTGGGCGTGCGGGTCCGGGACCTCTCGGAGCAGGAGATGGCGGAGATCTCCAGCCGTCACGGCATTCGCGAGGGCTTCGGCGCCATGATCGTGGACGTGCTCCGCGAGACGCCGGCCGAGTCCTCGGGACTCCAGAGCGGCGATCTCTTGGTCGCGTTCCGGGAGCTTCCGGTGGTGGACACCCGGACGCTGCTGCGGGTCATTGCGGGCGCGGCGGCAGGGGAGACGGTGTCGCTCACGGTGCTGCGAGTGGGCGAGGGACGCCGGCGGATCTCGGTGCGGCTGGGCGCGATGCCGGAGCCGGTGGCCGCCGACCGCGTGGCGGCGGAGTTCGGGCTCCTCGTGCGCGAACCCGAGCCGCAACCCGAGCTCGGTGGCGCACGGCCTTCGGTGGTCCCCGCGGTATCGGGCGTGCTTCCCGGAAGCCGGGCCGCGCGCGCGGGGGTCAAGGTGGGCGATGTGCTGGTGGAGATCAACGGCCGCCCGGTGGTGACGTTCGAGGCCGTGCGCGCGGCATTCCTTTCCGTGCCGTCCGAAGGCCCGCTGCCCCTGGTGCTTCGCCGTGACGGCGAGCGCCTGAGCGTGACGCTCGAGGGCGGCATCCTGAGCCGCTAGTGTCGTCGGTCGCGCTCGAAGCCATCGCCTGTCCGCTGTGCGGCGCCGGGGCGTTCACGCCGCGCGGCCGGCTCCGGGACATCGCGCTGGGGGTGCCGGGCGAGTTCCACCTGGCCTCGTGCGACCGCTGCGGGCTCGTCTACCAGAACCCGCGGGTGCGCGCGGATCAGCTCGGGCTCATCTATCCGGACCACTATGGGCCGCACGCGCGGGAGCCCGAGCTGTCACGCATCCTCAGGGACCGGGGCCGGTCGACGCGCTGGGTGCTGTCGCGCTGGCTCGGCTATCCCGCCGTCCGCACCGACGACGTCCGTGCGGTGGATCGCGCGCGCGCTCGGTGGCGCGCCCGCCGCTATCACGATGAGTTTCCTCCCTGGCGCGGCGAGGGCCGCCTGCTCGACGTGGGCTGCGCCTCCGGCCGCTTCCTGCGCCAGATGTCGGAGATCGGGTGGACGGTAGCCGGCGTGGAGTTCGACCCCGAGGCGGCGCGCAAGGCGCGCACCGTCACCGCCGAGATCTTCGAGGGCGATCCCATGGACGCCCCCTTCGCCCCCGGCCGCTTCGACGTCGTCACCGCCTTTCACGTCATCGAGCATTTGCCGGATCCCCTCGGCACGCTCCGGCGCATGCTGGAGTGGCTGGCCCCCGGCGGCCTCGTCATCGTGGAGGTGCCCAATGTCGCCGGGGTGGGGGGCCGGCTCTTCGGCCGCTACTGGTCCGGGCTCGATTTCCCTCGCCACCTGACCCATTTCAGCCCCCGGACCATGACCGCCATGGTGGAGCGCGCGGGAGGTCGGGTGGTGGCGGCGCGCCACAGCAGCAAACCGCGCTACCTCATCTGGAGCCTGCACCACCTGTTTGCCGACCGGTCCGGGCGCGTCGCCGCCGCCGGGCGCGCGGTGGTGGACAGCCGGCTGGGAAAGGGCGCGCTCAAGCTGGGGCTGGAGGTGACGCTGCCCCTCGCGCGCGGCCTCGGTCTCGGCGAGGTCGTGCGCTACAGCATCGTCCGCGCCTGATCTCGCGGGGGCGAAAGGTATAATGGCGACGGCATGATCGTCCTCGGCATCAACGAGACCCACTGCGCCACCGCCGCCGTGCTCCGCGACGGCCGTGTCATCGGCTGCGCGTCGGAAGAGCGATTCTCGCGGCTCAAGAACGACTCGGGGTATCCGCGCCTCGCGGTGGACGCGCTGCTGCGGGAGCTCGAGATCGCTCCTTCCGAGATCGACGTGGTGGCGCTGGCGGGCGCGCGCGCGGCCTCCCGGGAGTGGCTGAACCGGGTGCTGCACGATCCCGAGTACATCCGCGAGTACTATGGCGTCGCCTGGCCGTCATCGCGCCGGACGCTGGGCAAGCGGATTCGCAAGTGGGGCGCCCGGTTCGGCCTCATGGACGCATCGCGCGGGAAGTTCGGCGTGCCGCAAGATGTTCGCCTGGGGGAGATTGCGGGCCACCTCGGCTTCCCCGCCTCCCGCATCGTCTGCCTGGACCATCATCGCTGCCATGCCGCCGCCGCCTACTTCGGCTCCGGGTTCGGGGGGCGCGAGGCGCTGGTGCTCACCAACGACAATTCCGGGGACGGCCTCTGCGCCACCGCGTCCACCGGCCGCGGGCTCGACCTCACGCGGCACGAGGCCACCTCCAGCGCGCCCGGGTCGCTGGGCGCCTTCTACTCCTTCGCCACCCTGGCGCTGGGCATGAAATTTGGCGAGCACGAGTACAAGGTCATGGGCATGGCGCCCTACGCGGCGGCGCCCTGGGCCGAGCGGGCCACCCAGGCCCTCCGCGAAGTGTTCGCGCTGGAGGAGAGCCGGCCCGCGCGCTTCCGCTGGAAGCAGGGGGGCGAGCGCTACGCGCTCCTGCTCAAGGCCACGCTGGGCCTGCGCTTCGACGCGGTGGCGGCGGGCGCCCAGCAGCTTCTCGAGGAGACCCTGGTGCGGTGGAGCGCGCTCATGCACGAGCGCTATGGCGGCGGCCGGGTGGCGCTGGGGGGCGGCGTCTTCATGAACGTGAAGGCCAACATGCTGCTCGCGCGCGAGAGCTGGGTGGAAGAGCTCTTTGCCTTCCCGTCGTGCGGCGACGAGTCGAACGCGGTGGGCGCGGCCTATCTGGGCTATGTGGACGAGTGTGCGCGGCGCGGCCAGGCGGCGCGTCCGGAGCCCTTCGGGCCCGCCTATCTCGGGACTTCGGTGACCGACGCCGAGACGGAGGCGGTCATTCGCGACCGCGAGCTCCGCTCCCGCTACAAGGTGGCCTTCCACGACCGCATCGAGGAGCGGGTAGCCGAGCTGCTGGTCTCCGACGGAGTGGTCGCGCGCTGCGCCGGCCGCATGGAGTTCGGCGCGCGCGCGCTGGGGAACCGGTCCATCCTCGCCAATCCCACCGACCACCGGGTGGTGGGATTGATCAACCGGATGATCAAGAACCGGGATTTCTGGATGCCGTTCGCGCCCACCGTCCTCGCCGAGCGGGCCGACGACTACCTGCTCAACCCGAAGGGGCTGGCCTCGCCCTACATGATGCTGGCCATGGAGACGAGGCCCGCCGCCCGCGACGCGCTCACCGCCGCGCTCCATCCCCACGACGCCACCGCGCGGCCGCAGATCCTGGAGCAGGCGTGGAATCCCGAGTATCACGCGCTCATCCGGGCCTTCGAGGGCCGGACGGGGGTGGGCGCGGTGCTGAACACCTCGTTCAACCTCCACGGGGAGCCCATCGTCTGCACCGCCGCCGACGCGGTGGACACCTTCGAGCGCTCCGGCCTCCAGCACCTCGCCGTCGGCCACTGGCTGATCTCGAAGCCCTGAGCTAGTACCCCCGTCGCCGGTCCGCCACGTGGCGGAGGGGGCGCCTGGTCAGATAGCGCCGGAGGTTATCCTCGAAGATCGGATTGATCTCCTCGGGGGTGCTGGGCCCCGAGATATGCGGCGTGATCACCGCGTTGTCGAGCGCCCAGAGGGGATGCGCGGCGGGGAGCGGCTCCTCGGTGAAGACATCGAGCACCGCGCCGCCGATGCGCCGCTCGCGAAGCGCCGACACCAGGGCCGCCTCGTCCACCACCGCGCCCCGGGCGATATTGATGAGCCACGCGCGGGGCTTCATGGCGGCCAGCGCGGGGGCGCCGATGAGCCCGCGGGTGGCCTCGGTGAGGGGCACGGTGAGCACGACGAAGTCGGCCGCCGCCAGCGCGCGGCGGAGCGCGGACGTGCGCAGCACCCGGTGGGCCTCGCGCACGCGCCGCCCGCTCCGGCTCACCCCGACCACCACCATGCCGAGCGCGCGCGCGGCGCGGGCGATGGCGCGGCCGATATCGCCCAGCCCCACCACGCAGAGCGTGGCCCCTCGAAGCGGGGTGGGATTGACCTCATGCCACTGCCGCGCCCGCTGCTGCGTCCGGAGTCGCTCCATGTTTTGCGTGGTCCAGAGCGCCCACCCGAGCGTGTACTCCGCCATCCAGGGGCCGAAGATGCCGGCGGCGCGGGTGAGGACGACCTCGGGGGCCAGCTCGGGCACGAGAAACCGCTCCACGCCCGCGCCCATGTTCTGGATCCAGCGCAGCCGCGGGGCGCGGCTCAGCAGCTCGGGGGGAAACGCCCACGCGTAGAGGATCTCCGTCTCGCCGATCGCGTCGGCGGCCTCGTGGGCATTCGACGAGATGGCCAGCTCGAACCCGCGGCGGGGGAGCCGGATGAGGCGCGCATACTCGGCGGCCTCCTGCGGATGATGGACGAGGATGCGGCGGGGCGCCCTCACGCGCCGAGCTTGGCGAGGAGCGCGTCCTCGAACGTCGTGTCGAGCGGCCGGGCGAGGCCCTCCTGGGCCCGGTACCACTCCCACGTCTGGCGGAGCCCGCTCGCCAGCGTGTACGCCGGTCGGATGCCCAGCTCCGTGCGCAGCTTGCCGGTGGTGTGCACCGCGTGGCAGTCGTAGACGAGGTTCTGGCCGAAGTACGGCCCGGTCTTGTCGAAGGCCTTGAGGAGCGCGGGATCGAAGTGCCGGAGCGTCACGGGCTTGCCCATCACCTCGGCGATCAGCTCCACGAATCCCACCTGGGTGACCACGTCCTCTCCCATGACGTTATAGGCCTGGCCGTGCGTGCGGGGATCGCCCAGCATGGCGGCCATCGCCTCGCCGAGATCCGCCACGTGGCCGAACTGCCGCAGCCAGCCGCCGTCACCGGGCACGAGGATGGGGCGGTTCCGCGCGATGCGGTCCATGAAGAAGGTCTCGTTGTTGCGCGTATTGAGCGGGCCCATGACGTGGGTGGGCCGCACGATGGTGACGGGCCAGCCCTCGCGGCGATGGCACTCGAGCAGCGCGTCCTCGCCCCCGATCTTGTGGCGCGCGTAGTCGCCCCAGTAGAAATTCCGCTCGGTGGTCTCGGAGTAGGGAAGGGGCAGGGCGTGGTTGTAGACGCGGCAGGTGGAGACGAACAGGGCGTGGGGCCGGCCGCGAAGAGCGCGCAGCAGCGCCTCCACGTCCTCCCCCAGCGTCGGCGCGTAGGTGACGTCCACCACCGCGTCGTAGGCCTCGCCGCCGAGCAGGCCGGGCAGCGCGGCGTGATCCTTGCGGTCGCCCACGATGGTGCGGACGCCGGAGGGAAGGCGGGCCGCGCGCCGGCCGCGATTGAAGACGGTGACGTCATGCCGGCGGCGGAGCAGCGATTCCACGAGATGCAGGCTGATGAACTCCGTCCCGCCCATGACCAGGGTGCGCATGGCGCCGGATTTTAGCACAGCGACGCGCGCGCGCCGGCCGCGCCTCAGCCGAGGGACATCGCCACGCACGTGGTGGTGCGTGTCACCCCATCGATGGTGCCGATGGACTCGGTGACGAGAGTGCCGATGGCGTCGAGCGACGAGCCGTCCACCACCGCGATGAAGTCGTACGGGCCGGTGACGGCGTCCATCGCCTCCACGGTGGCGGGGGTCCCCTTCACCTTGGCGAGCGCCTTCTTGACCTGCTTGGTCTTGCCGGCCGCGGTCTCGATGAGCACGTAGGCTTTCATCGTGTCGCTCCTCTCTTCTTGGTTCGCGACTGCCACCACACCGCCAGCGCCGCGGCCGCCGCCGCGCCGGCCGCGGCGCCCGCCGCCGCCCGCGCGAAATTGGTGCGCAGCGGGGGCACCACCCAGAACGGCGAGCGGCGCTGGGACGGCCGCACCCGACCGTCGAGCAACGCCTCCACGAGCCCCAGACCCTCGGCCAGGAGCACCTCGATGGTGGCGCGCGCGAAGGCGGGATCGGCCAGCGCGGGATGACCCACATACCCCTGGCCGCCGTCGCGGAGGGGATAGTTCGGGACGAGGCGCCGGGGGAGGGAATAGCGGGCGGGCGGGAGGGTCCGGTAGCTCTCGTCCACCAGATCGGGTCGCAGCCAGAGCATGAAGGACGTTTCCCAGAGCCCGCCGTGCAGGTCGTCGGCGAAGGCCCGCCGCTCGTCGTCCGTGAGCGCGCGCCCCAGGGCGGCCACGATGCGCGGCAGGAGCCGGCCCCGGAGAAACTCCCAGGCCAGGTAGCCGGTGAGCGAGGCCATGGTGACGCCGTGGCGCCGCGAGACCGTCGCCGCCGCCTCCTCGAGGGCCACGAGGTGGCCGGGTCCGCCGTGACCGTTGGCGATGAAGATCCAGCGGAAGCCCGCGCGGGCGAGCGAGTCCCCGTAGTCCAGCACCGCGTCGCGCACGACCCGCTGCCGGATCCGGATGGTGCCGGGCGCGTTGAAGGTGAAGGAGCCCAGGTGCAGGGTGGGAGCGAGCACCACCGTCCACCCGGGCCGGGCGGCGACCAGGCGCTCACCCAGGCCCTCGGCGAAGTGGCGCGCGGCATAGGCGTCCACGCCGAGGGGGAGATGCGGCCCATGCTCCTCGATCGGGCTCACCGTGAGCACCACGACGGTGCGGCTGCGGTCCAGCGCGTCGAGCGCCAGGGTGGACATCTCCTCGAGAAGGCGAACGCTCAAAAGCTGCTCCCATGAGTGGCGGCGAGATAGTCGTTCTTGGCGCGCTCCAGCTCGGCGATGATCTCCCGGCGCGCCTCCAGGAGTCGTGACGCGGACTGCCGCCGCACCAGGGCCATGGCGCCGAGCCGGATCTGGCTGCGTAGCCGCCCGAGGCCTCCGAGATAACGGTAGGCGAGGAGGCCCGACAGCGGCAGCGACACCGCGAAGAGCGCCGCCCAGCCGGGTCCCGCCAGCCGCCACACCAGCCAGGTCTCGAGGCTCCAGAACAGTGGAATGGCCACCACGCTGGAGAGAAACCGCGTGGTGGCGTAGTCCGTCTCCTTCCTGGAGAAGCGGCGACTGAGCAGGCGCGGCAGGAAATACGGCAGCCCGTTGACGGCGACCCCGTAGAGAAAGAAGGGAAAGGCCAGCGACGCGCGCGAGCCGCGCCCGAGGCGGGTGCGCAGCCGCGGCCGCGCCAGCCGCGCGCGCACCGCCTCGTCGCGCACGCGGTATTCGTAGAGGAGCCCGCGATACCCCTGGATGCGCTGCCAGAGGGCCTCGACGCGCGCGGGCTCGCGCTCCGCGAAGTACTGGGCGGCCTCGGCGATGGCCCGAGAGAGGCGGATGGTGTCGATCTGGTGGAAGGCGAGGCCGCGCTCGTCGTGGAGCTCGCGCACGAGCTCGCCCCGGTAGAGGTCTTCCACCGCGCGGATGAGCGCGGCGGTGTCGAGCCGGCGCACGTTGACGACCTGGGCCTCCATCTCGTACTGGATGGTGGTGGTCAGCCCGTCCACCGCCTGGGGCGCGTCTTGCTGATAGCGGTTGCCATAGGCTTCCAGCGCGATGGGCTGGCCGAAGGCGACGAGCACCCGGCCCCGGAAGGACTTGCGCGCCTCGAAGGTCAGCCCCACCGGCACCAGGGCCAGCGGCGCGCCGCCGGGACTGTCCGCGCGCGCCCGCCGGGCCTCGTACTCGAGGGCGATCCGCGCCGCGCCGGTCTTGATGCGCTGCACGCGCGGCTCCGCGTGGGTGGTCCCCTCCGGATAGATGCCGATGAGGCCGCCCGCGGCGAGGGTGCGGAAGCAGGCGGAGAAGGCGTCCACGTTTCGCTCCGTTCCCACCACGCCCACGCCGTCGCGGGCCAGGGGCTCGTCCTGCTTGCGGTAGACGGGAATGGCGCCGCAGGCGAGGAGAAAGCGGGCCACCAGCGGGTTCCGGAACAGCGCGGCGGTGGCGAGGAAGTGGACTTCGCGCGGGAGCACCGCTCCCACCAGGAGCGAGTCGATGAGGTTGTTCGGATGGTTGATGCAGAGCAGCACCGGGCCGGCGGCGGGAACCCGGTCACGATGGCGCACGTCCACCGCCTTGAAGAGGAACCAGATCCAGAAGCGTCCGATCGCGCGGGCCACCGCGTACGGCATGCCCATGGCCTCGCGCGCCCCCGCCTCCGTCATGCCCGGCTCAGCGCGGCACCGGCTCGATGACCACCGCGGTGCCGTAGGCGAGCACCTCGGTGACGCCCTGGGCGATCTCATTGGCGTCGTAGCGCATGCCGATGATGGCGTTGGCCCCCACCTGGCTGCCGTGCTGCACCATGATCTCGAAGGCCTCCTCGCGGGCGCGCTCGCAGAGCTGCGTGTACAGCGTGATGTTCCCGCCGAACAGGGTCTGGATGGAGGCGCCGAAGCTGCCGATGATGCTGCGCGAGCGCACGGTGATGCCCCGGACCACGCCCCGGTTGGCGGTGATGCGGTAGCCCTCGAAGCCGAAGGCGGTGGTGACCCACTCCGACCGGATGGCCATGGCTAGTCGAGCACCGCGACCGCTTCGATCTCGATGGCGCAGCCGCGGTCGCCGTCGAAGAGCCCCTTGACCTCGAGAAAGGTCATGGCGGGGTAGTGGCGCCCGAAGTACTCGCGGTACACGCCGCCGATCTCGCGGGCCCGGGCCTTGTAGTCCGCGGTGGAGAGCACGTAGACGGTGAGCTTGACGATGTCGGTGAGCTGGCCGCCCCGCGCGCCCACGGCGGCGCGGAGATTTTCACAGACTTGACGGAACTGGGCGACGAGGTCGCCCGGCCCCACCAGCGTCCCCTCGCGGTCGAGGGCGACCTGGCCCGCGATGTACAGGGTCTTTCCCCCCTGAACCTCGTAGGCGTGCGAGAAGCCATGAGGCTTGGCGAGCGTGGGCGGATTGACGGCCTCGAGGATCTTGTACATCGGCGCCTCCCGGCGGTCTGCGTTGATGGGTGTGGAGCCCGGCGATTATACTACCCGCGCGCATGGGCCGTCCTTTCCAGAAGGTTTCCCTCGCCGACGCGGTGGGACGTCTCCGCCCGGGCATGCGCGTCCTGCTGCCGCCGGGCTGCGGGGATCCGGGCGCGCTGCTGGGCGAGATCCTCGCGCAGGCGGACCGCCTGGCGCCGCTCACCCTGATGGGCGGATTGCGCGTGGACGACTATCCCTTCGCGTCCCCCGCGTATGCGGGAAAGCTCCGCTGGGCGACGTGGCACATGTCGCCCCGGCTGCGCGAGGCGGCCGCGCGCGGCGACGTGGAGTTCGTGGCCGCGCGCTACTTCGATACGGTGACGGTGTTCGCCCAGGGCGGCGCCTGGGCTCCCGACGCGGTGCTCGTGCACGCCGCACCACCCGACCGCGGCGGCTGGCTCTCCCTCGGGGTCTCGGTGAGCTACCCGCTGGGCGCGGCGCGACGGGCGCCGCTGGTGATTGCCCAGGTGAACCCGCGCATGCCGCGGACGCTGGGCAATGCCTTCCTCCACCGCTCCCAGGTGGACTGCTTCGTGGAGGTGGACCAGCCGCTGGCGGAGTATCCTCCCACCGCGGTGGGGGACGTGGAGCGGCGCATTGCCGAGCGCGTGGCCGAGCTGGTCCCCGACGGCGCCACTATTCAGGTGGGAATCGGAGGTATTCCCCAGGCGGTGATGGAAGCCCTGGCCGGAAAGCGAGACCTCGGCGTGCACTCGCTGCTGGTGGAGCACATGCTCCCGCTGCTCGAATCGGGCGCCATCAACAACTCGCGCAAGCGCTTGCACCGGGGCCGGATGGACGTGGGCGAGATCATGGGCACCGGCCGGCTCTTCGCCTGGGCCCACGAGAACCCCGCCGTGAACATGGAGCCGTCCGACGTGGTGCACGATCCGGAGGTGGTGGGCGCGCTGGGCGATTTCGTCTCCGTGAACTCGGCGCTGGAGGTGGACCTGCTCGGGCAGGTCAATGCCGAGAGCGTGGGCGGGCGGCAGGTGGCGGGCATAGGCGGCCAGTTCGACTTCGTGCTCGGCGCCTCGCGCGCGGCGGGCGGGCGCGCCATCATCGCGCTGCCCGCCACCGGACGCGACGGGGCCGTGTCGCGCATCGTGCCCGCGCTCGGCAGCGGGGCCCGAGTCACCTCGCCGCGCTACCTGGCGGACTTCGTGGTGACCGAGTACGGGGTGGCGGCGCTACGGGGAAAAAGCGACGCCGGGCGGGCGCGGGAGCTGGCCCGCGTGGCCCACCCGGCGTGGAGGGATCAGCTCGACGCGGCCGCGGCTACTGCTTGAGCTTGTCGATGGACGCGAAGATCTCCGCATCCTCGGGGAAGCGGTAGGTCTCCTGGTTGTTGTAGACGCGCTGATTGTCGATGTCCACGAAGAACACGCCGCCCATGCTTTCCACGAGCTTGGCGGTGATGCCGTACTTTTCCTTGATGGAGGCCTGCAGACTGGAGGCCTGGGGGAGGTAGTTTCACTCGCCGCAATACGTGATCTGGATGTTCATCTCATCCTCCCTGGGGGATAACGTCTTCACCATGATACGAGGCGTCAGCACGATGAGTCAATCATCCCGTCCCGTGCTCATCGACACCGATCCCGGCATCGACGACGCCCTCGCCCTCTTCCTCGCCTGGGGCCTTCCCGCCCTGCGGGTGGAGGCGATCTCGACGGTGGCGGGCAATGTGCCCCTCGATCTGGCCACCGTCAACGCCTTCCGCATTCTCGACGCGGCCCGGCCGGCCCATCGCCCGCGCGTGGCGCGCGGCGCCGTCACCCCGTTGCGGTGGCCCCTCGTCACCGCCACCCACGTCCACGGCGAGGACGGCCTTGGCAACCTGGACCGCTTTCACGGCCCCGACGGCCGCCCGCGCCATGGGAGCCCGCGTCTCGATCTTGAGACGCAGGACGGGGCCGACCTGATTCTCGAGACCGCGGGCAGATTTGGCCGGGACCTGACCATCATCGCGCTCGGTCCGCTCACCAATCTTGCGGTGGCGCTCGAGCGCGATCCGGGCCGGCTGCGGGGCATCGGGCGGCTGGTCGTGATGGGGGGAGCGGTGACCGTGGCCGGCAACGTGACGCCGGCGGCGGAGTTCAATTTCCATGTGGATCCCCACGCCGCCCAGGCGGTGCTCGCGGGTGGCTTGCCGGTCGAGCTGGTCCCGCTGGACGTCACGCGGCGGGTGAGGCTGGGGCAGGGCGAGCTCGACGCCTGTCTGCCCCCGCCGCGCGGGCCCCGCGGTCAGTTCCTGGCGGATCTCACCGCCCACGGCTTCGCGTTCGGCGGGGCACGGGGCGACGGCGGGATCACGCTTCACGATCCGCTCGCGGTGGCGGTGGCGGCCGACCCGTCCCTGGTGGGGCTCGAGCCGCTCGACGTGCAGGTCGAGACGGAGTCGGAGCTCACGCGCGGATTGTCCCTGGCGGACCGGCGGCCCGGTGCTCCCTACGGACGCCGGCCCCCGAATTGCCGGGTGGCCCTCACGGTCGATGCGCCGCGCGCGCTGGCGGTGACCCTGGAGGGGCTATGCCGCGCGTGTGCGTGATCGGCTCCGCGAACGTGGACTATGCGGTCACCCTGCCGCGGCTGCCGCGGCCCGGCGAAACCGTGACCGGCGGCGACTTGCTCCGGGATCTCGGCGGCAAGGGCGCCAACCAGGCAGTGGCGGCCCGCCGCCTCGGGGCCGAGGTGCGGATGCTCGGAGGAGTGGGCGCGGATGCCGCGGGTGACGAGATTCGCGCGCGGCTCTCGGCGCTCGGCATCGGCGTGGACGGCCTCGTCACGGTGCCGGCCGCCACCGGCGCGGCCCTCATCTTCGTGGACGCCGCCGGGGCGAACCAGATCGCGGTGGCGCCCGGCGCCAACCACGCGTTGACGGTGGAGGCGCTGACGCCTCATGTCGACGCGATCGAGTGGGCCGAGGTCGTGGTGTGCCAGCTCGAGCTGCCGCTCCTGGTGGTGCGCTGGGCCCTGGGCGAGGCGGGGCGACGGGGCGTGCCCGCCATCCTGAATCCCGCCCCCGCCCAGCCGCTCGACGACGAGCTCCTCCGCCTCGTCCACTACCTCACGCCCAACGAGGGCGAGGCGAGCCGGCTCGCGGGCGTGGAGGTGACCGGGCTCGAGACGGCGCGGACGGCGGGAGAGCGGCTGGTGGAGCGAGGCGCCCGGGTCGTGATCGTCACGCTGGGATCGGAGGGGGCGCTGGTTTGCGGCGGCGACGACCCGGCGCACTATCCGGGGTTTCCCGTGGCGGCGGTGGACACCACCGCCGCGGGCGACGCCTTCAGCGGGGCGCTGGCCGCCGGCATCGCCGCGGGGGGAACGCTGGAGCAGGCCCTGCCGCTGGCCAACGCGGCGGCGGCATTG
>DASRWT010000017.1:0-2298 GCA_035654455.1 Candidatus Nitrosocosmicus sp. | reverse complement strand
ACGCTGGGATCCTGCGCGATGACGGTCACGTAGCGCTGCGCGGGCAGCGCCGCCACCGCATCGGGACGCCTGGGATTGTTCATGACCTTCCTCCGCCCCTAGCTTCTCAATGATCCCCTTGACTTGTCGAGACGGGAGGGGCGAAAAGTGTCGGATGGCGACTCTGGTACTGGCGCATGGCGCGTGGTCGTCGGCCTGGGCCTGGAAGAAGGTGCGGCCGCTGCTCCGCGCGCGCGGCCACGAGCTCCTGACGCCGACCTTGACCGGGCTCGGGGAGCGCGGGCACCACGCGAGCCCGGCGGTGGACCTCGAGACCCATATCAGCGATGTGGCCGCGGCGCTGGAGTACGAGGACCTCCGGGACGTGGTCCTGCTCGGCCACTCCTATGGCGGCATGGTGGCCACCGGCGTGGCCGACCGCATGCCCGAGCGTCTCCGCCAGCTCATCTACCTCGACGCCTTCGTGCCCACCGAGGGCCGATGCCTGCTCGACTATCTGCCGGCGGGGACCCGCGAGCACATGGTCGCGAACGCAGCAGACGGCTGGCGGGTGCCCGCCAATCCCATTCCGCCGGACACCTCCCCGGAGGACGTGGCCTGGATCGAGCCGCGGCGCATGCCGCAGCCAATCCGGACTTTTCAGCAACCCCTCCGGCTCAAGCGCGGGGAGACGACGCTCCCGCGCAGCTACATCTACTGCCGCCTCGCGCCGATGGGTGACCCCTTCCGGCAATTCGCCGAGCGCGCGAAGCGCGAGGGCTGGCGCTACTACGAGCTGGACGCCAGCCACAGCCCGAATGTCACCGCGCCGGTGGCCCTCGCGGACCTGCTGGCGGAGATCGTCAGGACGTCCGCGTCTTGAAGTAGGAGCACTTCAGCGCGATCTTGTCCCCCGCGAAGGTGAACACGTCGCAGCCGTTCACCTCCATCTTCTTGCCGTCGGGCGTGGTGGCGGTGAAGAGCCACTCCGACACGCCGCGGTCGCCCGCCACGAAGTGCTTGGCGCCGCCGAAGTGCGCGTCGGGGAAGCGCTTGAACACGCCGGCGAACGCTTCGCGCACCTGCTCGCGGCCGGTGAAGCGCTTGCCGCACGCGTCCGGGCCGGCGGTGGTCTCGAAGACGCAGTCCGCCGACATGAAGCCCATCAGGTAGTCCACGTCGTGCCGGTTCCAGCCATCGCCGAATGCCTCGAGGTCCTTGACGGTCACCATGATCTGTATCCTCCGTGAGCGTGAGGATCGCGGCGAAGCGCGCGGCCGTCAAGCGTCGATTTTCAGTGCGCGTTGTATGGGGGGCGCCGCCCGCGACCGACCAGATGTATCGCGGTCGGCCAGCCTCGCGGTCAGCCAGCTTCGCGGTCAGCCCAGCAAGAGCTTCACGCCGCCGGCGATGGCGATCGCGATCAAGATGAAGCCCAGCGCCCGCCGCGGCAACCGCGCGTTCAAGCGGTAGCCGACGAGGCTGCCCACATAGACGAGCGGGGTCATTGCCAGGGCCAGCAGCACCAGCGGGAGCGTCACGAAGCCGATGGCCCAGTAGGCGCCGAGCTTGAGCACATTGGCCACCGACACCACGGCCTGGCCCGTGCCGACCACGGAGGCGCTGGAGAGCCCGAGCCCGGCCAGATAGGGGCCGAGGATGACGCCGCCCGAGTTGGCCACCACGGAGGCCACCCCCACGGTGACGCCCACCCCCGCGCTCACAACGGGCGAGGGGCGCAGCTGCGGCCGGGGCGCGCGCAGCAGGCTCACGAGGGTCAGCCCCGCCAGCAGGAGCGCGGCGGCGCCGATGAGTCGGCGCAGCCCGGCCTCGGAGAGCCTGGCCAGGAGCCAGGCGCCGAGCACGATGCCCACGAGGGAGAAGGGGATGAGCCAGCGCAGGAGCCCCGCCTCCCAGCGTCCCCAGTACATCCGCAGGGAGATCGGGTCGGACAGCACCATGAGGCAGCCGATGAAGCCCAGCACCGCCGAGGGCGGCAGGATGAGCGTGAGCAGCGGCGTCAGCGTGAGCCCGATCCCACCTCCGATGCTGGTCTTGAGGAAGCCCAGCACGAGGGCCGTCGCCACGGCCAGCGCCGCGAGGACGGGGAGGGTAGGCTCGGCCACTCAGGTGGCCCGGAGGGCGGCGAGGAGCGCCTTCACCCAGGGCGCGTCCAGGTCCGGCGCGGGCGCATAGGTGATGCCGCTCGTGATCCGCGCCGGGCCTTCGGCTTCCGTGGGCGCGTCCTCCAGCACGTCCTCCACCGTCAGCTCGAAGCGCGCCAGATTGCCGAACACGACGCGCGGCGGCCCGACCGCC
>DASRWT010000016.1:0-52117 GCA_035654455.1 Candidatus Nitrosocosmicus sp. | reverse complement strand
GAGCGCGCGCGCCATCAGAATCAGCGCGTCGTTCTTCATCCTGGTCGACGCCAGCCCCAGCGCGCGCGACGCGTCCTTGGCCGCGCGGGCCTTCGCCGTTACCTCGGTCGCCACGTCCGTCGTCATGCCGCTCCCATCCCGGCTAGAGGACCACCAGATTGTCCCGGTGGATGACCTCGCCGATTCCCTTGTAGCCCAGCGCGCGCTCGATATCCGCCGTCTTGGCGCCGCGGATCTTCCGCAGCTCGGCCGCATCGTAGTTGACGAGCCCGCGCGCGAACTCCCCGCCCGCCGCCTCCATGAGGGCCACCACCTCACCCGCCTGGAAATCGCCCGCCACCTCGACCAGGCCCGAGGGCAGCAGGCTCTTGCCCCTCTCAGTTAAGGCCTTCTTGGCGCCCGCGTCAACCGTGAGGCGGCCCTGGGGCCGCACCGCGAAGGCGATCCAGCGCTTGCGGGCGGCGAGGCGATCGTCGCGCGGCTGGAAATAGGTGCCGAGGTCCTCGCCCTTGAGCAACCGCGTCACCACCGAGGGCTCGCGGCCGCTGGCGATGATCATGGGGATGCCGGACGCGCCCGCCTTCTGGGCCGCCTCGAGCTTGGTGCTCATGCCGCCCACCGAGACCCCGCCCGCCTCGTCGTACACGAGTCGCTGGATGTCGTCGGTGATCGCGGCCACGGTATCCACGCGTCGGGCGGAGGGATCGCGGCGGGGATCGCCGGTGTACAGCCCGTCCACGTCGGTGAGGAGGATGAGGAGATCCGCGTCGACGAGGTGAGCCACCAGCGCGGCGAGATTGTCGTTGTCGCCGACCTTGATCTCGTCCACCGCCACGGTGTCGTTCTCGTTGACGACCGGCACCACGTCGAATGCGAGCAGCGCCAGCAGCGTGTTGCGGGCATTGAGGTAGCGGCCGCGGTCGCTGATGTCCTGGCCGGTGAGGAGCACCTGGCCCACCATGAGCTCGTGCTTCTTGAAGGCCTGCTCGTAGTGCCACATAAGGGCGGACTGTCCCACCGCCGCCGCCGCCTGCTTCTCCGGGATGGAGCGCGGCCGCGTCTCGAGCCCCAGCCGCGCCATGCCGGTCACGATGGCGCCCGAGCTCACCAGCGTCACCTCGCGGCGATCGGCGATCACCGCCGCGAGATCCGCGGCCAGCGCGGCGATGCGCCGGGAGTCGGGCCCCTGGCCGGGCGCGGTGATGAGGCCGCTCCCCACCTTCACCACCAGCCGCTTGACGCGGCCTAGCGCTCGGCGGCCGCCCATCGCTCCGCTCGGAGCCGCGCGCCGATCTCGGCCACGAGCTCGGTGAGGCCCATCCCCGTCACCGAGGAAATGGCCCGGAAGGGCAGCTGCCGCGTGGCGCAGAACCGCTCCACCTTCTTGCGCCGGGCCTCGGTGCCGGGCAGCTCCGCCTTGCTCCCGAGGACGATCTGAGGGCGAGCGGCCAGCTCCTCGGAATAGGCGGCCAGCTCCCGCTGGATGACCTTCCAGTCCGCGACCGGATCCCGCCCCCCGCTGGGATCGAGATCCACCAGGTGCACGAGCAGGCGGGTGCGCTCGGTATGACGCAGGAAGCGGTGGCCCAGACCCTTGCCTTCCGCCGCGCCCTCGATGAGCCCCGGCAGGTCGGCGATCACGAAGGACTCGCCCTCATCCACCCGCACGATGCCCAGCGAGGGCTCCAAGGTGGTGAAGGGATAGTCCGCGATCTTGGGCTTGGCGGCGGAGAGGCGCGAGACCAGAGTGGACTTGCCCGCATTGGGAAAGCCGATCACGCCCACGTCGGCGAGGAGCTTGAGCTCCATGCGGATCCAGCGTTCCTGGCCCGGTCGCCCGAGATCCGCGCGCCGCGGAGCCCGGTTGGTGGAGGACACGAATCGGGCATTGCCGCGCCCACCGCGCGCGCCGTGCACGGCGACGAGGGTCTGGCCGGGAGCGGTGAGATCGCCCAGGAGCTCGCCGGACTCGCGGTCGTAGACGACGGTGCCGAGGGGCACGCGGAGCACGGTGTCGCTGCCGCTCTTGCCGTGGCGATTGGCCCCCTTGCCGTGATGCCCGCGCTCGGCGTTGTAGTGACGCCGGTAGTGGAAGTCCAGCAAGGTGGTGATGCCGGGGTCCGCCTGGAGCACCACGTCGCCGCCGTCCCCGCCGTCGCCGCCGTCGGGGCCGCCGCGGGGGACGAACTTCTCGCGGCGGAAGCTTATGCAGCCCGCGCCGCCGTCGCCTCCCTTGACGAATACGCCGACTTCATCGACGAACATGGCGGGCCCCGGTCATCCCGGGGGAAATCAGGCGGGCTGCTGGGCGATGCTGACGTACTTGTGATCGCCCTTGCGCTCGAAGCGGACGTAGCCGTCCATCTTGGCGAAGAGGGTGTGATCCACGCCGAGGCCCACATTGGCGCCCGGATGGAACCGGGTGCCGCGCTGCCGCACGAGGATGCTCCCCGCGGTGACGAACTGCCCCCCGAAGCGCTTCACCCCCAGCATCTGAGGATTGGAATCGCGACCGTTCCGCGAGCTGCCGACGCCCTTCTTGTGCGCCATTGCCCCTACACCTCGATCTTGGTGATGCGGACCGCGGTCATGATCTGCCGGTGCCCGCGATGCCGGCGATAGTTCTTCCGCCGCTTGAACTTGACCACGAGAACCTTGCGCTCCTGTTTCTCGACCACGACCTCGCCGGTGACCTTCGCCGACTTGAGCGCCTTGGGCCCCACCGTGACCTCGCCGTCCTGGTTGACGAGGAGGACGTCCGTGAACTCCACCGCGGTGCCCTTGCCCTTGGCCAGACGCTCCACCTTGATCACCTGGCCGGGGGCCACCCGGTACTGCTTGCCGCCCGTCGCGATCACCGCTTCCATGACTTCACGACCTCACTCGATAAGATTCGCCGCGAACCGTCATCAGACCACACGCCCCCGTCCCAAGTCAAGGTTGGGACCTCGGACGCCGGCGGTCAGGCCGCGTTGAGGTAGCCCGAGAGCCGCTGGCGGAGGAAGAGGCGGGAGCGGTGCACGCGCGACTTCACCGCGGGCAGGCTGATCCCCAGGCTCTCCGCGATCTCGGGGTTGGAAAGTCCCTCGACGTCATGCATCAGGAACGCGGTCCGGTAGTCCTCCGGAAGATCCCCGATGGCCGCCGACAGCACCTCGCGCAGCTCCTTCTGGAGCGCGGGCTCCTCGGCCTTGGCGGACCAGTCGCTGCCGGGATCCAGGTGATTACCCAGCTCGTCGAAGGAGGGGAACAGCGCCTCCCACGAGACCTCGTTCTTCTTGCTCTGGCGGCCCCGCAGCTTCTGATAGGCGGTATTGGCGGTGATCCGGTACAGCCACGAGCCGAAGGCAGACTCGCCCTTGAACGTGTGGATCTTCCGCGCCGCCGTCCAGAGCGCATCCTGCGTGACTTCCTCGGCGTCCTGCTCGTTGCCGGTGATGCGGATGGCGAGCCGGTACACGCGATCGCCGAAGGTGGCGACGAGCTGCTCGGGCGCGTCCGGCTCCTCCCGGCGGAGCTTCTCGACGAGGGCCGCCTCGGGGTCGACGCGTCCCGTGCCGCCGCGCGCGCCGCCCGGCGGGGAAGCCGCCGTGTCCTGCATCGGGGTACTCATGCTCTGTCTCCTGCGCGCCGCACTCGTCAGCGCGCTCGCCGACACGATCGCTTCAGTCCCGCGCGTACAGCGTGAGGTGGTGCTTGAGCTCGACCACGCACTTCTCCATCACCGAGATGTCCTTGGTCACCTTCGCCATCAGGATGGCGCCCTCGAGGGCCGCCACCACGAAGCCCGCCGCGCTGGCCGCATCGAGGTCCGCGCGGAGCCGCCCCGACTCGCGGCCGCGCTCCAGCGTGGTCGCCAGCATCACCCGCCATCGCTCGAAAATGTCGGCCAGCCGCTGCCGGAAGCCCTCGTGAACGTCGGACAGCTCGCAGGCGAGATTGCCCATGGGGCAGCCGCCCACGCAGTTGCGCTGGCGCTGGACCTCGAGCAGCCGATCCAGGAACGCGCGCACCTGGTCGAGCGGATCGGCGGTGGGATCGACGAAGGCCGGCTCCAGGGTGCGCTCCAGGAAGCGCTCCACCACGCGATCGATGATGGCGAACCCAAGATCTTCCTTGCTCCGGAAGTAGTAATAGAAGTTGCCCTTGCCGACTCCGCTCTCCCGCAGCACGTCGTCGAGCGAGGTGCCGTGATAGCCGCGCAGGTGGATGAGCCTCGCCGCCGCGTCCAGGATCTGGTCGCGGGTGGCCGCTGCCTTGGCGCTCCTGATCTCTACCGCCATCGTCTCGCTCTCCATCCTGCCCGGCGTTTGTACCAACTGGTCGGTACAGAGTATAGATGGACCAAAGTCGTACAGCAACTTTGGCTCTATTACGTTTGCATTACAGTTACTTAGGTGATATTTTCCAGCCCCGGCGCGAGCCGGCAGGAGGGCTCAGTGAGCAATCTCTCTCATCGAATCGTCGAGACCAACGGGATCCGCATGCGGGTCGCCGAGCAGGGCTCAGGGCCCACCGTGCTGCTCTGCCACGGCTTCCCCGAGTCCTGGTACTCCTGGCGGCACCAGCTTCCCGCGCTCGCCGCCGCCGGCTACCACGCCGTCGCGCCCGACATGCGCGGGTATGGCGGCACGGATGGGCCCGACGCGGTGGAGCAGTACACCCAGCTCCATCATGTGGGCGACATGGTGGGCCTGCTCGATGCCCTCGGGGTGGCGCGCGCAGTCATCGTGGGGCATGACTGGGGCGCGCCGGTGGCCTGGAATGCCGCGCTCCTCCGACCGGACCGCTTTCCCGCCGTCGCCGCGCTGAGCGTGCCCTATTCGCCGCGGGGCAGCACCCGCCCCACCGAAGGCCTGGCCCGCGCCGCCGGCGCGCACTTCATGTACATGCTCTACTTCCAGGCGCCGGGCGTGGCGGAAGCCGAGCTGGAGCGCGACGTGCGCGACACCATCTCGCGCGTGCTCTACGGCATCTCGGGCGATGCGGGCGACGCCGCGGCCTGGCGCGTGCCGCGGCCGCAGGGCTCGACCTTTCTCGGGGACATGCCGGCGCCGCCGCGTCTTCCACCCTGGCTTCGCGAGGAGGACGTGGACTTCTACACCGCGGAGTTCACGCGTACGGGCTTCCGGGGCGGGCTCAACTGGTATCGCAATCTCGACCGGACCTGGGAGCTGATGGCCCCCTGGCAGGGCGCTCGCATAACCGTGCCCGCGCTCTTCGTGGCGGGCGAGCGGGATCCCGTTATCGCGCGGCGGCGCAATGACCTTCCGCGGCTGCGCGAATCCGTCCCCGGGCTACAGCAGACCCTCCTCCTCCCCGGGTGCGGGCACTGGACCCAGCAAGAGCGGCCCGCGGAGGTCAATGCCGCGCTCCTCGACTTCCTGCGCGGCGTCGCCTGAGGAGACCTTCGATCAGCGCTTGCCGGTCAGGGTGACCGTGCAGGCCATGAACTTGCTGCCGGCCAGCACCAGATCGGGAGAGCCCAGCGGGGCCACGTAGACCTCGGACGCCCGGTCGGGGGCATCGATCTGGGCGCCCTCGGCCCCGCGGGTGACGGTGGCGTAGCGTTGCTCGGTGGCGAGCGCGGCCAGCTCGCCCGTGCCCAGCGCGACCGAGAAGAGCAGGCGGTTATCGCGCACCAGCTCCACCGCGCGCCCACGCTGGACCAGCTCGACGGGGCCGGACTCGACCGGGCACTCCGTCCCCTCGACCTTGCCGGCATAGGTCCCCGTCAGCGTCGGCGCCGCCCCTCGCATCGCCAGCGAGCGCGCGGACATTCGCGCGAGGCCGCGCTGCAGCCGCCAGGCCTGTACCAGCGGCAACCGCCGCACGGAGCCGTCGGGCAGGTTCACCATGTGCTGGGCGGCGTCGACCTGGGCGAGGAACGCCGGCTCGTCGGGGAAGAGCCCGCGCAGCACCCGGATCGTGAGCTCCGCGCTCCGGACCGCATCCAGGGCGCGGATGAGCTCGCGGGCCAGCAAGTCATCGGGCAGGCGGCCCGCCACGTCGGCCAGCGCGGCGCGCTGCTCGGGGCCGCCCATCGCGCGCATCTCCTCCGTCTCCCACGAAGGATTCGAGGCCAGCAGAGCGGCGTGCTCCGCGAAGAAGGTGCCCGCGTCCACCTGCTTGGGATCCGCGAGGGGGAAGCGCCGGGTTTCGGGCTGCGCGGCGACGGACGTCGTCACCAGGAGACCGCACGCGAGCGCGCACGCGGTGAGACGCGCCAGCTTCGCCATGCCTCCTAGAATAACGTGGCGGCGACGCGAAGCGCGCTGAGAACGAAGGGCCTGGGATAGATACCCATGACGACCACGCCCAGGCTGCAGATGAGGATGGCCAGGGCCAGCAGCGGCGAGACCGGGATGGGCCCCGGACGCTCCGGCGCGTCGATGTACATCCTCTTGGCCACCAAGAGGTAATAGAAGAGCGCCACCACGGTGAGAATCGCGCCCAGGAGCACCAGCCAGTAGAGTCCCTTGTCGGCGGCGGCCCAGAAGACATAGAGCTTCGCCCAGAAGCCGGCCACGAACGGAATGCCGCCCAGGGAGAGGAGAAAGAGCAGCATGGCCAGCGCCAGCACGGGCGAGCGCTGGGCGAGCCCCTTGTAGGCGTCGATCCGATCGGAGCCTTCCGACTGCGATACCGCCTCCACCACCAGGAAGGCGCCCATGTTCCCGAAGAGGTAGGCCACGAGATAGAAGAGCATCATGGCCACGCCATTGGCGGAGACCGCGGCGAAGCCGATGAGCATGTAGCCGATATGCGCGATGCCGGAATAGGCCAGCAGACGCTTGACGTTCTGCTGGGGGATGGCCATGAGGTTGCCGGCCAGGATGGTGAGGGCGGCGAGCCCGCTGGCGACCGGCACCCACAGCACCGCGCGGTCCCCCACCCCCTCCAGGTAGAGGCGGAAGATCACGATGAAGCCGGCCGCCTTCGGCGCCACCGAGAGCCACGCCACGAAGGGCGCATTGGCGGCCTCGTACGTGTCGGGCACCCACATGTGGAACGGGAAGGCGGCGATCTTGAATCCGAGGCCGGCGAGGGTGAGGGCGAGACCGAGGACCAGCAGCGGCGACCCCGCCGACAGCGCCGAGGCCACGCCGGGAAGGGCGGTGGTGCGGGAGATGCCGTACACGAAGGACAGCCCGTAGGCGATGAGCGCGGACGACACCGTCCCCACCAGGAAGAACTTGAGCGCGGCCTCCACCGCCATCTCCTCGCCCTTCTGGAATCCGGCCAGCACGTAGAGCGGGATGGACATCAGCTCGAAGGCCACGAACAGCAGGATGAGATCGCGCGCCGAGGCCAGCATCAGCATGCCAAGCAGCGACGAGAGCATGAGCAGGTAGTACTCGGTGGCCCGCCGCGCGAAGACCGGCGCCCTCAAGGTCAGCGAGCCGAGCACGCCCAGCACGGTGGCCAGCAGGAAGAGCCGCTTGGCGAAGAGCGCCAGCTCGTCCTGGACGAAGCCCTCCCCGAGCCAGCGGGCGCCCGGCTCCATCCTCAGCGCGACCCCGAGCAGAACCACCAGCCCCAGCCCCGCGATCACGCCCACGCGCCGCGTATCGTCGCGCCGTCCGAAGAGCCCGCCGCAGAAGATGAGGAGCATCAGCGCGAGAACGCCCAGCTCGAGGCCGAGCGCGCTCATGGCAGCACGCCCAGGCGCACCAGCAGCGGCACGGTGGCCGTGTCCACCGGGTCGATGGCGATGCCCGGGGCCACGCCGAAGAGCACCAGCACGCCGACCAGGAGGATGAGGGCCACCCATTCCGGGCCCTGGGCGTCGGGCAGGTGCTGGAAATGAGGATCCTTGGACGGCGGACCCCAGAAGATCTGCTTGGCCACGCGCAGGACGTAGATCGAGGTCAGGAAGGCGCCGAGCACGGCAGGGAACAGCCACCACGAGTGCCGCGACTGCCAGGCGCCGAGGAAGGTGAGGAACTCCGCCACGAAGCCGGCGGTGGCGGGCAAGCCCAGCGAGGAGAGACCGCCGATGGTGAAGGCGGTGGCGATGCCGGGCATCATCTTGCCGAAGCCGCCCATGGTGAAGATGGCGCGCGAGTGCGACTTCTCGTAGACGAGACCCACCAGCGCGAAGAAGAGGCCGGTCATGAGCCCGTGGGCGAACATCTGGAACACCGAGCCGTTGAGGCCGCTCTCGGTGAGCGTGGCCGCGCCCAGCATCACCACGCCCATGTGGGACACCGACGAGTAGGCGATGACGTACTTGAGATCCACCTGCGCCATGGCCGAGAGCGCGCCGTAGACGATGTTGATGCAGGCGATGAGGCCCACCAGCCACATCCACTGGTGCGTGCCGTCGGGCAGGAGGCCCATGCCGAGCCGGACCACGCCATAGGCACCCAGCTTCATGAGCACCCCCGCGTGGAGCATCGACACCGCGGTGGGCGCCGAGGCGTGACCGTCCGGGGACCAGGTATGCAGGGGCCAGATGCCGGCCAGGATGCCGAAGCCCACGTAGAAGGCGAGGAACACCCAGCTCTGGATGCCCCGCTCGAACTTCACCTGCTCCAGCTCGAGGAGCGAGAACGACGACGAGCCCGCGGCCACGTACAAGGCGAGGATGCCGACCAGGATGAAGGCGGACCCGAAGAGGAGATACAGGGTCAGCTTCATCGCCGCGTATTCCTTGGTGCCCACGCCGGTGCGCCGGAACGCCCAGCCGAAGATGCCCTGCGGCCGCACCTCGCCGGAGGAGCCCCAGATGCCGATGAGGAGGTACATCGGCAGCACCGCGATCTCGTAGAAGAGGAAGAGCACGAAGAGATCGAGGGAGACGAAGACGCCGTAGACGCCGGTCACCAGCAGGAGGAGCAAGGCGTAGAACTCCTGGCTCCGCTCCTTCACCGTCCATGACGCCCACACGCCGGCGAAGATGATGATGGAGGTGAGCAGCACCATCAGGAGGCTCATGCCGTCCACGCCCACCTGATACGAGATGCCCAGCGGGGGAACGAGGGAAAGCTCCTCGTAGAACTGGTAGCCGGCCGCCTCGCGGTCGTAAAGCCAGAAGATGCGCAGCGAGAGCAGAAGGGAGGTCCCGGTGGTCACCACCGCGATCAGCCGCACCAGCAGGGGGTTGTGCCGCGCCGCGAACATGATGAGGACGGCCCCCAGGAAGGGCATCCACGTGATGAGGGACAGGATGGGAACGGGAACCGGGCTCATCGCGGCCACTGGACCCAGATGAGGAGGAGGAGAAGCCCCACCGCGAGCCCGTACACGTAGTCCTGCGCGAGACCGGTCTGCATGCGGCGGAGACGGTCGCCCCAGGCGAGCGTCCACGCGGAAAAGACGTTCACCACCCCGTCCACGAGATAACGGTCCACCCAGCCCACCAGGCGCGCCAAGCCGAGGAGGGCCAGGCGATAGACGCCTTCGAAGAGGTCGTCGAGCCAGAAGCCGGCGAGGGCGGCGCGGCGGAGGGGGGCGAAGATCGTCGCGAGAAGATCCGCGCTGATCACGCGGCGCGAGTAGGTCAGCCAGGCGAGCGCGATGCCGGCCACCGCCACCGCCACCGCCAGGGGCGTGAGCCAGCCCGGCGCGATGAACTCCGGCTCGCCGTGATGCACGGTGAAGTACACGCCGATCCCCACCGAGAGCACCGCCAGCAGCCAGAGGGGCCCCGTCATCACGGCGGGCGCGTCGTGGAGATGGCCGCCGCCGTGGACGTCGGGCCCGCCGTGCCCTCCGTGCGCGAGCGGCGCCGGCGCCGCGGGGGCGCCGAAGAAGGCGATGAACACCACGCGGAACATGTAGAACGCGGTGAGGAAGGCCGCCGTCACCAGCATCCAGAACGGCACCGCGAGACCGCCGCTCCACACCGCGCCCAGGATCTCTTCCTTGGAGAAGAAGCCGCCGAAAAGGGGAATGCCGGCCAGCGACAGCGTGCCCACGAGGAAGACGACGGTGGTCTGCGGCATGTACCGGCGCAGGCCGCCCATGCGGTAGATATCGTTGCTGCCCACCGCATGGATCACCGCGCCGGCGCCCAGGAAGAGGAGCGCCTTGAAGATGCCGTGGGTGAGGAGGTGCAGGAAGCCCGCGGCCGCGAATCCGGCTCCCATCGCCGCCATCATGTAGCCGAGCTGGGACACGGTGGAGTAGGCGAGCACGCGCTTGATGTCCGACTGCACGCAGGCCAGCACCGCCGCGAAGAGGGCGGTGAAGGCGCCGATCCAGCCCACCAGGACCAGCACGTCGGGCGTGAGCGCGAAGAGCCAGTTCGTGCGCTTGAGCAGGTAGACCCCGGCGGTGACCATGGTGGCGGCGTGGATGAGGGCGGAGACGGGCGTCGGGCCCTCCATGGCGTCGGGCAGCCACACGTGCAGCGGGAACTGGGCCGACTTGCCCATGGCTCCGAGGTAGATACAGAAGGTCACGAGGCCCAGTCCCGCGAGGGGGATCTGGCCGCCGCGCGCGAGGTCGTAGAGCTGCAGGAAATCGAAGGTGCCGGCGCGGAACCACAGGAGCACGATGCCGACGAGCAGCCCCACGTCGCCGGCCTTGGTAGTCCAGAACGCCTTCACCGCCGCGCGCGCCGCCGCCGGGCGCTCGTACCAGTAGCCGATGAGGAGATAGGAGCACAGGCCCACCAGCTCCCAGCAGATGAAGAGCTGGACGAAGCCGGGCGCCAGCACCAGGCCCATCATGGAAAAGGCGAAGAGCGACTGATAGACGTAGTAGCGGCCGAGGGAGGCGGGCGCCTCGGTGTCGAGATAGCCCAGCGAGTAGAGCTGGACGAGGAAGGACACCAGCGCCACCAGCACCAGCATCAGGGTGGAGTCCGCGTCGGCGAGCACGCCCACCGTGGCCAGCGGCCCCGACTCCTGCGGGATCCACTCGATGGCGATGCGCGTGAAGCCCTCCGCGCTCTGGAGCTGCCAGGCCCGGAGCGCGGCGGCCAGCGCCACCGCGGCGCCCGCCACGGACACGATTCCCGCCGCCCGCCCGGCGCGCCGGAGCGGATAGGCGATGGCGAGCAGGAGAAAGGTCGCCGCGGGCAGGAGCAGCGCGAGGGTGACCAGGGGGCCGGGATCGGTCATGGCGCGGGCGTCATCCCCTGAGGAGGTCGAGGTGGTCGGCGATGGCGGTGCGCCGCACCCGGAAGATGAGGATCACCAGGGCCAGACCCAGCGCCACCTCCGCCACCGTGATGGAGATGGTGAACACCGTGAACACCATGCCCACCGCGTCGCCGTTGAAGCGGGCGAAGGCGACCAGGTTGATGTTGACGGCATTGAGCATGAGCTCGATGCCGAGCAGGATGCCGATGGTGTTCCGGCGCGTGACCACGCCGAAGAGCCCCACCGCGAACAGCACCGCGGCGAGGACGAGATAGCCCTGGAGGGAGACGGAGGCGGGCACGACGCTAGTCGTCCGGGCGCGCGAAGTACAGCGCGCCGAGGAGCGCGGCGAAGAAGAACAGCCCCAGCAGCTCGAAGGAGAGCACGAAGCGCGTCAGCACCGCGTCTCCGATGGCGCGGGTGAGGTCGCCGCCGAGGGGCGGGCGCGGGCGCGACAGCGGCGCCCGGAGGATGAAGGTGAGGAGCCCCACCAGCACCGCCCCCGCGATGATGAGCCCGCTGAAGATCTGGCGGCTGGTCTGGGTGATGCGGTCGCCCACCAGCCGCTCGGTCACCACGATGGCGAAGACCACGATGGTCACCACCCCGCCCGCATAGAGGAGGAGCTGGACGGCGGCGAGGAACTCCGCGTCGAGAGTGAGGAAGATCCCCGCGGTGCCGGTCAGCGTGAGAGCGAGCCAGAGCACCGAGTGAAAGAGATTCTTCGTGAGGACCACCGCCAGCGCCGAGGCCACCAGCACCACCGCCAGACCCCCGAAGGCTATCGTCTCCAGGCTCACTCCGCGGTCCCCGCGGCCTTGCCGGGCGCCGGCTCCGCGGTCTTGGCCGGCTTGGGCGGCGACTGCATGTCGCGCAGGAGATTGCCGGTGGCCCAGGAGGGGTCGAACTGCTGGCCCACCGCGTGAAGGCGGTCCTTGTCGAAGAGGAGCTCGCGCCGGTCCGCGGTGGCCACGTCGAACGACTTCATCATGATGATGGCGTCGGTGGGGCAGACCTGCACGCAAAGCTCGCAGAACTCGCAGGCGTAGAGCTCCAGGGTGAAGGTCTTGGCGAAGTTGCGCTTCTCCGCCTTGAGCATCTCCACCTTGATCACCTGGGGCGGGCAGATGTACTCGCAGAGCCGGCAGCCGATGCAGTTCTCCTCGCCGGTCTGCGGGTCATAGGTGAGGGCGAGCACGCCGCGAAAGCGGTCCGGATAGTCGCGGGTCACGGTGGGGTAATGCACCGTCACCGGCTTCCGGAGGAAGTTGATGAAGGTGCTGCGCATGGCGAGGAACACCGCGCGGCAGAGGTTGCCGACCTCGCCCAGGAACCCGCGCGGAGCCGCGTCAGGCGCCACCGCCGCTCCTCCACGCCACCCACAGCGCCGTCGCCATCAGCAAGAGGAGCGTGGCCGGCATCATGATCTTCCACGAGATCTGGAGGATCTGGTCCACGCGGATGCGGACGAAGCTCCACCGCACCCAGGTCACGAGCAGGAAGATGCCCATGGCCTTGAGGAGGAACCAGAGCGGGCCCAGCCACGCCGGCCCCGGGCCGGACCAGGCGCCCAGGAAGAGCAGCGCGCCCAGGAAGGAGGTGGCGATCATGTGCGCGTACTCGCCGAGCTGGATGAGGGCGAACTTCATGCCCGAGTACTCGACGCGGAAGCCGGCCACCAGCTCCGACTCCGCTTCCAGGATGTCGAAGGGCACGCGATTCTCGGCGGCGAGGGTGGTGACGATATAGGCGATGAAGGCGAGCTGGCCGATGATCGGATAGAAGATGAAGGCGCCCAGGAGGCCGGACTGCGCGGCGGCGATGTCGCCCAGGCGGAGGGAGCCGGTGAGAAGCACCGGGATGAGGGCCACGAAGATGAAGGGCAGGTCGTAAGAGATGATCTGGTTCACCGCCCGCATGGCGGAGAGCAGCGCGTACTTGTTGTTCGAGCCCCAGCCCGCCATGAAGAGGCCCACGATCTCCATCGCGGAGACGGCGAGGAAGAAGAGGATGCCGATATTGAGGTCGGCCACTCCCAGGCCGGGCGCGAAGGGAATGGTGGCGAAGATCAGCATGCAGGGAATGAGGAAGACGATGGGGGCGAGGTTGTAGACCCCGCGATCGGCCAGGGTCGGGACCACGTCCTCCTTCATCATCAGCTTCAGCGCGTCGGCAATGGGCTGGAGCAGCCCGTGCGGGCCCACCCGATAGGGGCCGATGCGCGACTGCATCCGCGCCGCGAACTTGCGCTCGAGCAGCGTCACGTAGGTGACCATGCCGATCACCGCGTTGAGCACGGTGAAGGCCACGATGAAGTAATAAACCGGAGCGGGAAGTTCAGGCATGGGGCTAGCGGTCGACTTCTCCGAAAACCGGGTCCACCGAGCCCATGATCGCCACCACGTCGGCGACCTTGTGGCCGGGAATGATGTGGGGGAGCACGGAGAGGTTGGAGAAGGAGGCGCCGCGCCACTTCATGCGATAGGGCTTGGCGCTGCCGTCGGTGACGAGATAGCAGCCCACCTCGCCCCGCGCGCCCTCCACCCGCGCATAGCCCTCGCCCTTGGGCACGCGCACCTGCCCCACCGACTTCACCCCCGGCCGCGAGGAGATGGGGCCTTCGGGCAGGCCGTCCAGCACCTGGCGGGCGATCTTGAGGGACTCGCGGAACTCCTGCATCCGCACCCGGTAGCGCGCGTAGCAGTCGCCCGCGGTCTCCACCGGCACCTTGAAATCGAAATCTTCGTACGAGGAGTAGGGCTCCATCCGGCGGATGTCGTAGTTGACCCCGGAGCCGCGGATGAGGGGGCCGGAGATGCCGACCTCCTGCGCGAGCGTGCGCGAGATCACCCCCACCCCCTGGGTGCGCGCGAGGAAGAAGGGATTGCCCTCGAGCATGTCCTCGTACTCGTCCACCCGCTTCTCGATGTGGGCCACCGTCTCGCGGCACTTCTGCGTCCACCCCGGCGGGAGATCGTAGCGGGTGCCGCCGACCTGGTGGAAGCCGTAGAGGAGGCGCGCGCCCACCAGCGACTCGAAGAGGTCCAGCACCGCCTCGCGTTCCCGGATGCAGTAGAGGAACACGGTGGCGCCGCCGCCGAGGGCGCCGCCCATGTCCAGGCACCACGTGCCCAGCCACAGGCAGTGCGAGGCCACGCGCTGCAGCTCCGCCACCAGCACGCGGAGATACTGGGCGCGCTTGGGCACCTCGAACTTGCCGATGATCTCCGCCGCGCGCACGTAGGCCAGCTCGCTGGTCATCGCCGCCACGTAGTCGGTCTTGGACGCGATGGACGGATACTGGGTGTAGGTGAGCGTCTCCGAGAGCTTTTCGTGGCAGCGGTGGAGATAGCCGATCACCGCGTCCACCGCCGCCACCGTCTCGCCTTCCAGCGTGAGGATGGCGCGAAAGACTCCGTGGGCGGACGGATGCTGCGGCCCCATGTTCATGGTCAGCCGCTCGCTGCCGCCGTAGCCCATCTCGATGACTTTGCGCGCTTCGGGGTCGGTCATGTCAGGACTAGCGCATGGCGGAAAATGGGGCGGGCATGAGGATGATGGCCTGCATGTGCGCGAGGCAGGAGATGGACTTGGCGAGGAAGTCCTGCCAGGCCGGCTCCTTGGCCAGGCGCCCCCGCGCCTCCGCCCGCTCCTTGAGGTCGCGGAAGGCCCACATGTGCACGACCTCGTTGAGCTGGGCGATGTCGGTCTGCCAGAGGCCGACGCGGTGCATGTGCTTCTCCCGCGTGGGCATCACCGCCTTGAAGTGATCGAGCCACTCCTTCGACCGGCCCACGTGGGTGCGGTACCAGCGCAGCTCGTAGACCCAGCCGGGATCGGGCGGGGGGTTGAGCGGCAGCACCGGCGACATGATCTTGTTCTCCTGCGCCAGCAGCAGGGGTCGGATCTGCGGAATGTACTCCTTGTTCCACGCCTCGTCCTGGGCGAGCAGGCCCCGCAGCCGCTCCCGCTCGTTGAGGTCGGCGAAGCTCCAGAGGTGCACGAGCTGGTTCAGGGTGCCGAACTCGGTGAACCAGAAGCCCTCCTGCTTGCCGAAGCGGTCGCCGCGGATCTTGCGGCCGACCTCGCCGGAGAGCTGGAGATACTTCGCCTGGGCGCCCGGCGGCATCGTATAGGTCCGGAGCTCGTGGATCATGGCCTTGCCTCCCTCACCGGTACGGCGGATGTGGGGTGTCGACCGCGTAGGACTTCAGCAGCGGATGTCCCTCCCAGTCCTGGGGAAGGAGAATCCGCCGCAGGTCCGGATGGCCCTCGAAGCGGATACCGAACATGTCGTAGCACTCGCGCTCCATCCAGTCGGCGCCGCGCCAGACGGAGGTGAGGGACGCGCACGCGGTGACGCCGGCCCCGAGCCGGGTACGGAGAGTGAGCGCGAAGGGCGCGTCGAGGTTTTCCACGCGCGCCAGCACCTCGAGGCCCTCGTCCTTCCAGTCCACCGCGGTGGAGAAGTTGAAGTAGACACAGCCCAGGGCCTCGCGGGCCAGGCGGGCGGCGGTGAGCCACTGCGCGGCGGGCACCGTCACCGCGAGCGCGGCGCCCTCGCCGGTCGCCGCCACGCCGAGCTTCTCCTGGATCACTGCGCGGGCCTGATCGGGTGTCACGGCTCAGTCGATCTTCGCCGACGGCGCGGGGCGCTTCCCCGACTGGCGGAAGTGCGAGATCTGGTCCTGGAGGATCAGCAGCCCGTTGAGCAGGGACTCCGGCGGCGGCGGGCAGCCCGGCACGTAGACGTCCACCGGCACCACACGATCCACGCCCTTCACCACGTGATAGCCGTGCCGGAAGGGCCCACCCGAGTTGGCGCACGAGCCCATGGAGACCACCCACTTGGGATCGGGCATCTGGTCGTAGATGCGCTTGAGCATGGGCGCCATCTTGATGGTCACCGTGCCCGACACGATCATGAGATCGGAGTGGCGCGGCGAGGCCCACGGCACCATCCCCAGTCGCTCCACGTCGAAGCGCGAGGCGAAGGTCGCCATCATCTCGATGGCGCAGCAGGCCAGCCCGAAGGTCACCGGCCATACCGAGGACTTGCGCGCCCAGTTGAGAAAGCCGTCGGCCAGCGAGGTCACCACGAAGCCGCCGGGGAAGTTGTAGATGCCGTCGGTCACCGCCTCGAAGAGGGCCGAGTGCTTGTCACCCTCGGGGCGCTGCTGCCGATGCTTCTCCCACTCCTGAAGGTCCTTGAACTCGGTCCACACCGCGGGGGGAATCTGCGGGACGGGTCCCTTCACTTCCACTCCAGGATGCCCTCCCTGAGCGCATAGAGCCAGCCGAGCGAGAGGAAGCCGAGGAAGATCGCCATGGCGCCGACGGCGGGGAGCCCGAGCCCGCGGAGCGAGATCGCCCACGGGAAGAGGAACACCGCGAGCGCGTCGAAGACGATGAAGATCAGCGCCACGAGGTAGAAGCCCACCGGGAACTGCACCCATGCCTGCCCGATGGTCTCCGCGCCGCACTCGTAGTTGTCGAGCTTGGTCGCATAGGGCCGGGAGGGCCGAAGGATCATGGCCATGCCGAGCGATACCACGCCGAAGGCGATGATGAGGGCCAGGTAGATGACAACGGGCAGATATCCGCTCACGCAAACCTCCGCAGGAATTGAAAAATCGACGGGAGTATAACACAGCCAACTCGGGGCCGGCCCTGCTACAATTCCTCCCCATGCAGCCACTGGTCGGCGTCGTGATGGGCTCGCGCTCGGACTGGGAGACGATGGCGCACGCGTCGGAGACTCTCGAGTCTTTCGCGGTGCCCTGCGAGGTCCGGGTGCTGTCCGCGCACCGCACGCCCGACGCGCTGCTCGAGTGGGCGTCCACCGCGGAGGCGCGCGGGCTGGCCGTCATCATCGCCGCCGCCGGCGGCGCCGCCCACCTGGCCGGCGTCACCGCGGCCAAGACCACGCTGCCGGTACTGGGCGTGCCGATGGAGTCGGCCGCGCTCAAGGGCATGGACTCCCTCCTGTCCACCGTGCAGATGCCCGCCGGCATCCCCGTCGCGACCTTCGCCATCGGCCGGGCGGGCGCGGTGAACGCGGCGCTCTTCGCGGTGGCCATCCTCGCCGGCAAGGACGCTCGCCTGCGCCAGGCGCTCGTCCGCTATCGCGAAGAGCAGAGCCGCAAGGTCCTCGAAGTGGGCGATCCGCGCGGGCCCGCCCAGAAGCCGTGACGCCGCAGAGCTAGCGTCTCGGCCCGTAGCGAGGCAGCGGCGCCCCCCCCTCGCAGCAGCCGAGATCCGGCGCCGCCCCCGCAAACCCGTCGGAGAAGTTCGGCAGGGCCACACCGCGCGCGGCCGCGGGCGCGCCCGGCGTCAGCCGAAGGTCATTGGCCTCGCGCGGGAGCGCGACGCGAAAATCCCGGGGCGGGCGCAGCCCGCTCGCGAAGAGTCGGGGTGCCGCCACTCGGACCGCGCCGAGGCTCCGGTAGAGCAAGCCCGACGCGCGCGCCGCCTCCGCCGTGGCATAGGTCCGGCCATTCCACAGCGCGAAGGGGCCCGTCTCCCACGCATAGCCGTCGCGGTCGAAATCGCAGCGGATCATCCTCCCCGTCGACCAGAGCGCCGGCCCGGTGGTCCCCACGAAGAGATTGTTGCGGGTGACCACGTCGTTCACCGTCTCGCCGGCGGGATCGACGAGGAAGGGCGGGCCCGCTCCCACCGACGTGTTGTGGAAGAGGAGCACCCCGCCGGTGTCGTTGTGCAGCTTGAAGGGCGAGTACTCGACGTTGAGGACGGCATTGCGGAAGACATAGAGCGGGCCCCCGTTCACCGGCTGGGCGCTCACCCCGCTGAAGCAGTTGGTGATGCGATTCCGGAAGACGCGCACATTGGTGTCGCTGTAGTCGGCCTCGATGCCGTCGTCGGTACATTGCTCGATGTCGTTGTGGTGGAAGTCGCTCGCGGACAGCCGCCCGTGCCCGGTGCCGTGGACCCCGTCCGCCACCCCGCGGATATGGTTCCACGCGATCTCGTGCCCGGCGCCCGAGACCGAGATGGCATTGACGGACTCGAGGCCGGCGGAGCGCGGCCACGTCGACGGCCCCGTGAACACACTGTCGGTGATGAAGAAGCCGCGCGACACCGTGTACCCGCCATTGATCGCCTCGAACCCGACCCGCGTCACCTCGAAGCGGACGCGCCGCACCACGAGGTCGCTGCCCGAGTGCCCCACGTAGAGATAGAGCGCGCCCCGGAGAGTGACGTCCTCCAGCCAGACATGGCGCACCCCCTGCGCGCTCACCACGCGCTCACCGCCCCCTCCGTCGAGAATGGCGGCGCCGTCGCCCGCGCCCCGGTAGATGATGGGCCGCCCCCGCGCGCCCTGCCGCTGGACCCGCCAGGGCGCGGCGCGATAGACGCCGGCGTGGAGCAGGAAGAGATCGCCGGGAGCCGCCTGGGCCTCCGCCGCGGCGAGCCCCCGGAACGGCTCGCTCTCCGACCCGGAGCCGCCGCCCTCGCCGGGCACCACGTGCCGGACGCGCATTCCCGGCGGCTCCCGCGGCTCGGCGGCCGTGCGCAGGCGCAGGAGGCGCTCCGCGTCGCCGCCGTCTGGGTCGCGGAGGGCGAGCCGCACCTCGTACTCGGTGTCCGGCGTGAGGTCCACGATGCTTCCCGTGAAGAGCCAGCCGCCGGGCACGCGCAGCTCCGGGGACTGCCGCTCGGGGTGCGGGCGGAAGAGCGGGTAACCCGCGCGCCAGCGCGTCTCACCCGCCGGGCGATACTCGACGGCGACGGAGGCATTGGCATTGGCGTCGCCGCGCACGGGCCAGCGCACGGCGAGAGAGTGGAGGGTCGCGGGCTCGGGGACGACGTCGCCCGGCGCCGAGGCGTCCTCGGGGCGGGCGGAGGGGGCCGGGGGCGCCGCGTCCCTGGCTCCGGCGGGCATTCCCGCCGGCGGGCCCCCGGCGCCACCGCAGGCCGTGCCGAGAAGGGCCGCGGCGAGGAGCGCGGCGAGGCGACGCCTCAGCGCACCGTCCACAGCATCAGCCGGTAGTTGCGCTCGCGGCTGCGGACGATCACCGTCTTGTCGGGCACCCAGTCGCCCATGTCGAACTCGTTCGACACGATGCGCGAGCCCTTGCGCAGCTCGTTCCGGAGCTTCGGGCGCAGGCGCAGGTTGAGCTCCTGGCCCAGGTAGAGCGTCACCACCGTGGCCGGGCTGACGTCCACGTCGAAGAAGCTCTTCTGGAGAAATTCCACGCGGTCGTCCACCTTCAGCTTCCGGGCCGTCTCGCGGCTCTCTTTCACCAGCCGGGGCTCGATCTCGATCCCCATGCCCCGCGCGCCGAACTGGCGGGCGGCCAGGAGCACGATGCGGCCGTCGCCGGAGCCCAGGTCCCAGACATTGTCCGCCGGACCCACCTCGGCGAGCCGGAGCATCTGGACGGCGACGTCATCCGGCGTCCACACGTAGGGCACGTCGGACTTCGGATGCATGCACCCCACCACCAGCAGCGCCGCCGCCAGCCCCATCGCGATCCGAGCCATGTCGGGCCCTCCCGCGCCCGAGGGTATCGCAGTCCGGGTCCACCCCGCATGCGCCTTGACCGTCTCGAGGCCCCGTGTTACCAGGGTGGCCTACGCCCATGGTCCGCGCTTCCTCTATCCGAACCGGTTCAGCCGAAGGAGAACCCGCGATGACGCGACTGCTCGCCCTCGTGCTGTGTCTCGGCCTGGCCCTCCTCGTCGCCGTGGCGCCCGTTGCCGCGCAGACGACGCCCGCCGCGCCAATGGTCTGGAAGATGGGCACCCCCACCGGTCCCGATAGCCCGATCAACCTGGCCGCGGCCGTCCTCGACAAGACGCTCCAGGAGAAGTCCAAGGGCCGGATGAAGATCGAGCTCCATCTCGGCAACTCCATCGCCAAGGGCGAGGCCGCGCATCTGGAAGGCGCCCAGCTCGGCACCATCGACATCGTCCCCATCGGCTCCGCGCCCATCGGTGGCATGTTCGAGCCCCTCTACCAGGCGCTCGACCTTCCCTTCCTCTGGTCGAGCCGCGAGCAGGTCTGGAAGGTCATGGATGGCCCGCTCGGCCAGGAGCTGCTCAAGAAGATGGAGGCCAAGGGGCTCCGCGCCTTCTGCTTCGGCGGCGGCTGGGGCTTCCGCAACATGATGTCCAACAAGCGCGCGATCTTCACGCCGGAGGACATGAAGGGCCAGACCATCCGCGTGCAGGAGTCGCCCACCTACATCGCGCTCATGAAGGCGCTGGGCGCCAACCCCGTCCCCATGCCCTACGTCGAGGTCTACCTCGCCATGAAGCAGGGCACCATCGACGGGATGGAGCTGCCCTCCTTCACCGTCACCGCGGACAAGTTTCAGGAGGTGACCAAGTTCTACTCGCTCACCCGGCACTCCTATCCGCCCATCGCCTGGTTCGCCAACCTCAAGAAGTACCAGGCCCTGCCGCCGGATCTTCAGAAGGCGGTGGACGAATCGATGAAGGCGGCGTGCGACGCCAATCGGAAGATCGAGGTCGAGCGTGAGAAGGCGGACTTCGACATCATGAAGAAGGCGGGGACCCAGATCAACGAGGTGAAGGACATCAAGCAGTTCCAGGCGCTCATGAAGCCGGTCTACGACAGCGTCGAGTCCAAGGTCGGCAAGGAGTTCATGGGGCGCCTGAACGCGGCCATCGCTGCCGCCGGCAAATAGCATCGTAGCCGCTCGGTGATTCGTCGCGCGCTCGACAATACCGTCGAGGGCATCCTCCTCGTCATGATGGTGCTGCTCTGCGCGGACGTGTTCCTGGGCGTTTTCTCGCGCTACGTGATGGGCCGCACGTTCACGTGGTACGACGAGATCGCGCGGCTCCTCTTCGTGTGGATCGTGTTCCTGGGGGCGGCGGTGGGCGTGAAGCGCGCCGCCCACTTCCGCCTCCATCTCGTGATCGACCGCTTCCCGGCCGGGCTCCGGCGCCTGGCGACCATCCTCGGCATCCTGGCCATGATGGGCTTCGGCTGGATCCTCATCGAGCAGGGCTGGAAGCTGGTGGAGCTCGGCCAGTTCCAGCAGACGCCGGTGATGGGGCTGTCCAAGCGATACGTCTACGCGTCCGTGCCCGTGGGGGGCGCGCTCATCATTCTCTATAGCCTGCCGCATCTGTGGCGCGCCTTCCGGGGCCGGCCCGCCCTCGAGGCGGGGGGCCACTGAGATGGTCGTCCTCGTCGCCCTCGCCTTCATCACGCTCCTGTTGCTGGGCGTGCCGGTGGCCTTCGTCATCGGGCTCTCCGGTTTCGCCGGCCTCTGGTGGTCGGGGGCCTATCCCTATACGGTGATCGTCAAGCAGACCTTCGAGGGCGTGGACTCCTTCGTGCTCCTCGCCATCCCCCTCTTCATCCTCGCCGGCGCGCTCATGGAGACCGGCGGCATCGCGGTGCGCCTGGTGCGCCTGGCGCAGGTACTGGTGGGCTGGATCCGCGGCGGGCTCTCCATGGCGGTGGTGGTGGCCGAGTACATCTTCTCCGGTATCTCCGGCTCGACCGTCGCCGACGTCTCCGCCATCGGCTCCACCATGATCCCGCCCATGCTCCGGGCGGGCTATCGGCCGGAGCAGGCGGTGGCGGTGGTGTCGGCCGCCTCCGCGATGGGCATCCTGGTGCCGCCGTGCATCCTCATGATCGTGATCGGCTCGGTGGCGAACGTCTCGGTGGCGGCGCTGTTCGCCGCCGGCTTCCTCCCCGCGGTGGTGCTCGCGCTGGCCATCATGGTCTATATCTGGTTCGACGCCCGCCGCAGCGGCATCGAGGCGCGCGAGGTCGCGGGGCTGCGGGCCATCTGGAAGGCCTTCCTGGACGCAGTGATCCCGCTGGGGCTGCCCGTCATCATCTTCGGCGGCATCCTGGGCGGAGCCGTCACGCCGACGGAAGCGGCGGTGCTGGCGGTGGTCTATGCCTTCATCGTGGGCGTCTTCGTGTATCGCGAGATCAAGTGGAAGGACCTCCCGGGCATCTTCATCAGCAGCGCGGTGGTCACGGCGACGGTGTGCTTTCTCCTCGGCACCGCGGCGGTGGTGGCGTGGATCCTCGCGGTGGAGCAGATCCCCCAGACGCTGCTGAAGCTGATGCTCGCGGTCCCGGGCGGCAATATCGTCTTCCTCGTCCTCACCGCGGTGCTCTTCATCATCCTGGGCGCGGTGCTGGAAGGCTTGCCGGCGGTGGTCATCCTGCTGCCCACCTTCATGCCGGTAGTGCAGCGCCTCGGCATCGACGTGATCCACTACTCGACGGTGGTGGTGGCCGCCACCGGGATCGGACTCTTCCTCCCGCCCATCGGCGTCGGGTTCTTCATCGCCTGCGGCATCGCGCGGGTGCCGGTGGATCGCGCCACGCGCGACATGATGCCGTACGTCTACATGATGTGCGCCGGCCTCCTCATCGTGATCCTCGTGCCGTGGGTCACGCTTGTCGTTCCGCGTTTGCTCAAGCTCGGCTAGCGCTATACTCTCGCCAACTTGGCGCGCTGCCGCCATGCGAGGCAGCGAGAGGAGGATCACCATGCGTCACGATCGTCGGGCATTTCTCGGGATGGCCGCCGCCGGGCTCGCGGCGGCCGCGATGACGGGCCGGGCCGGCCGCGCCGCCGCGCAAGGCGCCAAGATCAAGCCGGGCGCGCAGGACGTGCTCCTCGTCATCGACGTGCAGAACTGCTTCACGCCGGGCGGGTCCCTGGCGGTGAAGGACGGTGATGCCATCGTCCCCCTCATCAACAAGCTCGCGGGCGGCTTCGAGCACGTGGTGCTCACCCAGGACTGGCACACGCCGGGACACGTGTCCTTCGCGTCGAGCCATGCGGGGAAGAAGCCCTTCGAGACCACCAGCCTGCCCTATGGCACCCAGGTGCTCTGGCCGGATCACTGCGTGCAGGGCACCGACGGCGCCAACCTGCACCCGGCGCTCAAGATCCCCCACGCCGAGCTGGTGATCCGCAAGGGCTACCGCAAGGACGTGGACTCCTACTCGGCCTTCATGGAGGCGGACGGCAAGACGCCCACCGGGCTCGCCGGCTACCTCCGCGAGCGGAATCTCTCCCGCTGCTATTTCGTCGGCCTCGCCACCGACTTCTGCGTGGCGTGGTCGGCGCTGGACGCGCGCAAGGCCGGCTTCGAGGCGGCCGTGATCGAGGACGCCTGCCGCGGCATCGACGTGGGCGGATCGCTCGGCAAGGCCTGGGCGGACATGCAGGGGGCGGGGGTGAAGCGGCTCCAGTCGTCGGACCTCGCGGTTTAGTTGCCGATGGCCGGCTGTTCGGAGGAGCCTTCGGTGGCGGTTTAGCTGAGGCGGGCGAGAATGCCGGCGATGGCGGCGCGCGTAGCGTCTCCTGCGGGCTCGAGCGGGGGCGCCGGGCGGCCATTGCCCAGCCCGAGCTGCGCGCACGCGCCCTTGAGCGCGGGAAGCCAGTGATTCCCCTGCTCGTACACCCGCGTCAGCTCCGTCACCCGCTCCTGGAGCTGAGTGGCCCGCGCCGCGTCCTTGGCGTGGGCCGCGCGGACCAGATCCACGCAGAGCCGCGGGGCGATATTGGCCACTCCGGGCACGGCGCCGTCGCCCCCGTGGAGCACGCTCGCGGCCAGCAAGGACTCCTGGCCCTGGAGCACGCGGAAGTCCGGCCGCTCGCGCTTCACCGCGAGGTAGCGCTGGAAGGCGGCGAAATCTCCCGCCGAGTCCTTCATTCCCAGGACGCGGGCATCCCGCGCCAGGGCCGCCACCGTGTCGGCGACGAGAATCGCGTGCGTGCACTGGGGAATATTGTAGAGCAGGCCCGGCAGGCCGGCGGCCTCCAGCACCGCCTCCACGTGACGCCGGTGCCCGCCGCCGTCCACGGCGAAGTAGTAGGGCGAGCCCACCACCACCGCGTCGGCGCCCTCGCCGCGCGCGCGCCGCGCCGCTTCCGTGGCCGGCCCGGTGGCGGGTAGCATCACCGCCGCGAGCACGGGCACGCGGCCGGCCGCCGCCTTCACCGCCGCTCGCACCACGGCATCACGCTGGGCGGAGGTGAGCCAGGCCCCCTCGCCGCAGCCGCCGAGCACGAAGAGGCCGGTGCAGCCGCCGGTCACCACGTGCTCCACCAGCGCGGCCATGGCCCCGGCATCGGCGTCTCCGCCGTCGCCGAGCGGGGAGATGAGCGGCGGCACCACGCCGGTGAGGGCGGAATTCCAGGTCCAGGTCGCTGTCATGTGGGCGAGCGTATCACGGGGCGATCCGCTATGATTTGCCCCATGACCGAGAAAAGGCCGGCATTCGCGTCGCGTGGCATGGTGGTGACCAATCACCCGCTGGGCTCCGCGGCGGGGGCGGAGATGCTCGCCGCGGGCGGCAATGCGGTGGACGCCGCCATCGCCGCGCTCTTCGCGCTCACCGTGGTGGAGCCGATGATGGTGGGGATCTTCGGCGCCGGGATGACGCATCTGCGGCTCGCCGACGGGCGCCATCTCGTCATCGACAACTACACCACGGCCCCCGCCGCCTCGCGGCCCGACATGTACCGGCCCGTCTCGGACACCTGGCCGGACTATCTTCGGGCGGAAGGCGACGTGAATCTCATCGGCCTCCTCTCGGTGGGCGTGCCCGGCACGCTCAAGGCCTGGGCGGAGGCGGTGTCGCGCTTCGGCCGGCTCGATCTCGAGACGGTGATGCAGCCCGCCATTCGCCACGCCGAGCGCGGCTTCCGCGCCACGCCCTACCTGGTGGAAGCGGTCACGGAAGCCGCCGCGGACCTCGCGCGCTTCCCCGAAACCGCGCGTACCTTCCTGCCCGGCGGGGCTCCCATCAAGCCTGGCGATCTCGTGGTCATGCCTGACTACGCGGCCACGCTGCGCCTCATCGCGGCCAAGGGCCCGGGCGTGCTCTATGGCGGTGACCTCGGCGCCGCGGTGGCGGACTACATGCGCCGAGACGGCGGCATCATCACCCTGGAGGATCTCGCGCGCTACCAGACCATCGAGCGCCGGCCCATCGTCGGCCGCTACCGCGGATACGAGATCGCCGGCGCCCCGCCGCCCACCGCGGGCGGGCTCCACCTCATCGAGATGCTGAACATCCTCGAGGGCTTCGCCCCGCGCGGCCTGGGCTTCGGCACCGCGAACTATTTCCACCTCATCGCCGAGGTGCTCAAGATCGGCTTCGCGGACCGCAATGCCTGCACCGGCGATCCCGCCTTCGTGGACATCCCGGTGGAGCGTCTCACCTCCAAGGAGTACGCGGCGGCCCGGGGCGCGGAAATCCGCCCCGATCGCGCGGGCGATTTTGCGGGGGGCGCCGCCGCCACCGCGCGGGAAACCTCCGCCTCCGCCCACACCACTCACGTGACCACGGCGGACGCCGATGGCAACGTGGTCGCGATGACCCAGACCATCAACAATCTCTTCGGGTCCAAGGCCACGGTGCCGGGCACCGGCATCCTGCTCAACAACACCATGGCGCTCTTCGACCCGCATCCCGGCACGCCCGCCTCCATCGCGCCCGGCAAGCGCGTGACCAGCAGCATGGCGCCCACCATGGTGTTCCGCGAGGGCAAGCCCGCCTGGGCGCTGGGCCTGCCGGGCGGCGTGCGCATCTTCACCTCCGTGTTCCAGGCGGTGGTCAACCTCATCGACCACGGCATGACGCTCCAGGAGGCGGTGGAAGCGCCGCGAGTGTGGACCCAGGGCCAGGAGCTCGAGATGGAGCAGGACATCCCCGTCACCGTCCGCGACGCGGTCGCCTCCCGTGGTCATCGGGTGGTGGCGGTGCCCGCGGTGGCGGGCGGGATGAACGCGGTGGCCTTCGCCGGGGACGGCACGCTGGAGGGCGCGGCCTGCTGGCGCGCCGACGGCACGCCCATCGGGGTGAGCGGCGGGCTCGCGCGGGGCGGGATCCGCTTCAGGCCGGACGCGAACCGCCGCCCTGGCTAGCGCGCCGCATCGCACATCGCCCGTATCTCCTCGACCACCGGATGCCGGCCGCCCCGCGCCCGCTCCCGGAAGCCGTCGCGGACGCGGGGGACGAATGCGAAGGTCTGGCCGAGCTCGGTGGGCGCCCGCATCTCG
The DNA here is from genome assembly GCA_035654455.1 of Candidatus Nitrosocosmicus sp. Classification (GTDB taxonomy): domain Bacteria; phylum Methylomirabilota; class Methylomirabilia; order Rokubacteriales; family CSP1-6; genus DASRWT01. The sequence goes on along the minus strand of DASRWT010000016.1, from coordinate 25,976 downwards.
ATCACCACGCGCCAGGGCATGATGGCCCAGCTCTGCCGGACCTGCTTGATCTCCGCCACCGGGATCCGCAGCTCGCGCCAGTAGTTCGAAACGAGGAGATCGGCGCCGGCGCGCCGCACGCGTTTCAGCCCCACGGCGAACCAGAGAAATACCGGCGCCACCACCAGCGAGGCGAGCACGAAGGTGAGCTTCAGCGACTCGAGGTCGGGGTCCGGGGGCTTCCCCGGCGTGACGAAGAAGACGGATTGCGCCACCGCCACGATCCCGGCCACCCAGATCACGGGGAAAACGAATTTCCAGAAGAAGGTCAGCGCCGAGGATAGCCGCCTCGTCATCGCCGTGGGCTCCGCGACCGCGGCGGGAATCTAGCGCCGCTCCCCGAAGTACAGCGTGTGCCCCTGATCGTCCTTGATCGCGAGCTCCCGCGTCTCCCAGGGGGTCTCGTGCAGCTCCTTCAGCAGCGTCACCCCGTTCTGCTTCAATCCGGCCGCCACCGCGGTGGCATCGTCGGTCTCGAAGTACAGGTGGAAATGCTCCTCCCGGTCCACGAACTCGATCGAGGGGTCCTTCTGGTCCGAGAGCTTGAGGTGAAAGACCTGATTGCCCGCGCGGATGCCCGCGTAGAAATCCTCGTACTGGAACTCCAGCGTCAGGCCGAGCTTGGTGGTGTAGAACCGGATCGAGGCCGCCAGATCGGTGGTCCGGAGCTGAGGGATCGCGCCCGTGATGTGCATCAGTCCTCCGCGTGGATCAAGACAGCTCCATGATATGCGTGCAGTCCGCGACTCCACCGCAGCGGCGAAACCCCATCTGCTCGTAGAGCCGCGCGGCGTTCGAATTCTCCGTCCGCAGACGGAGCGTGTCAAACGTGCCGCGGGCCGCCGCCAGCACCTCGCTCACCAGCCGCCGGCCCACGCCGCCTCGGCGGTGCGCCGCGAGCACGTAGAGGTGCCGCACCCGGCCCACCGAGAGCGCGGCGGCATACGGATCGACGTTGAGGCCGCATATCCCCACCAGCCGTCCGTCGATCCAGGCCACGAAGCAGGCCTCGCCCGGCTTGTCGAATCGGTTTTGCCCGCTCGCCCACTCCCTGACGAGCCGGCGCACGAAGCCGAGCCCCGCGCCATCCGCCTCCGGCATCAGCACTTCCGCGGCCTCGGGCGGGAGCCTGCTCACGCGCTCGATCACCACCATGCTCTCACCGGCTAGGCGCCCTTGGCCGCGTCGATCATCTCGATGCGGCGCTGGTGCCGCCCGCCATCGAAGGGCGTGTGGAGCCAGGTGTCGAGCATGGCCATGAGATCGCTCTCGGCGACGAATCGCTCGCCCAGCGACAGCACGTTGGAGTCGTTGTGCGCGCGTCCCAGACGGACCGACTCGACATTCCATCCCACCGCGCACCGGATGCCGGAGAGCCGGTTGGCGACGATGGCCTCGCCATTCCCCGATCCGCCCAGCACGATGCCCCGCTCATGCTCGCCGCGCGCCACCGCCTCGGCCACCGGCCGGATGAAGGTGGGATAGTCAACGGGCGTCGACGAGTCGGTCCCGAAATCGCGCACCTCGTGCCCGCGCGCGACGAGGGCCGTCTTGAGGATCTCCTTGTAGCGGAAGCCGGCGTGGTCGGAGCCGATCGCGATCTTCATCTATTTGCCCCCCAGCGCGGCGACGACCGGCGCGAAGGCGTCCAGGAATGGCTCGAAGACGACGTAGTAGGAGATGCCCCACCGCTCCCTGCGGGCGAGGAGATCCTCGACCATCTGCTCGATGGTACCGACCAGGACATAGGGGCTCGCCAGGATCTCGTCCGGGGTCAGCTGCGTCCAGCGCCGCGCCAGGTCCTCGGCCGCCTCGCGACGCTTGTCGGTCACGACCACGCGCTGGACGAGGGCGTTCAGCTCGAGCTGCGCGAATCGAGCGCCGGCCGCCTCCCGGACGAGCCGGAGCCGCTCCTCGACGCCCGCGACGCGCCAGCCCGATATGTCCCGCTCCGTACCGCCGCCTCCGAACGTGATGCCCGTCAGCCCCACGATGTCGGCTTGCTTCGCTGCCAGCGTGAGGAGCCGCCGGCCGTTGCCGCCGATCAGGATGGGTGGGCGCGGCCGCTGGACGGGCCGCGGGTGGATGGTATGCCCCGTCACTCGATAGTGCCGGCCGGTGAACGTCACCGCCTCGCCGGCGAAAAGCCCCTTGATGATGGCGACCGACTCCGCGAGCCGGTCGACGCGCGTGGCGCCGGCTTCGAAGCGCAGCCCCGCCTCGTCGTACTCCGACTTCATGTGGCCCGCGCCCAGGCCGAGCTGCACGCGGCCGTCGGTCAGCACGTCAGCGGTGGCCGCCTCGCGCGCCACGATCACGGGATGCCGAAAATCGTTGTTGAGCACGTTGGTGCCCACCCGGAGACGCGTCGTCGTCGCCGCCGCGCTCAGCAGCGCCGGGAGAGGCGCGAAGAACTCCCCCAGGTGATCCGGTACGGTGAGGACGGAATAGCCCAGCGCCTCGACCCGGCGCGCCTTGTCCGCCCACTCGCTCCGGGAGGCCGCGCCCCACACGTTCACGCCGAAGCGAAACGGCCGCGCGGTCGTCACTCCACTACCCGGTCCGCGCGCCCGGCCAGTGACCGCGGAATCCTGATCCCGAGCGCCGCCGCCGCCTTCATGTTGATGACCAGCTCGAACGTGGTGGGTTGCTCGACCGGCATGTCGGCCGCCCGGCCTCCCTTCAGGATACGGTCCACATAGGTGGCGGAGCGCCGGTACGCCTCGACATAGTTCGGGCCATAAGTGATGAGGCCCCCGGCATCCGCGTAGTCGCTCGTCCCGCTCACCGCGGGAATCCGGTGCCGGGCCGCCAGGTCTGCAATCCGCGCCCAGTGGGAGGAGAACATCGGGTCCGCCAGGATGAGGAGCGCGTCCGGACGCTGCTTGGCCATCAGCGTGAAGGCAGGCTCCAGCCGCTCGGGTGTCCGGGCCTCGAAGAGCTGGAGCCGGAGTCGCAGCTTGGCGGCGGCCGCCTTTGCCTCGCCGAGCTGCGAGTGCTGGAACACGGGATTCGCCGGGTTCCAGAGCGTGGCCACCCGGGACGCCCTCGGCAGCAGCTCCTTCAATACTTCCAGCTGCTTTCCGACGAGGTCGGCGGCCAGGGTCGAGGTCCCGGTGACATTGCCGCCCGGTCGCGCGACGCTCGAGACCAGCCCGACCCGGACCGGGTCGGACACGCCGACCATCACGATGGGAATGGTGGCGGTCGCCTTCCTCGCCGCGAGGGCCGCGTGGGTCACCACCGCGACCAGAACGTCCACCTTGAGCGCGACCAGCTCCGCCGCGAGATCGGGAAGCCGCTCGAAGCGCCCATTGGCCGACCGGTACTCGATGGCGAAGTCCGGCCCTTCCGCGTAGCCGAGCCGGGTCAGCTCACGACGGAACGCTTCTTCGCGCGCCGGCTGCGCGCTGGGGGTGAGGTAGCCGATGCGAACGACCCTGGCAGACCGTTGAGCATTGGAGAGCGGTGGCGCCCACAGGACGCCCAGCATGACGACCGCGAACAGCAGCCCTCTCGTCATGTTTCCCACCGGGACGGCTATCGCTCCACCATGTGATCCACCCGCGCGAGCATCGCCGGTGGCAGCGTCAGCCCGAGGGTCCTCGCCGTCTTGCGATTGAGGACGAGCTCCAGCTTGGTCGGCTGCTCGACCGGGAGATCGGCAGGCCGCGCGCCCTTCAGGATCCGGTCGGCGTAGACCGCCGCATCCCCATACATCGTGGCGAGACTGGCGCCGTAGAACATCAAGCCCCCGGCATCCACGAAGGTGCGATCGCCGTACACGGCCGGCAGTCGGCTCTTGGCGATCCCCGCCACGATTCGATTGCGATGGGTGATGAAGTTGGCGTTCGTTTGCACCATGAGCGCGCCGACGCGCTCGGCGGTCGCCGTGGCCAGCACCTTCTCGAGGGTGTCGGCGTCGTGAACCTCCAGCATGCGTAGCTCGACGCCCAGCCTCCGGGCCGCGACGTCCTTTTCCTTCAGGAACGGCGCGGTGTAGTAGGAATCGGGATCCACGAGCACTGCCACTCGCGTGACTCCGGGCACCGCTTCCTTGATCAGCTCCAGCCGCTTCATGTCGAGCGCCTGGCCCAGGGCAGTGACCCCGGTGACATTGCCGCCGGGCCGCGCGAGACTCGCGACGAGCCCGTCCCGGACGGGGTCTCCCGTGGTCACCATGACGATGGGAATGGTGCCGGTCGCTTTTTTCGCCGCCAGCGCGCCGGGGGTGGATCCGGTCAGGATGAGGTCAACCCGCTGCCGGATGAGCTCCGCCGCCAGCTCGGGAAGCCGCTCGGGCTGGCCGTCGGCAAAGCGCGACTCGATGGTGAAGCTGCGCCCCTCGACCCACCCCAGCTCGCGCAGGCCCTTCCGGAACGCCTCGAGATTCGGCCGGTCCGTCTCGGCGGACAGCGGCGACAGGCGGCCGATCCGCGCGACCTTCCCCGCCTTGCCCTCCTGCGCGCCCATCGCGAGCGGGAGGCTCAAGACGCCGAGAGCAAGGGCCATGACCGCGACCAGCAACCGGTTGATCATCTCGAGTCCGATCTCCTGAGGTCGATTCTGAACCGAAGAACCTCGGTCGCCCCGAGCGCGGCGGGCGTGGTGAACCGATCGACGAGCACTCCGCCATTGGCGACGATGACACGCTGAGAGGCGATGTTCGCCGGCTCGGTGGTGAGCTCGACGAACGGCAAGCCTTGCGCGCGCGCGTCCGGCAGCAACAATCCGAGCGCGAGTGTGGCATACCCTCTCCCCTGCTTCCAGGGCACCACCGCGTACCCGATATGCCCCAGGCAATAGGGCGGAAGCGCCGCGGTGCCGGGCTGCCAGCGAAAGCCGATACTCCCGCAGAGCTCGCCATCCCACATCCAGCGGCGATAGCCGGGAAGCCGCGGGACGGTGGAGCCGTCGGGCAGCGTGATGGGCGGCCCCTTGCCGTCGCGATCCACCAGCCCGGCCAGGAATGCCGCGGGGTCGGCGGCGATCTTTCCCAGCTCCTCGCGCGTGGCGACCTCCCCGCGGAGGTTATCCGGCGACCAGCCGCGCTCGAGAGCGGCCTTGTAGCTCACGAGGTGCTCCGGGCCGGGCCAGACGAGCTTCATCATGCGTCGCCCTCCCCGGAACCCGCGTGCTGGAACGCCGAACGACACCATGCCTCCTCGCCCCGGAACCACCCGCAGAACACCCACTGCGGCCCGAAGTCGTCGAGGTCGAACCGGAGCCGGCCCGCGGGGTACTCCTTGATCCGCGTCGCGCCGGCGGCGATCGCTTCGGCGCGCTCCCGGTCGGGCAGCCGCAGCGCATACGTGTGGGTGCCCCTGGCGAAGCCGAAGACGATCCCGGTGGTCGGGTGCATCAGCACCGGCATTCCCTGAAAGACCATCCGGCAGCCGGCGGGGAGCTTGCCTCCCAGCTCATCCCAGAGTCGCGTCACCAGATCAGGGTGGGCGCCCAGCGTCTCGTACGGATTCACCACCTGATCGGGCGAAGCGAGCGGCGGCACGCCCGGCGGCTGGGGCCACGACTGGGAGTGGCGGCGCAGTCCCGCGTTCGCCGGGTGGTCGAGAGCGGAGCGCTTCACCGGGCGGCCGCGCCGGGCGCTACGAGACATACGGATCCCAGAAACCCGGCGCCGGCTCGGTCTGCTCCACGATATCGATCCAGCATCCGGAGGGATCCCGCAGCGCGAAGCGGCGCTGGCCCCACGGCTCGTCCCGCAAGGCGTAGGCGAAGGTCGCGCCGGCTCGCTCGAGCCGCGAGAACTCCGCGGCGGCATCGGCCACCTGGAAGGTGAGGAAGGCGCCCGCGCCGCTGAAGACCTCCGGGCCCGGCGGCGTGGAGGGGTGGTCGGGGGCCATGAAGGCCAGGTGACGTGGCGGATCGCCCGGCAACGACAGCAAGACGAACCACGACGCCTCGAACACCACCGCGGCGTCGAGCCAGCGAGCATAGAAGTCCCGGCACGCCTTGTGATGCGGGGTGACGATGACCGCGTACATGTCCTGGAGCCGCATCAGGCGCGGTCCACGAGCACGAACACGCACCCGGTGTCCACGAACACACCCCTCGCCACCGCCGACGACCGCCAGGGAAGGCCGCCGGCGTTCACACACCTGACCGCGCCGCGCTCGAGATCGTCCATGGGCCCTTCACTTCTCCTTCATCGAGCGCGTGTCCCAGAGGCGAACCAGGTATCCGTCGGGATCGACGAGCTCTACCCCATAGCCCCAGTACGACTTCCGCGGACCGTGGACGAACTCCACACCCCGCGCGGACCAGTCGGCGAACGTGGCCTCCACGTCGGCGACCTGGAACCACAGCGCGCACTGGTTCGGGACGACGGTCACCGGAGCCTCTTGAAGAAAGATCGTGAAGCCTTCGGTGTCCTGGAGCGCGACCGTCTGCCGGTCCGGAACCTCGAACTCGACGGTGAGGCCCAGCGTCCGCATGTACCAGCCACGGGACCGCGCGAGGTCCGTCACCGGGATCCGGAGGTGGTCGAACCTGACCATGGCGGGTCAGCGTCCGCGGGCGGCGATGCGCATGAGGAAGAGCGCGAAGGCCAGGCCGCTGAACGCGCTGCGAATCGCGTGCAGCCGGTTCCAGCGCGCCCGGAGAGCCGCCGCCTGGCCGCTGCGAGGGTCGAGGCCAGGATCCAGGAGCTGCTTGTTCGTGGGAAAGATGACCAGCAACGTCAGCGGCACCACCAGGCCCATGAGAACCGTCGGGGCGGCGACCTGTACATCGCGCAGGACCCAGGCGCTCCAGAGCCCGGCGACCAACCCCGGCACGGCGAGACCGCCCTGCATCCACACCCGGGCCGGATGCTCGACGAGATTGACGTAGATCGCCGCACCGAAGAAGACGCCCGCACAGGCGGTGGCGAGCATGAGGGCAAGCACGGTGCCTCCTACCGACGAGACCGGATGACCCGCCCGGCGTTCACGAGGACCACGGCCAACCATAGCACCAGCAGCCACAAGGCCGCATTGGCGGCGGCGGCAAATGCGACCACCACCGCGGCGGCACCGGCGAGGGTCAGCGCCGCCGCCGCGAGGAGCCACTACCGGCGCGTGAACGGGCTCATGAAGGCCGGGAGGCTCATCTATTCGGTGAGGACCTTGTCCGCCCATTCGACCAGCCCCACGAAGATCGACGGGTCGGCGAAGCGGGCATTCTTGCCGACCAGATCGGTATCCAGGACCCCACGGGCCCGTGAGCAGGCGCCTCAGACATGAATCGGTACACGATGGTCGATGACCTTGCCCAGTGCCTCGGACAGCGGCGCCCATCCGACCGGAATCACCGCGCCGGCCACCACCGTCCGCATGAGTGAGACGGCCTCGCCCAGGAGGAAGATCTGGACCTCGTGCCGCGCGTCCACGAAGGCGTTGGCGTGATGGAAGGGAAATGCGGCTTGCGTGGGATCGGCCGACCCCCACGCGCTCTTGATGAGAACTTTCATCGTCTTGCCCTCCCTTTGGCTCGGGCGGCCCGATCGCGCCTTGTCAATCTGCCGGCGCCTCGGCAAGGATGTACACGCGGCGGGTCGCGACCTCGACGTCCGGGTACGGGTCCCGCTCGGTCGCCTCCTCGATGCGCCAGCCGCCGGCTTCTAGATACCCCACGAGCTCCGGCACTTGAAAGAACGTGAAATCCACGTCCACCTTGTGCCCCCACCACTCATCCAGGTGACGGACCTCCTCGCCGATGTGGGCGGCCAGCAGGAGCCAGCCGCCGGGCTTGATGGCGCGCCGCCACTCGAGCAGGGTCGGAGTGACCGCCCGTCGATCCAGATGCAGGATCGAGTAGAAGGCCACGATCCCGGCCCCGGCGTGATCGGCAGCGGGAAGGCGACGGAAGTCGCCCTGCACGAAGGAAATGCCCGGGTGCAGCTTTCTCGCCCAGGCGACGAGCGCCGCCGAGAGGTCGAGACCGGCGACGGACCCTCCTCGGTCGTGGAGATAGCGGGCGACATGGCCGGGTCCACACCCGAGATCCCACACCGTCCCCCGCCCGGCGAGGCGGCCGGCACAGCGATCGAGCAGCGCCCGGTCGAACGGCTTGCCGTCGAGCTCCGCGCTCATACGGCGGACATACTCCTCCGCGACGGCATCGTAGCTCGCTCGCAGGGCGTGGTCGGAGCTCACTCGCCGAAAGCGCTAGCCGCCCTTGAAGAACGCGAGCAGGTCAACGTGCACCAGGTCCTTGTGGGTCGAGCACAGGCCGTGCGACAAGCCCGGGTAGACCTTCAAGGTGGCGCCCTTGACGAGCTTGGACGAGAGCATGGCGGAGGCGCCGATGGGCACGATCTGGTCGTCGTCGCCATGCAGGATGAGGGTGGGGACGTCGAACTTCTTGAGATCCTCGGTGAAGTCGGTCTCGGAGAACGCCTTGATGCAGTCGATCACGCCCTTGTGGCCGGCCAGCATCCCCTGCAGCCAGAACGAGTCCCGCAGGCCCTGCGAGACCTTCGCGCCGGGCCGGTTGGCGCCGTAGAAGGGCGTGGTGAGGTCCTTGAAGAACTGCGAGCGATCGGCAAGAACTCCGGCGCGAATCTGATCGAACGCGTCCATCGGCAATCCGCCGGGATTGGCCGCCGTCTTCAGGCATCCGCGCTCAGCGGCCTCCCGTGGCTGAAGACCACGGGCTGCCCGCTGCCCCAGTCCTTGTAGTAGCCGTCCTTGTCGTGATCGCGCTCATGATTCGTCTATCCTCCGCCCATCGTTTCGGAAGCCTCCGCCGCGCGCTTTCCCGTGATCGCGGCGCTGATACGCTGCGCCTCCCGCGCAATCTCTCGCAGCATGCCGGTCGGGGACACATTGTAGCCGCAGAAATAGAGCCCGGGGAGTGCGGACTCGCGCCCGCTGGACGACGTCCGACGATGGTGGTGCCCTGTTCCGCGACTTCGCGCCCGTCGTCCTTGCTGCTCACCTGACGGCGAAGAAGTAGTAGTCGGCCGTATAGCTGATGCGAGCGGGGGCGCCGGCGGTGGACTGAGAGCAGCCGCCGCGGGGCGCCACGCCCCCCACGGTGTTCACGCGCTGGATGCTCGTCACCTTGCTGAACGAGCCCTCCGGGCCCACGGAGCTGGCGATCAGGAGCAGCCAGGGGATGGCGTCGGCGACCGGCGCGTCCGCGCGCTCCTTGACGGTCCCGGAGATCTTGCTGCCGTCGGCCGCTTCCCAGTGCGGGCCCGCATAGTGCCGGCCGATCCGATTCCCACGCGCGTCGAACAGGTCCGCTTCGGGGGCCACGAACGCCCACTCGTATTCCCCCGCTTGATCTCTTCGCGCGCGGCACTCGTAGACCTGCACACCCTTGGCGGGAACGACCCTCACCAGGGATTCATCGGCGGCGGGCTTGAGCTTGTCCGGCACCGCGACCATGGGCCGCGAGGGCGGCGCGCTCGCGCAGCCGGCGGCAAGAAGTCCCAGCACGAGCGCCGTCACCAATGCTCTGAGCATGTCCTCACCTCACGGGAGCAAGTGCTTCACGAAGAAGGCCGCGATCCTTCGGTTGATCTCGGAGATCTCCGCGCGGTCGAAGCCGGGGGGGTCGTTCAGCAGGTCGCCGAGGAGCCCGGACAGATTCGGCGGCAGCGGGGAGAGAAGCGCCCCATGGCCGCCGGTGGCGAAATCGCCGATCCGATCACAGGGGTGGCACGCGAGGAGAATCCGGTCGCTGTGGAAGCGCGGCACCAGCCATTTGTCCTTCCGCGCCGTCACGATGCCGAGCGGTACGCGCGGCGAGGCCAGCGAAGCGGCGTCGAAATCGGCGGAATACGGCACGGCGGCCGCGACGGCGGCGATCCGGGTATCGGTATGGGTGTACCACGTCGCATCCTGAAACCGGCTGCGGATCACCCACAGGGCGATCGTCTTCTTCAGCCCGTCGAAGATGCCGCCGTTCAAGCGCGCGGCCAGACCCACACAGGAGTAGAAGTCCTCGGCGATGTCCGTCTCGCAATGCTCCTTCATGCGCGCGGGCGACCACCGTCCGCCCGCCATGCTCAGCGCGGTATGGCCGCCCGCGGACATCCCGTACATGCCCACCTTGTCGAGGGCCAGCAGCGGCTTGAAGCGCGGCTCGCTTCCGACCGCGTCGATGGCGCGTGACACTTCCGCCGGCCGGCGCTTCCAGCTCTCGGGGCCGGGCGTGCTCATGTCCTTGTAGTTGTCCGCGCGGTGCTCGGGCATGGCCACCACGAAGCCGGCGTCCACCAGCGCGCGCGCCAGGTCGGAGTGAACCCAGGGCGAGCCGCCGGAGCCGTGCGAAAGGACGACCAGGCGCCCATTGCCGCGCGCCGGCGCAGCATCCAGAGCGAGCGCGAGCGTGAAGGGCCCACGCTTGAGCGGCTGGGCATTGGCGCGGGTGGGGTAATAGACGGTGACCGGACCATCGCCGTCCTTGCCGGCAATCTCGGTGACGCCCACGGCGGCCTGCGCCACCGGGGCCACCAGGACGAGCGCGGCCGCGAGGACGCCGCCGGCGAGGAGCCGCTTCAAGTACATGTACCGGTCCGCTAGCGAGCGCTCAGGACGCGCGCCTCGATCCGCTCGCGCACCACGTGATGCGGTCGACCACCCCCTCGGCGTCATGCCGGGGAGACTCCTCCCCGAACAGGCCTGCCTGCATATCGATCACCAGGAGGACGGTCACGAGCTATCCGGCATAGGCCCGCTTCAGCCCGGCAATGTCGAGCTTCTTCATCTTGAGCATCGCCTCCATGGCGCGTCCGGCCTTGGCCGGGTCGGGGTCACTGATCATCTGGACCAGCACGACGGGTACGATCTGCCATGACACGCCGAACCGGTCCTTGAGCCACCCACACTGCTGGGCCTTGTCATCTCCGCCCGCGGAGAGCTTCTCCCAGTAGTAATCCACTTCTTCCTGCGTTGCGCAATTGACCTGCAACGAGATGGCCTCGTTGAACTTGAACACCGGCCCGCCGTTCAAGGCCGTGAACGACTGCCCATCCAGCTCGAAGGACACCGTCAGCACCGTTCCCGGCGGCCTTCCGTGGACCTCTCGGCCGGCCTCCCCGTAGCGAGACACGTTCACGACCTTCGAGTTCTTGAAGATGGCCGTATAGAAGGCCGCCGCCGCTTCCGCCTGGTCGTCGAACCACAGGCAGGGGGAAATCCTCTGAATCACTGGCATCACATGCCTCCTGTTTGGATCGAATCACGGGTCGAGATCGCCGTGTCTACTGACTAGTCGTCCGAAGATCCCGAGATCGACACGCGTGGACTACCGGGACATTGCTCCTCAGGCCATGGCGGCGAGCTGCGCCTGGAGGCGGTCGAGGTTCTGCTCGTTGGCCGCGGGGATGAAGGCCCGGACTCGCTCCAGCTCGGCGACCGACTCGAACTCCATACGCCAGGTCAGCCGCGTCTTGCCGGCCTCATCGGCGAACGTCATCGTCATCAGGAACCGGTGCATCGGCCGGAGGTGCTCCAGGACGATCCGCTCGGGGCTGACGACCTCGATGAACCCGGACTCGTTCCGATAGTCGGCCCCGTCGGGTCCGTGCATGACGAAGCGCCAGGCGCCGCCCGGCCGGAAGTCGAACTCCTGGAAGGTGCTCGTGAAGCCATCGGGCCCCCACCATCGCGCCAGTACCCGCGGGTCACTGAACGCGCGGAAGACACGCTCGCGGGGCGCGTCGAGCACCCGCGTGGACACGATCTCCCGGTCCGCCGGCCGTGTGCCTATCGACGCCATACCACGCGCCCATCGCGGATGACGAGGTCGATCTGGCGTAGGGCGCCGATCGACGCGAGGGGATCCGCGCCCAGCACCACGAGATCGGCGATCTTGTCGGCCTCCAGCGTCCCGAGCGTCCGGGCCTGGCCGAGAAACGCCGCCGCCGTCCGTGTCGCGGCGGCGAGCGCCTCGCTCGGCGACAACCCCGCCTCCACGAGCAGCTCCAGCTCTCGGTGCAATGAGGCTCCGGGCACCACGTACGGGTTCGACGTGTCGCTGCCGGCCACCACCCGGCCGCCGGCGCGCTGCAGCCGCGCCACGAAAGGTTTTAGACATTCGAGCCGGCGCGCCGCCGCCGCCGTCCGCTCGCGCGACGTGTCGGCCCTGCGCCAGTACTGCCGCCGCCCGGCCGGGATCTCACCCAGCAGCGGCATCGCCTCCTGCTCAGGCGAGCCCAGGTGCGAGATCTGCTCGGTGATGGCCAGGGTCGGCACCACGTACGCCCCGCGCGCGACCACGCGGCGCGCGACCTCCGCGGCGGCGGTCTCGTCGCAGACGTCGAACCCGAAGGCGTGCTCGAGGCCGTGCACGCCGGACTGCAGGGCCTGCAGCGCGGTGGTATCGCGCAGGTGGGCGGTCACCGGAACGCGCATGCCCTCGGCCTCGCGTACCACCGCCTCCACCAGCGCCGGGGTGAGCTGCTCGTAGATCTTGAGGCAGTCTACCCCGCGATCGAGGAGCCGCCGCGCCGCGTCGCGCGCTTCCGCCACCGTCTGCACCGACACGCTGATCCTCGCGCCGTGCCGGGGCCACCGACCGTCGATCAACGGCCCGCACGCAAAGATCCGCGGCCGCGCAATACCCGGAACCCGGCTCTCCTCGCGCAGCGCGAGGATGGGGTCGAGCCCGCTGCCCACGTCGCGCACGGTGGTGACGCCGTGCCGCAGGAACAGCCCATCCATCCATCCGGGCAGATAGTGCACGTGCATGTCGATCAGGCCCGGCACGATCCACTTGCCCCGCGCGTCGATGCGCTCGGTCTCCGCGCCCAGGCCGGCGACCGCCTCCGCCGTGACCTCGGCCACGCGGCCGTCGCGAACCACGATCGTCGCGCCCGGAAGCGGCCCACGGCCGGTGCCATCGATCAGCGTGCCCCCGCTGATGACGAGCGTGCCACCGCCACTCCCTGGCGCGCTCGGCGCGAGCGACAGTATGGCGCCGAGCATGGTCGCGAGCAGGGCGACGACCGCGGCCGGGCGCCCGCGCGATCGCACCGCGTTCTACCTCGGAAGGCCGTCCAGCTCCACGATGGAGCCGGGGCCGCTCTCACCGGGCTTCACCATGAGCCGGCGCGTGTGGAGGGCGTCCAGCGTCGTCCGATGGCCGATGCTGAACATCATCGTGTCCGGGAGGCGCTCGCGCACCAGCGCATAGAGGTGGGCCTCCGTCCCCTCGTCGAGCGCCGAGGTCGCCTCGTCGAGAAAGAGCCACTCGGGCTTCTGGACGAGTGTCCGCGCGAAGGCGATGCGCTGCTGCTCCCCGGGGGAGAGCTGGAGCGCCCAGTGAGCTACCTCATCCAGCCGCCCGGCGAGCTCGGGGAGCCCCACGTCCTCGAGCGCCTCGCGCAGGATCTTGTCGTCCACCCCGTCGGCAGGCATCGGATAGCTCACCACGTCGCGGAGCGCGCCGATGGGCAGGTACGGCCGCTGCGGGAGAAAGAGGACCCGGGCGTCCCGCGGCACGCGGATCTCGCCGCGCCCGAACGGCCAGATGCCGGCGATGGCCCGGATGAGCGTGCTCTTTCCCGAGCCCGACGCGCCCCCCAGCAGCACCGTCTCCCCTTGCCGGAGCGAGAGGTTGATGCTTGCCAGCAGCGGCTGGCCATTGGGCAGGTCGAGATTGACCCCTGCCAGCGTGAGGCGTCCGGGAACTCCCGCGACGACCCGGACGCCGCCCGCGCCCGCCTGCCGGCGCACCTGCTCGAGCGCGCGCTCGAAGCCGGCGAGCCGCTCCACCACCGCGCACCACGCCGCGATCTCCTTGTAGGACTGGACGAAGAAGCTGAGCGCATCCTGCACCTGCTGGAAGGCCTGGCTCGTCTGCATGAGGCCGCCGAGCCCGAGCTCGCCCCGGAAATAGCGCGGCGCCGCCACGATCGAGGGCACGATCCACGCCCCCAGTCCATAGCCGGACGTGAAATAGGTCATCCGCTTCTGCCGCCGCATGATGCCCCACCAGTTGCCCACCACATCCTCGAAGCGCTGGCGAAAGCTGCGGAACTCGTCCGTCTCGCCGCGGTGGAGCGCCACGCCCTCGGTATTCTCGCGGAAGCGCACGAGGCTGAACCGGAAATCGGCCTCGTACCGCTGCCGGTCGAAGTTCAGCCGGACGAGCGGGCGGCCCAGCCAGTCGGTCATGAAGGTGCCGACGATGGCATACAGCACCGCCACCCAGACCATGTAGCCGGGCACCCTGATGGAAGCGCCGCCCACCGGGACGGTGAACGTGCCCGACAGCCCCCAGAGAATGGCGACGAAGGTCACCAGCGTGACGATCGCGCGCAGGCCCCCAGTGAACAGGCCGAGGGTGTGGGCGGCGAGGAGGTGCACGTCCTCGGCGATACGCTGGTCCGGGTTGTCGGTCTCGCGCGACACGAGCTGCATCCGGTAGTAGGCGCCATCGGTGAGCCAGGCCCGGAGGTAGCGGTCGGTCAGCCAGCGGCGCCAGCGGATCTCGAGCATCTGGTTGAGGTACACCTGGTACACGGCCAGGAGAATGAAGATGCCGATCAGCCACACGACGCGGACCAGCTGGCCGCGAAAGGCGGCCAGGTTCTTGTCCTGGAGGGCGTTGTAGAAGGCGGCATTCCACTGGTTCAAGAGCACGGTGAGGTAGACCATGCCGAGGGTGAGGAGCACGACGGCGAGCAGGAGTCCCCGCCCCGCCCACCGGTCCTCGGAGAACCAGTACGGGCGGATCATGGCCCATGCCCGGGGAAACGTCCGGCGCAGGCTGATTCCCGCCGGCCCCGCCGAGGAGTTGGTCGGGCTATCCACGAGCCGCTACGACTTGTATCGCCTTGTGGCAAGATCCATAGTGAGATCTCACGTAACGATCTTACAGGACTCGACCCTTGGCGGACTCGTCGGAGAACGCCCGAGAGGATCTACCGGACTCATTGTTATCAAATATCCGGGACCCCTCCCCCGGGCAACGGAGAGCTGAACGATGCGCCAACTGCTGTATTTCATGAGCGTGGCGGTGATGGTGGCGGGGTGCGCGACCCACTCCCTGATGCCGGAGTCGCAGGCGGCCGCCGTCAAGGAGCGCGACCGGGCGCTCGCGTCCCACTCCAGCGCCATTCACGCCGCCATCAGTCAGTCCGGGCACGGGGGTGCCCTCGCCTTCCTTGACGCCCGCGATGGCCGGCTGGTCGTGCTGCCGGGCGACAGCCCGGCCGACGCCTGGGCCCGCCACATCGCCGCGCCGGAGAGCGGGGCCGCGAGCGCGGAGCCGCCGCCGGTGCTCACGTTCGTGCATCGGGCGGACGTGCCCAAGGCGCCCGAGTTGGTGACCCGGACCGTCCTCCAGCAGCAGCACGCCCTGCGGACATCCGTGGCGGCGCTCGAGACCGAGCTCCGCGAGGCCCACCAGCGCATCGAGGAGCGATTCGGACTCGTCCAGCGCGAGCTCACCGATTCGATCACGGCCGCGAAGCAGCAGGCGGACGTCTCCCAGGCTGCGGCCCGCGCGGATATTCAGAAGGCCCTGAGTGCTCTTTCCGATGATCTGGCGGCGGCGCGCAAGTTCATGCTGCAGACGGCCCAGCTCGGCTGGCTGAATCATGAGCTGACGATCGAGAACGCGGGCGGGATCCGGAAGGTGGCGGCGGTCAGCCAGGAGCTGTCGGCGAGCGCGGCCAAGCTGGAAGAGACCATGCGCCAGCTCTCGGAGACGCTCGCCGCGCAGCTCAAGGACCTGGCGAATCGTCTCGACAATATCCAGGGCAAGGTCAGCAGCCTCAAGTGAGCCCTTCCCTCAGCGCCCTGGCGGCCGGCCTCCTGCTCTCGCTGATCGCGATCCCGGACGGGTTCGCCGGCGAGTGGGAGGACATGCGTGACCGCCTCGACAACACCCTCCGGACTCATGCCCGGCGGATCGCCGAGATCGAGTCCAGGGATCGCACGGCGCCGGCGGATCAGCTCCGGCGGGCGGAGAAGATCACGAGAGATCGGATTGCCGGCGCTGAAGGCGCTCTGAAGACCACCGCCAAGGCGCGGAGCCTCGAGGATATGGCCGAGTGGAGAGCCGACGGAGCGGAGCGCAAGAAGGTTCGCGAGTCCCTCGTCGCCGGCCAGAAGAACTTGGAGCTTGCCAATTCGACGGTGGGGTCCGCGATCGAGGTGGCGGAGAACACGGCCCGGCGCGTGCCGCGATCCGGCGTGGTGGAGAAGGTGGCCCGGATCGAGGGGGAAGCCAAGGCGCGGGCGAGCTGGCAGCGCGAGCAGGACAGGCTGGAACGGGAACGCCACCAGAGGGAGCGCGCGGCGGCCGAACGCGAGCGGGGCGTGCGCTGACGCCTCAGAGGTGCAGCTGGCCGCCGACAACCCGCGCGTAGTAACCCTGCTGGGCGAGGAGGTCCTCGGGGGCGCCCATCTCGGTCAGGCGGCCACCATCCACGACCAGGATCTTGTCGACCCGCCGGATCGTGGTGAGTCGGTGCGCAACCATCAAGGTCGTGCGCCCGCGCATGAGCTCGAACAGGCTGGCCACCACCTGGGCTTCACTCTCCACGTCGAGCGCGCTCGTGGGCTCGTCCATGAGCAGGATCGGCGCGTCCTTGAGGAACGCCCGGGCCAGGTTGATCCGCTGCTTCTCCCCCACGCTCAGGCGCGCGCCCCCGTCGCCGATCACCGTCCTATAGTGGTCGGGCAGCTTCTCGATGAGCTCGTCGGCGCGCGCGGCGTGCGCGGCGGCCTCGATCTCCCCCATGGTCGCGTCGGGCTTCCCGTAGGAGATGTTCTCCGCCACGGTGGAGGGCAGGATGATCGGCTCCTGCAGGACCAGGGCGATCTGCGCCCGCAGGTCTTGCAGGCGGAGGTCGCGCAGGTCCACGCCCTCCAGCAGCACCGCGCCGTGCGCCGGGTCGAAGAACCGCGGTAGCAGATTCAACAGCGTGGTCTTGCCGGCGCCGCTCGGCCCGATGATGGCCGCCGAGGTGCCCGCCAGGAGCTTGAAGCTCATGTGGCGCAGCACCGGCCGCGTGCTGTCGTAGGCGAAGGAGACGTCGTCGTAGGTGACGTTGCCGTAGACCGGAAGCGGCGGACGCGGCACGCCGGCGATTGCTCCTCCCCCGGCGGCGAACATGTTGTCAGCCGACGTGGGCAGTGCCGCCGACCCGTCGAGATCCCGACCCAGGCAGACCCGGAGCGCCTCGGGGCGATCCTTCACTTCCTCGGGCGTGTCCAGGATCTCGAACACCCGCTGGGTGCTCGCGCGCGCGCTCGATAGCGTGGCGCCGACCTGGGAGAGCTGGTGGAGCGGCTCGAAGAGCTGGGCGACATAGGCCAGGAACACCAGCAGCTCGCCCACCGTCAGGTTGGAGGCCAGCACCTGCTGGGCGCCCACCCAGGTCACCCCGAGCGTGCACGCGCTCAGGATCACCGAGATCGAGCCCCAGTAAAAGACCTCGAGCCCCTGCTGCGCCATCTTGTGCTGCCGAGCTTCTTCGGTATGCGCGGTGAAGCGCTGCTGCTCATAATGCTCGCGCGCATGGCTCTGGATCAGCGGCAGGGCGCTGATCCCCTGGTGGATCAGCGAGTAGACCTTGCTCTCCGCTTGCTGCGCGGCCGTGCCCCGCATCCGCATTGCCCGCCCGAACACCTTGATCGACAGCAGCAGGATCGGCACCGCGACGAGCGCCACCGCGGTGAGCTGCAAGTTCAGCCGGCCCATGGCCACCGCCATGAACAGGAGCGTGCCGGTCGCGCTGATGAAGGTCAGCAGGCCCTGGAGGAACAGGGTCTGGAAAGCGACCGTGTCCGTCCCCGCCCGGAAGATGATGTCGCCCGCCTCGGTACCGTGGTGATAGCGCAGCGAGAGGCGCTGGAGCCAGCCGAAGACGTCATCGCGGACCCGCCGCAGGCCGCGAAGTCCCACGCCGATGGAGAGGTACACGTGCCCGGCGCAGGCGGCGGCGTGGACCAGATGCAGCGCCAGAGACGCGGCCACGATCGCGGTGAGCTGGGCGGGGTGGCTCCAGGTCCGCATTGCCTCGGGGAGCCATGCCGGGTACGGCTTGGCCCCCAGGATGCTGTCCACCAGGAGCGCCAGGGGCCAGGGCTTCAACAGGTTGAGCCCGATGCTGAAAAGCAGCAGGCCCAGGGTCAGGGCGACTCGCCCAGCGTCAGGCCGGAAATAGCCCAGCGCCCGGATGAGCTGGTGGAATCGTCCTACGGAGGAAGTGACATCATGCGACCACCCGCTGGTGTTCATAAAGGTACTCAACGCAGGGCAGCAAGCGATATGCCACGCATGTCACGTGGCGAAGGTAGACCGGAGTGTCGCCGACGCCTTGAAACTTGGAGACTTCCGGAAAGCTGGACGCGCGGGCTCGGGGGTAAATTCGATCATCGTGTAATTTCTACATGGACCACCATGTAGGTCCGCCGCGCTCGAGTGCAGTCACCTGGCGCGCGAGTAGGCACCTGCGATCGATCACGAATCGGTACGGTGTCGAGTGGTCTGACCTCCGCAGCGATCACGGTCCGGCTTGAGCCCAGTCGGCTCAACTAACTGCCGAGCTTGCGGTAGTACACGATCGTGTCACAGAGCCCGCCCTGCGGCAGCAGGGCATAGTCGGGGATCGCCCCCACCCGCGTCCAGCCCAGGCGCTCGTACAGGCGCGCGGCCTCGTCGTTGGCGGTGTCGAGCACCAGCAGCGTCTTGCCGCATTCGCGCGCCGTGGCCTCGGCGGCGCGCATCAGGGCCGCCCCCAGGCCCTGGCGTCGCGCGCGGCGAGGCACCAGCATCTTGGAGAGATCGGCGCGATGCGGCTGGTTCTCGGGCTGCTCCAGCACCAGCTGGACGGTGCCGCACAGGCCTTGCGCATCCTCGGCGATCAGCAGCGCGCGCTCTCCCGCGGCCACGCCTTGGGCCACGCGGCGCCAGAACGCCTCCGCGCGCTCGCGCGTCAGGGGGTGCATGAAGCTCACCGACGCGCCGCCCTCGACACAGTCGATCAACACGCCGGCGAGCGCGTCGATCTGCGCCTCATTGACCGCGTGCAGGCGCCGCACGGACCAGGGATCGGTCGTCATCGTCTCGCGGGGGTGTCGGACGCGATCACCACCGCATAACGCGTGGGCTTTCGCGTGGGGTTGTGGAACATCGTCGGGCGGTCCAGCTGCATGGCCAGGCAGTCTCCTTCCCGCAAGCGATGGCGCTCCTCGCCCAGCATGACGTCGATGGCTCCCTCGAGCACCCACACCTGCTGCTGCACGCGCAGGTCGCGCGGGCCGGTCTCGAAGGCCACGCGGCCGCCGGGCGGGAAGTGCACCTCGACGATCTGCATGGGCTGGGGCAGGCCCGGCGGCGAGACATTGCGCCGGAGATAGCCCGAGGCCGGGTCTTGCCATTGGGGCTGGTCATCGCGCCGCGCCACCGGGCCGCGGGGCGCCTGGGCGGCGGCCGGCGGATCGAACAGCGAGGACAACATCACGCCCAGCCCCGCGGCGAGCTTCTCGAGCACCACCGCGGTGGGGCTGGTCTCACCCCGCTCGATCAGCGAGATCATGGACCGGCTCACCCCGCTCTTGCTGGCCAGCGCGTCGAGCGAGAGGCCCTGCGCCGCCCGCAGGTCGGCGACGCGCTGGGCGATACGCTGGTTCAGGTCGGACGCCGCTTCTCCCATGGTGGAAGCAATATCCACCATACTGGATAGAGCGTCAAGTGCTGCTCTCCCACATACCGCTCGTGCAGCCAGGCTCGGTCCGCCTCCCGCGGCGAGACAGCAGTGATCCCCTGGCGTGCGCACACCGTCGCGTAGAAACCACCCTCCATGGTGAAGCGCGTGCCGAGCAGTGCGAGACGACGCAACACGAGCCGCCGCGCTTCTTCCGCGCATACCTCGACGATGCTCACCATGGGCACCGGTGACCGGGCCACGATCTCGTCGAACACGATATGGGGCGTATTGGCGGTCATGGCGACGAAGTCCACTCCCGCCCCCGCGAGCCGGCGCACCGACGCCACCAGGTACTCGATCAGCGCCGGCCGGTCATTCGCGACCAGTCGCAACGCCCGCTGAACGTCGAGGCTGTCGATGACGATGGAGGGAGTCGTCGA
This sequence comes from Candidatus Nitrosocosmicus sp., assembly GCA_035654455.1. GTDB lineage: Bacteria > Methylomirabilota > Methylomirabilia > Rokubacteriales > CSP1-6 > DASRWT01. The sequence goes on along the minus strand of DASRWT010000016.1, from coordinate 5,876 downwards.
GGGGTCCTCCCGCTCCCACGCCGCGAGAATGCGCCGGTAGTAATCGATCGTGGATTCCGGCCCCACCCCCCTCCAGGATCCCGACCCTCGCGATTCGGTGGCTCTCCTCGAAAATCTCAGCGCGCCGGCTCGAGCCATGTCAGGTGCGCGCCGTGCGGGTGAGCCGGCATCCCGTCCGGCCCCGTCAGGAACTGGATGGACGCGAAGAAGAGGTTGGGCTGGCTCACGGGCATCCCCGCGAGGAACTCGACCACCTGGTCGTCCTCGGCAACGGCGAGCGCGAGGGCGTAGTAGGCCGGGGAGTAGTCCTTGCACTCCACGTCGGCGAACCGCCGATACCTCTGCTTGATCTCCTCCGCTCTCAAATGGTCTCGCCGCCAGCCTTCCCGGATCTCACGACGCTGCCGGCGCCGAGCGGGCGTCGATGTACACCCAGGTCTGCCTTCCCGACGCCAGGCGGGCGGCGATCCGCCGATACCCATCGACGCGCTCGTACCGGTCGGCGGCCGCGAGCTCCGCGTCGGTGATCTCGAACGCGGTGCCACTGACCCGACTGTCGTCCCGGCCGTTGAAGGTGACGTTCGCATGATGAGGCTTGCCGGTTCTGGCCACCGCTTCCGGATCCTCGATCTTGACCAGCGACGGCTCGAACCCGACCAGCTCGTCCTCTTGCCCCTTGAGCAGCCTTCCGAACGTCGAGAGCTGGACCCGCTCTTCCTGGAGAGTGCCGTAGGAAAAGACTAGCGGCATGGCGACGGAGCCCTCACTGAACGAGTGGAGCGACAACGGCGCCGCGTATGCCGGCCCTCTCGATCGCCGCCTTGACGAGCCCCTCGGACTTCGCGTCCTCCACGAACTTGCGCGCATATGCCGCGCCGAGATCCCGTCCCTTCGGTATCGCCATGGCGTGCGGATCGATGCCGGGACGACCGTCGAGAACCCGAGCGCCCGGCAATTGAGTGGAAATCTCGAAGAGGCTCGGCTTGATGCTGAAGATTGCGTCTGCTCCCCCGGATTTCAGCAACTCCACGGTGCCGGCAAGGCTTGACGCCCGGACGACCACGGCGCTCTTCAACGTGCGAGTCAGAAAGACGTCCGGCTGGGACTTCTCTTGCACGGCAACTCGAATCCCGGGCCGATCCACCTCGGCCATCCTCGAGATCGAGGAACCGCTCGGGATGAGGTAACCAAATTCGATTTCGAGGTGCAGCGCGGTGAAGTCCCACTCCTTCGCCCGCGCGGGGCTAAACCCAATGAAGGCGACATCCCAGGCGCCGGATTTCCCGTTGTCGAGGAGGGCGGCGACGGATGGGTACAGAACTGGCTCAAACGGCACCCCCAAGCGCCGGGCCAACTCTTTCCCGAGGTCGAGTCCCACCCCTTTCATCTCGCCCGACACGGAGTCCCGTATCACGTTGTGGGGACTGCCAAGCTGGAGCCCGACGCGAAGCGTGCCGGTGGGGGCCAGGGCCTGCCGCGCTTCCGGGGTGGGCGTGGTGTGTCCGCCCGCACAGCCCACCAGCAAGAGTACAAAGATCGCCGCCAGCCGCCAGTGGTAAGTCATTTGCATCGCATCCGCCTTTGAATCTACCGCGCGGGAAAAGACAGTCCCCAGCCTACGAATGCGCCAGAACGAGGTGGGTCTCGATAGGAAACGCTAGCCCCTGATGGTCCACGGATGACTTGAGAGCGGCAGCGACCTCACTGATCAGGGCCGCGCGAGCGTCGTCGTTGGCCTTTGCCACCACGACGGCCAGCGGGGTCGCCGCCACGTAACGCCGCACGAAGTCCTCGGGAGACGGAAAGCGGAGCGCCTTGGCGGCAGGCTGCACGACCACGTCGGCGAACCCTGCACTGGTGATCAGCGCGCGGAGATCATCCGCACTCCCGAGCGCGAAAGGACCTTGCATGATCGCGGCCGCCTCAGGGGCGATGAGGCGCCCCAGTGCTGTCGCGAGGGCGGCGAAGCCAGGGCTATGCTGCATGGGGCGCCAAACGCTGAGCGCGAGCCGCCCCCGAGGCACCAACACGCGACGCATCTCGCGGAGGGCCCCTGGCCGATCTGGGAAAAACTGCAGCCCCTGCTGACAGAGGGCGAGGTCAAAGGTCGCATCCGGAAACGGGATAGCGCTGACATTCCCCTCGCGCCACTCGATCTGTGCGCCCTTCGGCGGCGGCATCGTCCGCGCGACCGCCAGCATTCCCGGATTAAGATCAAAGCCCACCACGGTCCCGTTCGGAGCCACGCGTTGCGCCACGAGCCGCGCGACGACCCCCGTGCCGCAGGCCACATCCAGCACCCGCTCGCCAGGCTTAGGCATAGCCAGGGCTAGGAGGTCCTCCGCCCAGGGTCCGAAGATGGCCGGCACCATGTGGCGCTCGTAGATCTCCGCCGCGCTTCCAGCATATCCGGTCCAATCCACCTGTTGGTCTCCTAGGAAGCCTTGAAGCCAGCGGCGGCAAGAAACCCCTTCACGCCAGGTCCGCCGCCGAATCTGAGCCACACCGGACCCGAAGGCTCGAAGCGAAGCTCGAGACCGAGGAATGGACAGCAGCGACGCTCGAGAAGGATCCAGTCCAGAGCCTCCTGGATGACCTGAGCGTCCTCATCGAGACGCGCGGCAAATCCGTCCGAAGTCTCTCGTACCCCTCGAAAACGAGCCGGGACACGCGCCGCAAGGCCAGCGCGCCGAAGCCGCTCCTCGGCGCTCAGCGCTCCTAGATCACAGGCGAGGACCGGCTGGCTATCGCTCATCGCGCCCTATCCGTGATCGTCGTGTGCCACGATCGTAGCACACGGTACTTGTTCGCGGCCGACAGCTCGATGGTGAGATTGCTGAGGGCGCGAGCCTGACACGACAGGAACCACCCACATTGCTTCTCCTCCTCGGGGAGAACGGCGGCGGAGCAGCGCCCGTGCGCGATCTGACCGGAGGCCAGACGCATCTTGCACGTGCCACAGCCGCCACCTCGGCAACCGAACATGACGCTCGCCCCTGAGCGGAGGATAGCGGCCAGCACGCTCTCCTCGGGGCCACAAGCGATGGCGCCGTCAACCGGCCTCAGCGTGATCGTGTACAAACCCGCCCCCCGTGGCGCGGCAAGGTCCTACGTGTAGACGCTCAAGAACGTCTCGTTCAGCTCCTGGGAATAGTAGAAGACCGCGGGCCCGATCTGGTCCTGGGTCCACCGGATGGCGCGGGTGTCCCCATCCATCTGATACGCCGTGTACCCGCCGAACGTTTCGAGGCGGTTGCCGGAGGGATCGAAGAAATAAAGCGTCGTGCCGCGCGTGATCCCGTGGCGTCCTGGCCCGTAGTCGATCCGAGCGTTGTGCATGGTCAAGATGTCGGCCGCCCTGAACAGCGCGTCCGCCGAGTCCACGACGAATGCCGCGTGGTGAAAGCCCCCCGGCTTGCCCGGCACAATGGCAAGGTCGTGCGGCGCCGGCCGCTGCCATAGCCAGGCCGCGATGGTGGTGCCATCGGGGGCAACGAGCATCTCGCTCAGACGAAACTCGAGCACGGTCTGGAAAAACTCGATTGCCTTCCCCGGGTCGGGAGCCGTCACCAGGGTATGGTCGAGCCGGGGCGGCGCGATGCCCTTCAGCCCCTCGGGCCATGGCCCGGGATTCACGGGCGGCAGAGCGTTGCCCGTGTAGTCCATCTCGTTGTACAGCTCCACCGTGTGGCCGGACGGCGCCATGAACCGAAGCGCCCGCCCGCGGCGGTAGTCCTCCGGGATGCTGTCATACTTGACCCCGAAGTCCTTCAATCGCTTCTCGTAGTAGTCGAGATCCTCCGGGTCCACCGTGCGAAATGCCATCCGGACCATCCCCGCGCGATCGGACTCTGTGAGCGCGAAGGAGTACGCGTGCCGCTCATCCCAGCCTTTCAGGTAAGCTGTCTTGCCCTCCCGCGCCGTGAGCTGCAGCCCCAGCACGTTCAGGTAGTAGTCGAGATCGCGATCCAGATCGAGACTGCGGATCTCGACCAGTCCCAGACGCGAAATTCTGTAGGGCATGATGCTCCTCCGCTTGGGTTTGGCACCTCTCCACGGGGGCCTACTATGCGGGCCACCGAATGGGCCGTCAATGCGCTCAAGGCGCTTCCTCACGTGCACGATCAACCGACTGGTCTACTGGCCGAAGGCATTCTGCGGAATGCCCGCCGCGGCAAAGATATGGTCGCGCGACGCTTCGAGCTGCCGGCGAAGATGGTCCACGTTGACGCCCACCAGCCTTCCCTTCCACTTGCGCACCTTGCCCGCCACGATCACGGTCTCGACATTGGAACGGTCCATCAGCGACACCACGGCTCCCGGCACGTTGTTGAGCGGCGCCACGTTGGGGGCGGTGGCATCGAGCAGGATGATGTCAGCTTCCTTCCCGGGCGTGAGCGAGCCCGTCTTGCCGTCCAGTCTCAGATGCTTCGCCCCGTTGATGGTGGCGAACCTCAGCACGTCGCGCACATTGAGCAGCGGCGGTGTGCCCGGGGCCGGCGTCGGCCACTGATTGGGCGGGGTGAACGTGCCTTGCTCGAGGATCATCTGGTTCACGACCATGCGCTGCATGGTCATCGCCGACCGCATCTGGGTGAAGAAGTCCGCCGTCATCGTGACCTCGACGTCCGAGCTCAGAGACGGCTCCATGCCCAAGCTTTGCATCTTGAGGATGGGCGGAATGCCGTGCCGCATGTTCATCTCGATCGGGAACGCGATCGAGACCTGCACGCCGGCGTTCTTGACGCCCTGCCAGCCCTGATCGGACATCCCGGTCATGTGGATGAACAGGTTGTCCGGCCCGAGCCCGATGTTGTTGTTGACGCCCCCCGTGCCCTGAGCGAGGTCGTCGAGAATCGGGCGAATCCCGAAGGGGGAGAGGATGTGGGCGGCGATCTGGAGATCCAGCTGGCGCCCGATCTGCCACGCCTGCGTGTAGGTCGGTTCGCCGAGATAGACCTCGCCGCCCATGATCATGTGTACGAGCTGGTCGCTGGAGGAGAACCACTGCTGCTTGATGCGCAAGGCGTCCTGCGGGTACTGGTTCCCGGCCACTCCGCCGGCACTCTCGAAATAACCGAAGGCGGCACGGCGGCCCGTATCGAGCAGCGCCTGGATGGCGGCATCGGAGTGCTGGGGCGAGTGATGGATCTGGGAGATATCGTGGACCGTCGTGACGCCGCTGTCGAGTTGCGCCAGCCCGCCGAAGAGCTCGTTGATGTACACGTCCTCCGGCCGGTACACGGGCGCGAACTTCAGCAGGATGTACTCGAAGTAGGTAGGATCCGCGCTCGGCGAGCCCGAGCCGTCGTTGATGAGGATACCGTTGGCGAGGAAGCTGCGCAGCGCGGTCTCGAACTGATGGTGGTGCGTATCGATGAAGCCCGGCATCACGATGCGGCCGGTCGCGTCGATCACTCCCGCGCCCGCACCCGGCTGCAGATTCGGTCCCACCGCGAGGATCTTCGCGCCCTCGACCAGCACGTCGCCCGGAGCAAAGTCGCCGACGTCCGGGTCCATCGACATGACGTATCCGCCCCGGATCACATAGCGTCGCCGGGGTACGCCGCTGTCCGTGGGCGGCCCCGAGCCGGGCTGCGCCGCCGCGGGCGAGGCGCTCAGAAGGTTCATCCCGGCGGCGGCGATCGCAGCCCCGGTCGAAGTCTTGAGAAACTCGCGCCGTGAACCGCCCTGCTCCGAAGTCGTATGGTTTTGCGGCGTTCCTTCATCGCACAGAATGCACATGTTTGCCCTCCTGAAGTGTCACCGCGTGGCAATGAGATCCGCCCATCGGACTCTCTATTAGCATGACTCTCCTCGCCGCCGCCGCCGAGCCTTCGTGGGGCGGCGAGATGGAATCTCCCTTCTCGGCGGGT
>DASRWT010000015.1:0-14860 GCA_035654455.1 Candidatus Nitrosocosmicus sp. | reverse complement strand
CGCATAGTCGCCCTCGGCGAGCACCTCGCCGCGCGCCAGCACGGTGATGGTGTGGGAGAGGCTCTCCACCACACTCAGGTTGTGCTCCACCATCAGCACGGTGCGGTTGGCGGCGACGGTCTTGATCAAGGCGGTGATGCGGGTCACGTCCTCGTGGGCCATGCCCGCGGTGGGCTCGTCGAGCAGCAGCATCTCGGGCTCCAGCGCGAGCGTGGTCGCGATCTCGAGCGCGCGCTTGCGGCCGTAGGGCAGCTCCACCGCCGTCGTCCCCGGCACATCCGCGAGCCCCACGGCGGCGAGCAGCTCGAGCGCGCGGGGGTTGAGCGCCTCCAGCACGCGATCCGAGCGCCAGAAGTCGAAGGACGCGCCCCGTTTCCGCTGCAGCGCGATGCGCACGTTCTCCAGCACGGTGAGATGCGGGAACACCGCCGAGATCTGGAACGAGCGCGCCAGGCCCCGCCGCGCGATGTCGGCGGGGCTGCTGCCGGTGATGTCGCGGCCGTTGTAATGGATGCGGCCGCGGGTGGGCGCGAGAAAGTGCGTGAGCAGGTTGAAGCAGGTGGTCTTGCCGGCGCCGTTGGGTCCGATCAAGGCGTGGATGGCGCCCCGGCGCACGCGGAGGCGGACGTCCTTCACCGCCACGAAGCCGCGGAACTCCTTGGTGAGACCGTCGGTCTCGAGAATGTAGTCGTCGGCCATCAGCGTCCGGGGTCCGGCGGCGGCGGGACGAAGTTGGGATCGCGCTTCTCGTCCCAGGCGCGGTTGGCCTCCTCGATCTCCCACGACGCCATGCAGGCCTCCTGCGCCCGCATCACGTTCTCGACCATCGCGCGCGGATCGGTGTGGAAGGAGGCGTGGAGCAGTCGCTTGGCGTGGCCGGTGGCGGTGCGGGAGGCGTGGAGCGCCTTGTCGGCGATGGCGGCCAGCTCCCGGTCCAGGTCGGCGGCGGGCACCACCCAGTTCACGAGCCCCATGGCCAGCGCGGCCCGGGGCGGGATGCGGTCGTTCAGCAGGGTGAGCTCCTTGGCGCGGCCCAGGCCCACCAGGCGCGCCAGCCGGAGAACGGAGCCGTCGGGAATGAGGCCATGCTGGGTGGCGCCCAGCCCGATGATGGCGTCCTCGGCCGCCAGGCGGACGTCGCACGCCACCGCGAGCTGGAGTCCGCCACCGATCGAGTAGCCGTGCAGCACGGCCACCGAGAGCTTGTCCATGTCCTCCAGAACGTTCAGGGCGCGCACCCAGTTCCGGTAGAAGGGCTCGCCGATCTCGCCCGCGGACAGCGCCCTGCGGTCCATCCCCGAGGAGAACGCCCGCCCCGCGCCGCGCACCGCCACCACCCACACCGCGTCGTCCCTGGCCGCCGCCTCCGCCGCCTCCGCCAGCTCCGCGGTCAGCGCGAGGTCCAGCGCGTTCAGCACCGCGGGGCGGTTGAGCGTGATGGTGGCCACCTTGTCCTTGACCGCGTAGTTGACCGTCGGCTCCGCCATGTCCGTTTTCCTGGCCTCAGCGGAAGTTCAGGATCTCGCGGGCGATGACCATTCGCTGAATTTCCGAGGTTCCCTCGCCGATCTCGGTCAGCTTCGCGTCGCGGAAGATCCGCTCGATGGGGAACTCCGTGATATAGCCGGCGCCGCCATGGATCTGGAGCGACCGGGTGGCGGCCTTCATGGCCACCTCGGAGGCGAACACCTTGGCCATGGACGCGGCCACCTTGGCGGGCCGGCCCGCGTCCTTGAGCGTGGCCGCGCGCAGGGTCAGCAGCCGCGCCGCCTCCACCTCGGTGCCCATCTCCGCCAGCATGCCCTGCAGGCCGTTGAAGTCGGCCAGGGGCTTGCCGAACGCGTGGCGCTCCTTCATGTAGCGCAGGGCCTGGTCCAGCGCGCCCTGCGCCAGCCCGACCGCCATCGCGGCCATGGCGATGCGGCCGCCCTCCAGTACCTGCATGGTGTTCACGAATCCCATGTTGAGCTCGCCGAGGAGGCTCGAGGCGGGGACGCGCACGCCCTCCAGGATCAGCTCGGCGGTGTTCGACGCATGCAGGCCGAGCTTCCGGTAGGGCGTCCCGGCGCGGAAGCCGGGCAGGCCCTTGTCCAGGATGAAGGCCGAGATGCCCTTGTTACCCCGGCCGGCGTCCGTCACCGCCATCACCACCGCCACCTGCCCCACCCCGGCATTGGTGATGAAGGCCTTGGTCCCGTCGAGCACGAAGTGATCGCCGTCGCGGACGGCGCGGCTCTTCATGGCGGCGGCATCCGACCCCGAGCCGGGCTCGGTGAGCGCCCAGGCGCCCAGCACCTCGCCCCGGGCGAGCGCGGGCAGATAGTGCGCCTTCTGGGCCTCGGAGCCGAAGAGCGTGATGTGATTGGTGCAGAGGGAATTGTGCGCCCACATGGTGATGCCGACCGAGCCGTCCACCCGGTTGAGCTCTTCCACCGCCAGCGCATAGGACACGTAATCCAGCGCGGCGCCGCCGTACTGCTCCGGCACCAGCGCCCCCAGGAGTCCGGTACCGCCCAGCTTCTTCAGGACCTCGTGGGGGAACTCGTGCTTCTCGTCGAACTCCCGGATGACGGGGCCCACCTCGCGCTCGGCGAAGTCCCGCGCCAGCGCGCGCACTTCCTTCTGTTCCGGCGTCAGCTCGAAGTCCATCTCAGCTCCGCAGCTCGGCCTTGATGACCTTGCCATTGGGATTGCGCGGCAACGACTCGCGGATCTCCACGTCACGCGGAACCTTGAACTTGGCCAGCCGCGACGCCACCCAGGCGCGGAGGGCGGCCGGATCCACCGCATGCCCGGGGCGCGGAATCACGCACGCCTTCACCGCCTCGCCGTAGACGGGATCCGCGACTCCCACCACCGCCGCCTCCAGGACGTCGGGGTGAGCGCCGAGCACGTCCTCCACCTCCACGCAGAAGATCTTCTCGCCGCCGCGATTGATCATGTCCTTGATGCGATCCATGATCGTCACGTACCCGTCCCCGTCGATGCGGGCGAGGTCGCCGGTGCGGAGCCAGCCGCCGTCGAGCGCGGCCGCCGTCCCCTCGGGATCGCCCCAGTAGCGCGGGATGACCATGGGCCCGCGCACCCAGAGCTCGCCCACCTCGTCCGCGCCGCACTCGGCCCCCGTCTCGTGGTGCACGGTGCGCACGTCCGCGGTGGGGATGGGCCGGCCCACGGTGGACACCCGCGCCCGCGCGTCCTCGTCGGCGAGGATGGTGGTGGGCGAGCAGGTCTCCGTCATGCCGTAGGCATTGTGCAGCCGCGCCTGCGGCAGCCACTCGCGCAGCGCGCGGATGGTGTCGGGCGGCGTGGGGGCGCCGCCGTAGGCGAGCACGCGCAGGGTCCGGCCGCGCTCCCGGTAGCCCGGCTCCAGCATCAGCATGACGAAGACGGTGGGCGCGGCGATCAGGTGCGTGATGCGCTCCGCGTCGATGAGCCGGAGGGCCTCCGCGGCATTGAAGGTGGGCATCACCACCGTGGTGCCGCCCACGTGCGCCATGGCGAGGAACTGCGCGATGAGCCCGGTGACGTGAAAGAGCGGCACCGCCACCAGGGAGCGCTCGTCGTCGCGCAGCGCCAGGCAGCGCTCGTAGGTGAGCGCCGAGTTCACGATGCCGAGATGCGTGCCCTCGGCGCCCTTCGGCCGTCCGGTGGTGCCCGACGTGTACATGATGAAGGCGGTGTCGTCTTCCTCCACCGTGACCGCGGGCAGCGCCCGCGGGTCGGCGTCGAGGTCCTCCCAGCTCCGGGTTCCCGCGGGTGCGCTCCCCACCACGTACACCGCCTCCGCGGGAATGGCGTCGCGGATGGGCTCCACCTGCGCCCACCCCGCGGGCTGCGTCAGGAGGATCCGCGCGCCCGAGTGCGCCAGCATGTACTCCAGCTCGCGCGTCTTGAGCTTGGTGTTCAGCGTGACCGCGATGGCGCCCAGCCGCGCGCAGGCGAAGACGGCGAGGCAGAAGGGCAGGCCGTTCATGAGGAGGAGCGCCACGCGGTCGCCCGGCTTCACCGCGTGGCGCGCGTGCAGCCCGGCGGCCAGGCGCGACACCTGCTCGCGGAACTCCCGCCAGGTCGGGCGCCCCTCCGGGGTGACGACGGCCTCGCGAGCGGGGAACCGGTCGGCGGCGCGGTCGAGGAGGTCGCACAGGGTCCGGGGCCGATCCGCGGGGTAGCACCGCACCCGCCGGCCGTGGTGCGACTCCTCGACGAGGTCGCCGGTCAGCGAGGCGGGCCAGCAGTCGGTTCCGCGCGCGTGCACGCTGGGATTCCGGCGGGGGCGATCAGACCGCCGTCCGGATATTCTCGCGGACGAAGCGGACGATGTCCTGGATGGACGTCCCCGGGGTGAAGAGCTCCTTCACGCCCAGGGCCTTCAGGGCCAGGATGTCTTCCTGAGGAATGATGCCGCCGCCGAAGACGGCGATGTCGTCCGCGCCCTTCTCGCGCAGGAGCTCCAGCACGCGCGCGAAGAGGTAATTGTGCGCGCCGGACAGCACGCTGAGCCCGATGGCGTCCACGTCTTCCTGGATGGCCACCGCCACGATCTGCTCCGGCGTCTGGTGTAGCCCGGTATAGATGACCTCGAAGCCGGCGTCGCGCAGCGCGCGCGCGACGATCTTGGCCCCCCGATCGTGCCCGTCGAGGCCCGGCTTGGCGACCACCACCCGAACCTTACGCTCGGTCATGTGGGGCTCACTTCAGGAGCTCGCGCAACCGCTCCCCGGTCTTCATGATCTGATCGCGGTTGCCGGCCACCAGCTTCCAGTCGAAACCCTTGCCGTCTCCGTTCCAGCGCGGAATGAGGTGCAGATGGAAGTGCGGGACCGACTGGAAGGCGGCGGCCCCGTTGGCCTGGAGCAGGTTGAGCCCGTCCGGCCGCAGCGCGTGCTGGATGGCCGCCCCCACCCGCTTGGCCGCCACCATGGTCGCCTTGAGGTCTTCCACGTCGGACTCGTGAATGGTGGCGGCGTGGGTCTTGGTCACCACCAGGCAGTGTCCGGAGTTGATGGGGTTGATGTCCATGAAGGTGAGGGTGCGCTCGTCCTCGTGGATCTTGAACGAGGGGATCTGCCCGTCCCGGATCTTGCAGAAGACGCAGTCCATGGGACCTCCCTGGCTAGACCTCGAGGGTCCAGCGATGCGGATCCGGAAGCTTGCCGTACTGGATGCCCACGATGGCGTCGTACAGCCGCTGGGTGAGCGACCCGATGCCGCCGTCCTGGATCACCATCTTGTGCCCGCGGTAGGCCAGCTCGCCCACCGGCGAGATGACGGCGGCGGTGCCGGTGCCGAACACTTCCTTGAGCTGCCCGCTCCGGTGCGCGTCCACCACCTCGTCGATGGCGATCGGCCGCTCGGTGGCCTTCAGGCCCCAGTCGCGGAGGAGGGTGAGCACCGAGTCGCGCGTGACCCCGGGCAAGATGGTGCCGCCCAGCGCGGGGGTAATCACCTCGTCGCCGATCTTCACCATGATGTTCATGGTGCCGACCTCGTCGATGTACTTGCGGTGCACCCCGTCCAGCCACAGCACCTGGGTGAAGCCCTCGTGCTTGGCCTCCTCGCCCGCCATGAGGCTGGCCGCGTAGTTGGCGCCGGTCTTGGCGCCGCCGAGCCCCCCGTCCACCGCGCGCACGTACTTCTCCTCCACGCGGATCTTCACCGGCGCCATGCCCTCCGCGTAATAGGCGCCCACCGGCGACAGGATCACGTAGTAGATGTACGACTTGGCCGGGCGCACCCCGAGAAAGGCCTCGCTGGCCAGGATCACCGGCCGCACATAGAGGGAGGTGCCGATGGTCCTGGGCACCCACTCGCGGTCCAGCCCCACCAGCTCCACCAGGGAGCGCAGGGCGAGCTCGGGATCCATGGGGGGGATGCTCATCCGGAGGGCGGAGTTGTTCATCCGCTCGATGTGCTTCTGCGGCCGGAAGAGCCGAACCTTGCCGTCCACCCCGCGGAAGGCCTTCAGCCCGTCGAAGATGGCCTGGGCGTAGTGCAGCACCGCCGCGGCGGGATCGAGCGGGATGGGCCCGTACGGCTCGACGCGCGGATCGTACCAACCCTTCTCTTCCTGGAAGTCGGCCAGGAACATGTGGTCGGTGAAGATCTGGCCGAAGCCGAGCTCGCCGTCCTTGGGATGCTTCTTGGGCGCCGTCGTCTTGCTCACGCGGATCGGATCGGTTGCCATGGCTCTCTCTCCCTCTAGAAAATGATCGGCTCGCGGTACAGACCGAACACCTGGCGGTACACCTCGGAGATCTCTCCCAGCGAGACGTAGTCCTTCACCGCGTCCACCAGCACCGGCATCACGTTGCCGCCGTCGCGGCAGGCCTCCGCCAGCTGCTTGAGCCGCCGCTCCACCTTGACGGCATCGCGCGCCGCCTTGACCCGCACCACGCGCTCCCGCTGCTCGCGCTCGATGGCGTCGTCGATCTTGAGGTAGGGCATCGGCCGCTCGTCCGGCATCGCGTACTTGTTCACGCCCACCACCGTCTTCTCGCCGCGGTCGTCCATGAGCTGGTACCGGTAGGCGGCGTCGGCGATCTCCTTCTGCGGATAACCGTGGTCGATGGCGCGCACCATCCCTCCCAGCTCGTCGATCTTCCGGATGTAGGCCATGGCGTGCGCCTCCATCTCGTCGGTGAGCTTCTCGAGATAGTAGGAGCCCCCCAGTGGGTCGATGGTCAGCGGCACTCCGGACTCCTCGGCGATGATCTGCTGGGTGCGAAGGGCCACCGTGACCGCTTCCTCGGTGGGGAGCGCCAGCACCTCGTCGTAGGAGTTGGTGTGCAAGGACTGGGCGCCGCCCAGCACCGCGGCGAGGGCCTGCAACGCCACCCGGGCCACGTTGTTCAGCGGCTGCTGGGCGGTGGCCGACACCCCCGCGGTCTGGGTATGGGTGCGCAGGCGCATGGACTCCGCCTTCCGGGCGCGGAAGCGGTCGCGCATCACGGTGGCCCAGATGCGGCGGGCGGCGCGGAGCTTGGCGATCTCCTCGAAGAAATCATTGTGGATGTCGAAGAAGAAGGAGAGCCGGGGGGCGAAGTCGTCCACGTCCAGCCCGCGGGTCACCGCGGCGTCCACGTAGGCGAAGCCGTCGGCGAGGGTGAACGCGAGCTCCTGCACCGCGGTGGAGCCCGCCTCGCGAATGTGATAGCCGGAGATGGACACCGGATTGAACTTCGGCACGTGCCGGGCACAGAACTCGATGGTGTCCACCACGATGCGCACCGCGGATTCCGGGGGCGAGATCCACTCCTTCTGCGCGATGAACTCCTTGAGCATGTCGTTCTGCATGGTGCCGCCGATGCGGTCCCAGGAAATTCCCTGCTTGTCGGCGAGCGCAAGGTACATGGCCAGGGCCACCGAGGCGGTGCAGTTGATGGTCATCGACGTGGTGACCCGGTCGAGCGGAATGTCCCGGAACAGGATCTCGAAGTCGGCGAGGGTGGAGATGGACACGCCTTCCTTCCCCACCTCGCCCCGCGCCCGCGGGTGATCCGCGTCGTAGCCCATGAGCGCCGGCATGTCGAAGGCGGTGCTGAGCCCGGTCTGCCCCTGGTCGAGGAGATACTTGAAGCGGGCATTGGTGTCTTCGGGCCGCCCGAAGCCGGCGAACATGCGCATGGTCCAGAGCTTGCCCCGGTACATGGAGGGATACGGCCCCCGCGTGAACGGGAACTCGCCCGGATAGCCCAGCTTGTCCTCGTAGCGCCAGCCGGTCAGGTCCTCCGGCGTGTAGAGGGGCTGCACGGGAATGCCCGAGAGCGTCTCCGAGCGCTCCACCCGCTCCGGCGCCTTCGCGACGGCGGGCCGGTAGGCCTCGCGCTCCCAGCGGTCCTTGCCAGTAGCCATCGTGTCCTCCGCTATGCGTCCGGGCCGGCCAGGAGATGGCGCGCGATCACCAGCTTCTGGATCTGCGAGGTGCCCTCGTAGATCTGGGTGATCTTGGCGTCCCGGAACGACCGCTCGACCTGGTATTCCTTGATGAACCCGTAGCCGCCGTGCACCTGAACCGCGTCGGTGGCGATCTTCATCGCCGCCTCCGAGCAGAACAGCTTGGCCATGGCCGCCTGCGGCGCGAAGGGCCGCCCGGCGTCCTTCAGCGCGGCCGCGCGCAGGATGAGCAGGCGCCCGGCCTCGATCGCCGTCGCCATGTCCGCGAGCATCCACTGCACCATCTGGTGCTGGCCGATGGGGACCCCGAAGCTCTTCCGCTCGCGCGCATAGGCCACCGACCGCTCGTACGCGCCCACCGCGATGCCGAGGGCCTGGGCGGCGATGCCGATCCGGCCGCCGTCGATGGCCGCCATGGCCACCTTGAAACCCTCGCCCTCGGCCCCCAGACGGTTCGCGACCGGTACCCGGCAGTCGTCGAAGACGAACTCGGCCGTGTCCGAGGCGCGGATGCCCAGCTTGTCCTCCGTCTTTCCCACGTGGAAGCCGGGCATCCCCTTCTCCACGAGGAAGGCGGTGATGCCGCGGCTCTTCTTGGTCCGGTCGGTCTGGGCGAAGGTGAGCGCGGCATGCGACTCGCGGCCACTGGTCACGAAGACCTTCCGGCCCTGGATGACATAAGCGTCCCCGTCCCGCCGGGCGACCACGCTCTGATTGGTGGCGTCCGATCCCGCCTCGGGCTCGGTGAGCGAGAAGCAGCCAAGCTTCTGTCCCGACGCATAGGGCGCCAGGAACTTCTGCTTCTGCTCGGGAGTGCCGAACTTGTAGATGGGCTCGCAGTACAGCGAGTTGTTGACGGACATGATGACGGCATGGGAGGCGCAGACCCGCGCCAGCTCCTCGACCGCGAGGGCATAGGCCACCACGTCCGCCCCGCTGCCCCCGCACTCCTCGGGGATGAAGAGGCCCATGAGCCCGAGCTCGCCCATGCGGCGCACGGTCTCGGCGGGGAAGCGCGCCTCGCGGTCGATGGCCTCCGCGATGGGGCGCACTTCCTTGTCCGCAAAGTCGCGCGCGACGCTCTGAATGGCGCGCTGTTCTTCGGTTAGCTCTAGGTTCATAACCTCTTGCTATTTCTCCAGGAGCTTCTTGAACTCTTGCTCGAGGGCGGGGGCGACCTCGAAGAGATCGCCCACGATGCCGTAGTCCGCGATCTTGAAGATGGGCGCCTCCGGATCCTTGTTGATGGCGCAGATGATCTTGGAGGTCCGCATGCCGGCCAGATGCTGGATGGCGCCCGAGATGCCGAATCCCAGGTAGAGCTTCGGGGAAATCGTCCGGCCCGTCTGGCCGATCTGGAAGCGATGCGGGCGCCAGCCCGCGTCCACCGCCGCCCGGGAAGCGCCCACGGCGGCGCCGATCACCTTGGCGAGCGATTCGAGGATGACGAAGTTCTCGGGGCCCTTGAGCCCGCGGCCGCCGGAGACCACGATCTCCGCCTCGGTGAGCTCGGGCAGGCCCGTGGCGGACTCCTCGCGGCGCTCCACGAACTTCAGCATCGCCGCCGCGGCCGTGATGCTGGGCTTCTCCACCGCCGGCGCCGCACCCGGCTGGGCGTCGCCGGGGCGGAACACATTGGGCCGGAGCGTGGCCATCCACGGCGTCTTCGCCCAGGTCATCTTGGCGAGAATCTTGCCGGAGTACACGGGACGGGTGGCGACCAGCCGGTCCCCGTCCAGAGTCAGCGCGGTGCAGTCGGCGGAGAGCCCCGCCCCCATCCGCGCCGCCAGCCGCGCCATCAGCTCGCGCAGCCGCGTGCTCACCGGCGCCAGGATGGCCTTGGGCGACTCCTTGCCCGCGAGATCGGCCAGCGCCGCCGACCACACCTCCCCGCGATAGGGCGCGAAGGGCGCTCCCTCGAGCAGCAGCACGCGCTTGGCGCCCCACTCCGCGAGCTGCTTGAGCCCCGCCTCGGTGGCCTTGTCGGTGAGCCACACCGCTTCCGCCTGACCGCCCGCCTTGGCGGCGAGGCGCCCGGCCTCGCCCAGCACCTCGGCCATCACCTTCTTCGGGTTCCCCTGCCGGTCGTCTTCGACGATGCCCCAGAACGCGCCTGCCATGTCTGAATGCTCCCTTGTCGTGATCGAGTGGAGTTAGATGGCCTTGGCGTCTTCGCGCAGCGCGCGGACGAGCTCCTTGGCGGCCTCGGCGGGCTCGCCCTGGATGATCCGTCCCGGCGGCCGCGCCGGCAGAGGCTCGAGGGTGACCACGGTGAGCGCCGGCGGCTCCGACGCGAGTCCGAGGTCGGCCCCCTTCACGTCCTTGATCTCTTTCTTCTTGGCGCCCATGATCCCCTTCAGCGTGGGATAGCGGGGCTCGTTCAGGCCCTTCTGCGCCGACACCACGGCGGGCAGCGGCAGATCGAAGACCTCCAGGCCGCCCTCCACCTGGCGCGCCACGCGCACCGAGGTGGCGCCCGCGTCCACCGCTTCCTCCATGATCCAGGAGGCGCAGGGCCAGCCCAGTAGCTCCGCCACCTGCGCCGCCACCGCGCCCATGTCGTCGTCGATGGCCTGGCGGCCGAACAGCGCCAGCCCGGGCGCCTCCTGCTTCAGCAGCGCCGCGATCGCGCGCGCGGTGGTCAGTGTGTCCGCGCCGTCCCAGGCGGCGTCGAGCAGGTGGACGGCCCGGTCGGCGCCCATGGCCAGGCAGGAGCGCAGGGCTTCCTTGGCCCGGTCGGGGCCCAGCGTCACCGCCACCACCTCGCCCTCGCCGCGCTTCTCCTTGATGCGAAGCGCCTCCTCGATGGCGAACTCGTCGTAAGGCGACACGATCCAGGTGATACCGGTGGTCTCGATCGCCTTCGGATTGCCGCTGATCTTCACCTGGGTGGCGGTGTCAGGCACTTGCTTCACCATCACGAGAATCTTCAAGACTCGATCTCCTCTGGGCTGTCGCCGGTGTTGATCTGGTCGTATCGAAGGTCCCGGGTGATCCGGAAGCGGTCGCCCGGAATGAACACGCGATCGTAGACCACCGGGGTGCCGTCGGCGGCGACGGACACCCGATCGGAGCGGAATGAGGCCAGGCCGGCGCGGCAGCCGAGCTCCCGCGCCGCGCGCGGCTCCAGCGGCACCGCGGAAACCGTCTCGCGCGCGCCGGCGATCTCGATGCCGAGCTTGTAGGCCAGCACCTGGCGCAGCGGGGTCACGCTGAGGTCCGTCTTCGCCACGTCCTCCCCGAGGCCGGGCGCCAGATAGGAGGCCTGGAAGCTGGTCGGCCGGCCCGCCACCAGCCGCAGCCGCTCCAGCGCGAGCACGCGCGCCCCCGCCGGGGCGCCGAGCGCGCGGGCCACCATCCGGTCGGCGCGCTCGAACTGGCTGCGGAGGAAGCGGGTCATCACGTCCTCGCCCTGCGCGGAGAGATCGCCCGCGAAGGTGCGAAGTTGCAGGATGTCGTAGTCCACGGAGCGGCTCGAGACGAAGGTGCCGAGCCCGTGGCGCCGCGCGATGAGGCCGTCGCGCTCCAGCACCTCGAGGGCGTGGCGGAGGGTCATGAGCGTGACGCCGAAGTCCTGGGCGAGCCGGCGCTGATTGTCGAGCCGCTCGCCGGGCGCGAGCTGACCAGACGCCATGCGCTCGCGCAGGCTCTGGGCGATCTGGTGATAGCGGGGTGGACGACCGTTCACGCGATCAGCCTCCGGAATGTCACTGTTCTAGAACTGAATCAAATCGGTACGGCAGGGCAAGCACTTACAACGACCAGCCGCCCTCATACTACTGCCGTGTCGCGGGTAGGGTCAAGCGGCCGTCCGGGCCCCGGGGATGGGGCCGGGGCGCGCCGATCCCGCTAGCCCTGGGTGCTGCGAGGGGCGCCGAGCCGGCGTGAGAGCGCGACCAGCTCCTCGAGCTTGCGCGCGGCGGCTCCGGAATCGACCGAGGCGGCAGCCAGGGCCACCCCCTCCTTGAGGTCCGGCGCCTTGTTCCCGACCATCAGCGCAGCCCCCGCGTTCATCAGCACGATGTCACGGCGGGGGCCCGCCTCGCCGCCCAGCACGGCGCGAATGATGCGGGCATTCTCCTCGCGGTCGCCGCCCTGGAGGTCGCGGATCGCCGCGCGCCGCATGCCGAGGTCCTCGGGCCGCACGCGGGACGACCGCACCACGCCCTCGTGCACCTCGGAGATGTGGCTCTCCCCGGTGTTCGAGATCTCGTCGAGCCCGTCGGCCCCGTGCACCACGAAGGCGCGCAGGGTGCCCAGCTCGGCAAGGACGTGCGCGAGAGGATCGGTGAGGGACGCCGCGTAGACGCCGATCACCTGCGCATTCGCGCCGGCGGGGTTGGTGAGCGGGCCCAGCATGTTGAACACCGTGCGCACGCCCATCTCGCGGCGCGCCGCCATCACGTGCTTCATGGCGGTGTGGAGCAGCGGCGCATACAGGAAGCCGATGCCCACCTCGTCGATGCAGCGGGCCACCTGGGCGGGGGTCAGCTCGAGGTCCACGCCGAGTGTCTCCACCACGTCGGCCGAGCCGCAGAGAGAGGACACTGAACGGTTCCCATGCTTGGCCACCTTCAATCCGGCGCCCGCCACCACGAAGGCGGTGGCGGTGGACACGTTGAAGGTGCCGGTGGCGTCACCGCCGGTGCCGCAGGTGTCGATGAGCATCTCCCGGTCGGTGCCGGTGGCGGCCACCATGTCCCCGGCGCGGGGCCGCACCTTGACCACCTTCTGGCGCATGACCTGGGCGAAGCCGATCAGCTCCTCCACGGTCTCGCCCTTCATGCGCAGCGCGGTGAGGAAGGCCGCGATCTGGGCATTGGTGGCCGCGCCCGACATGATGGCTTCCATCGCCCCCGCCGCCTCGATGCGCGTGAGATCCCGGCGCTCGACGAGCGCGCGCACCGCTTCGGTGATGATGGGGCTGGTCACGGGGTCGGCCTGGGGGCGATTCTACTCTGCGCGGCGGAGCCGGGCCAGCAGGGCGAGGGTTTCGTGCATGTCGAGCGGCTTGGTGAGCACGGCGCGCACCCCGCTGGCGGCGAGCTCCTCGGGGGACAGCTCGACACCGAATCCGGTCACGAGGAAGATGGGCACCGCCGGCCGCAGCGCGCTGACCGCCTTCGCCACCTCCCAGCCGGAGAGCCCGGGCATGGCGAGGTCCGTGAAGACCGCGTCGAAGGGCTCCGCGCGGAAGCGCTCGATGGCGGCGGCGCCGCTGCCCACGACCACCGCCGCGTGCCCGGCCGACTCGATGATGTCGCCCAGCACCTCACCCACCGGCGCCTCGTCGTCCACCACCAGACAGCGCAGCGGCACCGCCGCCGCCGGTGCCGGGGCGCGCGGGCCTTCCGCCTGCGCCAGGGTGGTGGTCGGGAAGCTCAACCGGAATCGCGTTCCCCGGCCCTCCTCGCTCTCGACGGTGATCTGGGCCCCGTGCCGGGAGAGGATGCCGTAGGTCATCGAGAGCCCGAGCCCGGTGCCGCTGGGCCCCTTGGTGGTGAAGAAGGGATCGAAGATGCGCTGCCGGACGTGCTCGGGCATCCCGACTCCGGTATCCGCCACGCGCAGCTCCACCCGGGCGCCGGCGGCGGCGGTCGAGAGCGTCAGCGTGCCGCCCTCGGGCATCGCGTCGAGCGCGTTGAGGATGAGGTTGAGCAAGGCCTCGCGCAGCTCGGCCGGGTCTCCGCCCACCGGCGGAAGATCCGGCGCGAGGGCCGTCCGCACCTCCACCGTCACGCCCCGGCTCCGGGGCTCGTCGCGCCAGCGCGACTCCGTGCTCTCGAGCGTCTCCTCCACCACCCGGTTGAGGCTCACCGCCACCACCGGCTGGTCCCGGCGAATGCGGGTGAACTCCTGCAGGCGCCGCACCGTCTGCGCTCCGTCCAGGCCGGACCGCTCGATCACCTCGATCCAGCGCCGGTGCTTGGGGTCGCGCACCTCCTTGAGGAGTAGCTGGGCGCGACCCACGATGGCGGCGAGCACATTGTTGAAGTCGTGGGCCACGCCCGACGCCATCTCCCCCAGCGCGCGCAGCTTCTCGGTCCGGACGAGCTGATCCTGGGCGGCGGCGAGCTCGCCGTAGGCCCGGGTCCGCTCCTCGAAGAGCCGCGCGCTCCGGAGCGCGAGCGCGGCCAGGTCGGCGATATTTCCCAGGAGATGCTCGTCGGCGGCGGTGAACTCGCGCTGGGCGCTCCGCAGCACCAGCACCCCGAGCGACCGATCCCCCGCCCGCATGGGCACCCCCAGCCAGTGGCGCACCTCCGCTGCGCGCGGGACCACCTCCACGCCCCGGCGGGCGCACTCCGCCAGATAGTCGGTGGTCCGGATGGCGCGGCCGGTGTCCAGCACCACCGACATGAGGCCCACGCCGTGGCGCGGGTAGCGGCGCGGGCCGGTGGGGTCCGTCACCCCGTCCACCACGCGCAGCACGATCTCCAGCTCGTCGGCGGCCTCGTCGTGGAGGAGGAGCACCAGGAAGTTGACGTTGAGGACGCGCGCCACCTGCTGCTGGATGGTGGCGACCAGGCCGTCGCGGTCCAGCCGGCCCGTCACCGCGCGCGACAGCTCGTGCAGCACGGACAGCTCCGCCACGCGCTGGGCATTGTCGCGAAAGAGCCGGGCGTTCTCCAGCGCCACCCCGGCCTGGCTCGCCACCGCCTCCATGAGCCGCAGCTCGCCGTCATCGAGGATCCGCACCCGGTCGCGCCAGGTGACGGCGAAGCCACCCACCATCCGATCCTTGGCGACGATCGGCACGAAGAGCTGGGTGCGATGCGGCACCAGCTGACGGACCACCTCCGGGATGCGCGGATCGCGCATGGCGTCGGTGGAGACGACGGAGCGCAGCGTGCGCGCCGCCTCCGAGTAGAACTCGTGCTCCGAGATGCGGAGCCGCAGATCCCGATTCGCTTCCTCGGAGCCGGTGGGCAGGTGATAGGCCATGAAGGGCTCGAGCCACTCC
>DASRWT010000014.1:0-4049 GCA_035654455.1 Candidatus Nitrosocosmicus sp. | reverse complement strand
GCGCTTCCACTCGCGCATCGGCGCGGGGATGGGGCCCGGGTCCTCGTAACCCTGACCCTCGAGGAGCTGGGCCACCCACTTCTTGCGGTCGATCGCCAGGGAACAGGCCCGGCGGACCCGCACGTCGTTGAAGGGCGCCTTGTCGGTGCGGAAGGCGAGGGTGCGGACGGCGAGCCCGTCCCAGAACTGGACGGGATTGGCGCGGTTCGACTTCTGAAAGGCCGCCACCTCCGAGCGCGGGATGCGGCCGTCGTAGTAGGGGATCTCGATCTGGCCCGCGCGGAACAGCGAGAGCTGGGTGGCCCGCTCCTTGAGGAACAGCCACTCCACCCGGTCGAGGTAGGGCAGGCGCTTCTCGTGGTAGTCGGGGTTCCGCACGAAGGTGGCCTTCACTCCGGGCTCGTACCGGTCCAGCACGAAGGGCCCGCAACCGACGAGGGACTCCGCCGCCTTGAAGTCGCCCATCTTCTCCTCGACCTCGCGGGGGAGGATGGCGTTCCAGGGCTCGGCGAGATTGTGCAGGAACGGCGCGTACGCCTCGGCGAGGCGCACGCGCACGGTATGGCTGTCCGGCGTCTCCACGCCCTCGATCTTGCCCAGCAGGTGGGCGTGGCCGGACTTCTTCAGCGCCCGCTCCCAGGTGTATTTCACGTCGGCGGCCACCAGCTCGCGCCCGCTCACGGGCGCGCGCTTCTCCCAGCGGATGCCGCGCCGCAGGGAGATGGTATAGATCCGCCCGTCCCTGGACACCTCCGCCTTTCGAGCGATGTCGGGGGCGAGGGTGAAGTCGGAGGGCCCGTACTTGCTCCCGTTCACGTGCTTGAAGAGGGTGCGACGCACGAAGGACGAGATGAGCTGGGTCTGGAACGACCCCGAGGCGTGGATGTCGAACGTGGGCGGCTCGAAGCCGACCTGACGCAGGGTCCCGCCCCGCCTGGGCGGGGCCCCCTGGGCCCACGCGGGCGCCGCCGCCAGCGTGGCCGCCGCCGCGCTCGCCCGCATGAAGTCACGCCGTCGCATCGTTGCGCTCGCCATCGGTCGCGGGGCGTAGTGTACGATACCCGGAGGAGGAGACAGCCATGGCCAGGATGGAGCCGCTGGGGATTCACGAGGTCGACGAGGAGATCCGCCATCTCTGCGAGGACGCCGAGCGCCAGACCGGCACCTCCGCGAGCACCCGGACCTACGCGCGGAATCCCGCCGTGTTCAAGGCGCTCACCGCCTTCCGCGGCGCCCTGGTGCGAGAGGGCACGCTGGATCCCGTGCTCCGCGAGCTGGTGCGGATCAAGGTCGCGGGGCTGAACGCCTGCCGATACTGACTCACCCTGCGCTATGCCGGGGCCCGGCATGCGGGGGCGACGGAAGCGAAGATCGCGGCCATCAACGACGAGACCTCCGACCTCCTGACGCCGCGCGAGCGGGCGGCCCTCCACTTCGCCGAGAAGCTCGCGGTGGATCACCAGAAGGTGGACGACGCCCTCTGGGCGGAGATGCGGCGGCAGTTCACGGAGGCCGAGATCATCGAGCTGGTGGCACACACCACGCTCTACATCGGGTTCGGGCGCTTCAACGAGATCGTGGGGCTGGACCCCGCCTAGGCCCTACTGGGCGAGCGCGCCGCCGTCGATGAGCAGCTCGGCGCCGGACACGTAGGACGCGTCGTCGGAGGCGAGGTAGAGCACCGCGCTGACGATCTCCGCCACCGTGCCCATGCGCCCCAGGGGGATGCGCTGCAGCCGGCGCTCCATGGCCTCGCGGTCGCGGAAGGCGCTGTGGAACATCTCCGTGTCCACCGGGCCCGGGTGCACCGAGTTGCAGCGGATCTTGTCCTTGGCGTGCTGGGCCGCCGTCACCTTGGTGAAGATGCGGATGGCGCCCTTGCTGGCGGCGTACGCGGGCTCCTGGTGGAGCGACTGCCCCATGCCCGCGATCGACGAGATGTTCACGATGGAGCCGCCGCCGGCCCGGCGCATGGCGGGGATGGCGTGCTTGGTGCCGAGGAACACGCCCTTGGCGTTCACCGCCATCACCTGATCCCACTCGGCGGCGGCGCGCTCCTCGATGGGCACGCGCGGGATGACGATGGCGGCGTTGTTGATGAGGATGTCGAGCCGGCCGTAGAGGGCGATGGCCGACTGGACGGCCTTCTGCCAGTCCGCCTCGCTGGTGACGTCCAGATGCACGTAGGTGGCGTCTCCGCCGGCCTTCCGGATGGCGATTTCCACTTCGGCGCCCTCGGCATCCCGGATATCGCCGAAGACCACCTTGGCGCCTTCGCGCGCGAAGGTCTCCGCCTCGGCGGCCCCCTGACCCCGCGCGCCCCCGCTGATCAGCGCAACCTTCCCGTCCAGCTTGCCCATGGTGTTCTCCTCTTGGCGGATATTAACGTGGGCGGCCAGCGCGGTCAGCCGCGAGCTGCCCCTGGCGGGCGAAGTCGATGCTCTCCCCGAGGATCCGCGCCAGCTCCTGGGGCGCGTGGAAGCCCATCGAGTTCTCGGCGGCCACGAAGTCGAGCCGCCACTGCGCTTTCCGATGGAGGGCGGCGGCTGGCTGCAGATCCGCCTCGGTGGCGCCGGCCTTCCGGGCGGCCACGATGGCATCCAGCATGTCGGTGGTGGCCTTGGCCGCCCGCTGAAGCAGCGCGTGGTGGCGATCCTGGATGGTGAGCACTCGCGTGGCCAGCTCCGCTTCGGCGACCGAGTGGCAGGTCTGGCAGGCGCGGTTGAGGTTGAGCAGCGGGCTGCGGACCCAGTGATCGCTGACCTTCATGGCCCCGATGCGCTGATACGGCATGTGACAGTCCGCGCAGGCGACGCCGGCGCGGGCGTGCACGCCCTGGTTCCAGACCTCGAACTCCGGGTGCTGGGCCTTCAAGATCTTGGCGCCGGTCTCCGCGTGCACCCAGTCGGTGAATCCCTCCGCGTCGTAGTACGCCTCGATCTCCTCCACGCGCAGGCCATTGGACCAGGGATATGTCACGACCTTGCCGGGTCCCTTGAAGTAATACTCGACGTGGCACTGACCGCACACGAAGGACCGCATCTCCTGCCGGCTGGCGTCCCGATTCGGGTCGAAGTCGGCGATGCCCTCCTTGGCCTTGAGCGCCTTGATGCCGTTGATGAAGCCAGGCCGCGTGACGCGCACCGCCATGGTCTTTGGCTCGTGACAGTCCACGCACGAGATGGGATGCTGGATGAGCGGCTGACCCGCGTCGTCCTTCAAGTTCCGGGCGTCCGAGTAGGGCATGCCGGAGACGATCTCGAAGCCCTTCATGACGTCTCCCTTGCCCGCGAACCGATACGCCGGGAGGTTGGAGGCGTGACACTGAAGACACGCGCCCGGCTGCTTGCGTTCGGTCACCCGCCTGGTCTGCTCCTGGTCGAAGAGCGCGTAGGCATGGCCGCGGCGGTCGCGGTAGTCGATGGCGAAGGCATAGCCCGCGAAGATGCGCTTGAGCCACGGCTCCCGCTCGAGCTTCTGCTCGGCCGGCCCGCCGTCGCTCGCCCCGAGGCCCCGACCGCCGTACTTGGTGGTGGTCGGCAGCGAGGTCTTGAGATAGGAGTCGAACTCGTTCGGCCAGTTCTGGCCCCAGACCTTGGGATCCGTGGTCCCCTCGGTCACCTCGACGACCCGGACGAAGGGCTGGCGGGCCTCCTGCTTGCGCTCGAAGACATTGGTGAGGAGCGCCAGGAGCAGGACGGTGAGTCCGGCGATGCCGGCCACGGCAAGAACCAATCGCATGTCAGCCTCCCGCGCCGTGCCCGGCGGTGGCGTGGCAGTGCAGGCAGTCGAGCACCGGTCCGGTCTCGCTGCCGACCACGGCGTGGACGAATGCCTCGTGACAGCGCACGCAGTTGAGCCGCACGATCTGGCGGTCGCGCGGGATGATCCGGATGGGCTCGTGGAAATTCTGGAGGGTGAAGGCCAGCGAGTGCCGGAAGCCCTGGTCGGCCTTGGCAACCCACTTGCCGAGCCCGCCGTGGGGCAGGTGGCACTCCACGCAAGTGGCGGTATGGCGGTGCCCGCTCTTGAGCCAGCCTTCGTACTCC
>DASRWT010000013.1:0-24641 GCA_035654455.1 Candidatus Nitrosocosmicus sp. | reverse complement strand
GGTCCGCTCGACGTCCGCGACGGTCTTGGGCGTTCCCGCGGTGAGGACGTCGTTGCCGCCCGCGGTGACGAGCACGTCGTCCTCGATGCGAATGCCGATGCCGCGATACTCCGCGGGAATCGGATGGACGACGGTCTTCGCGCGCGCCTTCTCCTCGTCCTCGATCTTCTTCGCCGCCGCCATCCCCAGCCGGAAGCGGCGCTCCCACATCTCGTCCTCGCTGTACTCGCGGAGGTGGAAGGTCACCGACTCGCGCTCGGGGTCGATGTAGAGCCCCGGCTCCACCGTGAGCACCATGCCGGGCTCGAGCGGGCGCGACTGGCGGTCGATCTTGTAGTTGCCCACGTCGTGCACGTCCATGCCGAGCCAGTGCCCGGTGCCGTGCATGTAGAACTCGCGATAGTGGTGCATGGCCAGCGACTCCGCCGTGCCCAGCGGCAGGAGGCCGAGCGCGACCAGCCCCTCGGTGAGGACGCGCCGGGCGGCGTCGTGCACCGCCTCGTAGGGGGCGCCCGGCTTCGCGGCCGCGATGCCCGCCAGCTCGGCGTTCAGCACCACCTCGTAGACGCGGCGCTGGGGCGCGGTGAAGCGGCCGTTCACCGGGAAGGTACGGGTGATGTCGGCAGCGTGATAGCCCCACTCGCAGCCGGCGTCGATGAGGAGGAGGTCGCCGTCCTCCATCCGCCGCCGGTTCTCGTTGTAGTGGAGGATGCAGGCATTGGCGCCGGAAGCCACGATGGACGGATACGCGTTGCGCGGCGAGCCGCCCTTCCGGAACACGAACTCGATCGCCGCCTGCACCTCGTATTCGTATTGACCCGGCCGCGCGAAGCGCATGGCCTCGATGTGGGCGTCGCGGCTGATCTCGCAGGCGCGGCGCTGGCGGGCCAGCTCCTCGGGCGCGCGGCGCAGGCGCAGCTCGTGGAGGATGGGGCCGGGATCCTCGACGCGCACGGGGGTGGTGAAGCCGCGCACCCGGACCCCGCGCATCTCCGACACCAGGCGCGTGACGCGAGCGTCGTAGTGGGGATTCCCCAGCCGGTACACGAGGCCGGCGCGGTCGATCGCGTACTCGCGCAGCCGCGCGTCCAGCTCGTCGATGGTGTAGGCAGCGTCGGCGCCGTAGGCGGCGATGGCGCCCTCCACCCCGGCGCGGCGCCCCGTCCAGATCTCCTGCTCCCGGTCGCGCGGCCGCACGAAGAGGACGAAGCGCTCCTTGGCGTGGGAGGGATTGAACACCGCCACCGCGTCGGGCTCGTCGAAGCCGGTGAGGAAGTAGAAGTCGGAGTCCTGCCGGAATTCGAAATCGGTATCGGCGTTGCGCGCCGCCTCGCGGGCGGCGGGGATGATGGCCAGCGAGTCGCCCACCGCCTCCGCGAAACGGCGCCGGCGCTCGAGAAAGGGCGCGAGGTCGAGACGGTCGGTCATGAGGCCCCCTTTTTTCAGGGCTCCAGCGTACCATGTTGACAGCCTCGCCGGATTGCGGAACAATCCCGTTCGCCTCGAGAATTCCGCGCGAGTCGAATATCGATCACCGAGGGCCCGCGATCCGCGCCCTTGAAAGGACCGCCGATGCGCACCACCACGCGCCTTCGCGAGCTGCTCGCCGCCCCCGGCCTCATCGTGGCGCCCGGCGCCTATGACGGCTTTTCCGCGCGCCTCATCGAAGCGGCCGGCTTCTCGGTCGTGTACATGACCGGCGCCGGCACCGCCGCCTCCCACCTCGGGCAGCCGGATCTCGGCCTCGCCACCCTCACCGAGATGGCGAACCACGCCTCGCACCTCTCGAGCGCGGTGTCGCTGCCGGTGATCGCGGACGCGGATACCGGCTACGGCAATGCGCTGAACGCGGTGCGCACGGTGCGGGAATACGAGCGCGCGGGCGTGGCGGGGCTGCACATGGAAGACCAGGTGGCGCCCAAGAAGTGCGGCCACATCGCCGGCAAGCAGGTGGTGCCCATGCGCGAGTTCGCGGAGAAGATCCGCGCCGCCTCCGAGCATCGCACCGACCCCGACTTCGTCATCATCGCGCGCACGGACGCGCGGGCGGTGACGAGCCTGGAGGACGCCATCGAGCGGGGCAACCGCTACGCGGAGGCGGGCGCGGACCTCATCTTCGTGGAGGCCCCGCAGACGGTGGACGAGATCCGGCGGGTGGCCCGGGAGGTGAAGGCCCCGCTGCTCGCCAACATGGTGCAGGGCGGGAAGACGCCGCGCATGCCCACCGCCGAGCTCGAGCGCCTCGGGTTCCGGATCGCCATCTTCCCCGCGGTGTGCATGGCCGCCGCCATTCCCGCCATCGAGCGGGCGCTGGGGCTTCTCAAGGAGCACGGCACCGACTGGCACGAGGGGCCGGTGCTGTCCCCCATGGACATCTTCCGGAAGGTCGGCTTCGACTGGTGGCATGCCGTCGAGGAGAAGTACACCGGCGCCTGAGCCGCCCTCCATGAGCCTGGGGCCGCGCACGCTGTTCGAGAAGATCTGGAGCCGCCACGTCGTGACGGAGGGCGACGGCGGCACGAGCCTGCTCTACATCGACCGCCTTCTCATGCACGACGGCGCCGTGCACACCTTCGATCGCCTCCGCAAGTCAGGGCGTGCGATCCGCCGCCCGGAGGCCATCGTGGCCACCGCCGACCACTACGTGCCCACCGCGGGCGGGCGGACCGCCCTTGCGGACCCGGAGGTCCGCGGCATGACCGAGGCGATGGCGCGCCACACCGCCGAGCTCGGCATCCCGTACTTCCCGCCCGGTGACGCGCGCCAGGGCATCGTGCACGTCATGGGCCCCGAGCAGGGCTTCACCCTGCCGGGAATCACGCTGGTCTGCGGCGATTCCCACACCGCCACCCACGGCGCCTTCGGCTGCCTCGCCTTCGGCATCGGCTCCTCGGAGCTCGAGCACGTGCTGGCCACCTCCTGCCTCTGGCAGAAGAAGCCGCGCGCGATGCGCATCCGCGTGGAGGGCGCGTGCCCGCCCGGCGTCGCCGCCAAGGACGTGATCCTCGCCATCATCGGCCGGATCGGCGCCGCCGGCGGCACCGGGCACGTGATCGAGTACGCGGGTCCGGCCATCGTCGCCATGTCCATGGAGGAGCGGATGACCGTCTGCAACATGTCCATCGAGGCGGGCGCCCGCGCGGGGATGGTGGCGCCCGACCCGCGGACCTACGCGTTCCTCGAGGGCCGGTCCTTCGCGCCCGCGGGCGCGCGGTGGGACGAGGCCGTCGCCTACTGGAAGACGCTGCCCACCGACGCCGGCGCCGCCTTCGACGCCGAGGTGGCGCTCGACGCCGCCGCCCTGGAGCCGACCGTGACCTGGGGCACCAGCCCGCAGGAAGCCCTGCCCATCACGGGACGGGTGCCGGATCCCGCGGACAGCCCGGATCCCGCGCGCCGCGCCGCCGTCGAGCGCATGCTCGCCTACATGGGGCTGGCGGCGAATACGCCGCTGACCGCGGTGCGGATCGACCGCGTGTTCGTGGGCTCGTGCACGAACAGCCGCCTCGAGGATCTTCGCGCCGCCGCCGCCGTGGCGCGCGGCCGCCGCGTGGTGGTTCCGGCGTGGGTGGTGCCGGGATCGGGCCTGATCAAGGAGGCCGCGGAGGCGGAGGGGCTCGACCGCGTGTTCCGCGAGGCCGGCTTCGAGTGGCGCGAGCCCGGGTGCTCCATGTGCGTGGGCATGAACGGCGACATCGGGCGCCCCGGCGAGCGCGTGGCCTCCACCTCGAACCGGAACTTCGAGGGCCGCCAGGGCAAGGGCGTGCGGACCCACCTCATGAGCCCCGCCATGGCGGCGGCGGCCGCCGTCACCGGCCGGCTCACCGACGTGCGGGCGCTCGTCCGCGAGGGCGCGTGAGGATGGATGCCTTCACCACCCTCACCGCGGTGGCGGTCCCCTTCGACTTCGTCAACGTGGATACCGACCGGATCATCCCCGCGCGCTTCCTCCACAAGCCGCGGGGCCCCGAGTACGCGGGCCTGCTCTTCCACGACGTGCGCTTCGACGAGGACGGGCGCGAGCGGGCGGACTTCGTCCTCAACCAGCCCGCCTTCCGCTCCGCGCGCATCCTGGTGGCGAACGACAACTTCGGCTGCGGCTCCTCGCGCGAGCACGCGGTCTGGTCGCTGGCCGCCTACGGCATCCGCGCGGTGATCGCGCCCTCCTTCGGCGATATCTTTTTCAACAACTGCTTCAAGGCGGGGGTCCTCCCGGTGGTGGTGTCGCCGGAGACCGGCGCGGCCTTGCGCCGGCAGCTGCACGCCATGCCGGGGGCGACGGTGACGGTGGACCTCGAGCGCCAGTCCGTCGTGGCGCCGGATGGCGCCGTGATCCCGTTCACGGTGGACGCATTCCGGCGGCAGGGCCTCCTGCGCGGCCAGGACGAGATCGCGCTGACCCTTGAACACGCCCCCGCCATCGCGGAGCTCGAGCGGCGGCGACGGGCGGAGGAGCCCTGGCTGACCCGATGAAGACACCGCTCTCGGTCTATCTTCCGTTCAATCGCGACGCGCTCCGTGGCGCCTTCGAGCCCGCAAAGAGCGGGGCGGTCCCGCCCACGCGGCAGGGCCACTGGCTCATCGTGCAGGATCAAGGGCTCCTCGTGGAGCCCGACGGCGACGGGTTCCGTCTGCCCCGGGGCGCCGCGCCGGACGGCCTCGGCGCCGCCGCCGCCGATCCACTCTGGCTCGGGCACTGGCACGGCGTGCCGTGCTGGGTGGTTTCGCTCCCGCGCGACGCCGCCGTGCCTGCGGACCTCCGGCGCGAGACGCTGGTACCGATGCGGGGCACCAAGCTGCCCGACGAGCTGCTCTCGCTGGGCGGCATGGCCATGCAGGGCCTCTGGTGGGAGAGCACCAGCGGTCACTGCCCCCGCTGCGGCACGCGCACCGAGCGCATCGCGGGCGAGTGGGGGAAGCGGTGCGGCAGCTGCCACTACGAGCACTACCCGCACCTGCATCCCGCCGTCATCGTGCTGGTCAAGGACGGCGACCGCGTCCTGCTCGCGCGCAAGCGCGAGTGGGCCCCCGGCCGCTACGCGCTGGTGGCGGGCTTCGTCGACAATGGCGAGTCCCTCGAGGGCGCGGTCGCCCGCGAGGTGAAGGAAGAGGTCGGCGTGGACGTCACCGACATCCAGTACGTGGGCAGCCAGAACTGGCCGTTTCCCAGCCAGATCATGCTCGGGTTCATTGCCACCTATGCCGGTGGCCAGGTGGCGGTGGATCCGGACGAGCTGGACGACGCGCGCTGGTTTCCCCACGACGCGCTGCCCGATGGACCGTCTCGCCACAGCATCGCGCGCTTCATCCTGGATACTCACGCGCGGAGCCGCTAGGCCCGCGCCCCTCCCACCGCGTCACTCGCAAAGGAGATTGCCCCATGAGCATCACGCGCTTGAGCGTCGGACCACGTATCGCGGGCGCCGTCGTCCACGGCGACACCGTCTATCTCGCCGGACAGGTTGCCGCCGACGCGACCGCCGGAGTGAAGGGCCAGACCGAACAGATCCTCAAGAAGTTCGACGAGCTGCTGGCAGCGGCGGGCTCGAGCAAGGCCAAGCTGCTCTCGTGCACCGTATGGCTCGCGAACATGGGCAGCTACGACGAGATGAACGCGGCCTGGGATGCGTGGGTGGATCCCAATGGGAAGCCCGCGCGGGCCACCATCGAGTCTCGACTGGCTAACCCAAAGTTCCTCGTAGAGATCGCAGGCATCGCTGCCCGCTGAACTATTTCGCTCGATCTGGAGGGCAATCGTGTAAAAATTTCAACGAAAATCGTGTAAAAAATTCTCGCGCCACAATTCCTCAAATGACCGAGGAGGATTGTACCCTTTGGTTTACGAGGCACTCGTCACCCATCAGTCCGAGCTCGGTCACTGGCACGGAGTCTGCTGCTACCGGGAGTCATGACGACCCTCCTCGCCCCTCAGTCGCTCGCGTTTTCGCAGCCTTCCACCACCGTGGCTCCCCCTCGATCCATTCCGCGCACCATTCGGCACTCACGCGGTGGACTGCTCGCCGCCGTGCGGCGCTTGCGTTACGAGGTCTACTGCCTCGAGCGGCAATTCGTGGACGCCGCGTCCTGCTCGGAAGGACAGGAGAGCGACGACTACGATCCGCACGCGGTGCACTTCGCGGCGACCACGCCCTCGGGCGGGGTGGTGGCCACGCTCCGGCTGGTGCTCGATTCCCCGCGCGGCTTCCCGCTGGAAGAGCACGCGCCCGGCCTGCTCGACACGCGGCCGTGGATGGAGCGCGGGCGCTCGGGCGAGATCTCGCGGCTCATCGTGGCCCCGGAGTATCGCGCCGGCACCATCCGCCAGCCGCTGCTGCTGTTCGGCCTCTTCCGGCACCTGTACGAGGAGTGCCGGCGGCTGGACCTCGGCTATCTGGTGGCGGCAATGGAGAGTGGTCTCGGGCGCCTGCTGCGGCGCCTGGGCTTCCCGTTCGTGGCGCTCGGCGATCCCATCAGCTATTTCGGCGAAGTGGTGCCCTACGGCGCCACGCTGCCTTCCATGCGCCCGGGCTACGAGAACATTCTCGACTACGAGCGGAATTGCCGGATGGGAGACGCGCCGCCCTTTCGCTTCTTCCGGCTGAGCGCGGCGGACCTCGCCCGCTGACGTCCTAGATTCCGCGGCGGTGGACGATCTCGCCCCCGACCATGGTGAGGACGGGGGCGAGGTCCTTGATCCGCGCCTCCGGGCAGGTGAAGACGTCCTCGTCGAGCGCCACCAGATCGGCCCGCTTGCCGGGCTCGAGGGTGCCGGTGTCTCCCTCCTGATGCCCGGCCTCCGCATTCCAGCTCGTGAAGGAGCGCACCGCCTCCTCGCGCGTCATGCGCTGGGCAGGCTGCCAGTTTCGCTCCACTCCGCTGAGCGGCCGGCGGGTCACCGCGGCGAAGATCCCGTGGAAGGGATTGGGGTCCTCGACGGGGAAGTCCGAGCCGCCCGCGATGCGAACCCCGGTGGCGAGGAGCGAGCGCCATGCATAGGCCCCGCGCAGCCGGTCCGGACCCAGTCGGGATTCCGCCCAGGGCATGTCGGAGGTGCAGTGCGTGGCCTGCATGCTCGGGATGACGCCCAGCTGCGCGAAGCGCCCGATATCCCCCTCGGCGAGGATCTGGGCGTGCTCGACCCGCAGCCGTAGGGCCCGCGCGGCGGGATGCTCGCGCAGCACGCGCTCGAAGGTGTCGAGGACGAGGGTATTGGCGCGGTCGCCGATGGCGTGGACGCAGACCTGGAAGCCCCGCGCCGCCGCCTCGGCGGTGAGGCGATAGAGCTCGTCGGGCGGGATCAGCACCAGGCCGGTGTTCTCCGGATCATCGCAATAGGGATGATGAAGCGCGGCGCCCCGGGAGCCCAGCGCGCCGTCGGCCATGAGCTTCAGCGCGCCCACCACCACCTGGCCATCGCCGATCACCTCGGGCCCGCGCTCGCGATAGCGCTCCCATGCCGTCTCATCGCGCCCCGCGACCGCCACGTAGTTGCGGAAGGGGAAGTGCCCGCGCTCGATCAGCCGCCGGTAGGAGGCCAGGGCGCGGAGATCCGCGCCCATCTCGTGAATGCCGGTCAGCCCCTTGGCCAGACACTCCCCGATGGCGTCGCGGACGGCCGCGTCGAATCGCGCCTCGTCCGGCGGGGGCTGCACCGCGTGGACGAGGCGCTGCGCGGTGTCCACCAGAAGTCCGCTGGGCTCCCCGTGGGCGTCACGGACGACGATGCCCCCGGCGGGATCGCGCGTGTCGCGGGTGATGCCCGAGGCGGCGAGCGCCGCCGAGTTGACCCAGGTGGCATGGCCGTCGATCCGGACCAGCGCCACCGGATGATCCGGCGCCGCGCGGTCGAGAGAGGCGCGGGTGGGCATTCGCATGTCGGGCCAGCGATTCTGATCCCAGCCGCGGCCGCCGAGCCACTGCCCCTTCGGCAGGCGCGCCGCCGCCTGGCCCACCCGGACCGCGATCGCGTCCTCCGACGCCGGTCCGCTGACGTCGAGCGTGAGCCGCGCCCGCGCCAGGTGCATCAGATGCCCGTGCCCGTCCACGAGGCCGGGAAGCACCGCGCGCCCGCCGAGATCGAGCGTGGGCTCGGCCGCGGGTGGGTTCACCTCGGACCGGCGGCCGCAAAAGACGATGCGTCCGTCCTGGATGAGCAGCGTGTCGGGGCTCGATCGCGCGGCCGGGACACTCTCCGCCATGGAGTAGACGCGCGCATTGGTGAGAAGCACTCGCCGATCATGGGGCGATCCCCCCGGGAAGACAAGGCCCGCGCGCCGGGTTGCGGTATCCTGGGAGCCGGATTTCCCCGTGACCATCGCCGCCAACCCCGTCACCGCGCTCGCTCCGGACACGACGGACGCCTTCGTCCGCCGCAACCTGCGCCATAACCTGCTCGCGCTGGGGATGGATTTTGGCTTCTTCATGGTCGCGCTCTCGTTCGCCGGGCAGTCCACCATCCTGCCCGCCTTCGCCGCCCACCTCGGCGCGCCCAACGTGGTGATCGGCGCCATCCCCGCCCTCATGACCATCGGCTGGTACCTGCCACCCCTCTTCGTGGCGGGTTACACGCAGTCGCTCGCGCGGAAGCTTCCGTTCGTGGTGCGATACACCATCTGGGAGCGGCTGCCGTACCTGATCCTCGCCGCCGCGGCCTTCACCGTGGCCGTTCCCGCCCCCGGCCTCACCCTGGTCCTGCTCCTCGCCATGCTGCTGGTGATCGCGGGGACGGGCGGCGTGCTCATGCCCGCCTGGATGGACGTGGTGGCAGGCGCCATTCCCACCACGCTGCGCGGCCGCTTCTTCGCCTTCGCGGGCGTGGGCGCAAGCCTGGCCGGGCTGGGCGCGGGCCTGATCACCGCGTGGCTGCTCGCGGCGGTGCCGGCGCCGCGGAGCTACGGGCTCTGCTTCCTGCTCTGCGCGCTCTTCATGGCCGTCTCCTATACGGCGCTCACCTCGGTGCGAGAGAGGCCGGGGCCCGCCGGGCCGACAGCCCTGTCGATGCGGGGACAGCTGTGTCGCGTGCCCTCGATACTCCGCGGCGATGCCAACCTCGCCTGGTATCTCGCCGCGCGCGCCTGCGCCTCGGTGGGGACCATGGCGGGCGGCTTCTATACCGTGTACGCCATCACTACCCTCGGCGCGCCCGCATGGCAGGCGGGCGTGTTCACCACCTTCATGATCGCGGGAAAGATCGCGGGAGACCTCACCCTGGGCTGGGTGGCCGATCACCTCGGCCACCGACTCGTCCTCATCGCGGGGGTGGTGGCCACGGTGGCGGGCAATGCGCTGGCGCTCTGGAGCCCCTCCGTCGAGCGGCTCGGCGTGGTATTCGCGCTGCTCGGGGTGCACTTCGCCGCGAACAATGTCTCCGGGCTCAACGTGCTGCTGGAGTTTGCCCCCAGCGCGTCGGAGCGGCCCACCTATCTCGGCCTGGGGCTCACCACGGTGGCGCCGCTGGCCTTCGCGGCCCCGCTCGTCGCCGGGCTCGTCGCCGACGCCTGGGGCTTTCCGGCGGTGTTCATGGCCGCCGGCGTGTTCGGGATGGCGGCGCTCACGCTCTATCTCACGCGGGTGCGCGACCCGCGTTACCTGATGGCCACATCCCATGGCGACTGAGACGCCCTGGGACCAGCGCCTGGCCCGATGGCTGGTGCGGCCCTTCGCGCGGACCTCCCTGCGCCCCAACCACATCACCACGCTCAGCCTGGCGCTCGGCGTGCTCGCGGGCGTGCTCTTCGCGACCGGCGAGACGTACGCCGCCGGCTGGGGCGCCGGGCTCTTCATGCTCGCGCGCTTCATCGACCACGCCGACGGCGAGCTGGCGCGCCTCACCGGGCGCTCGTCGCGGGCCGGCTACTACTACGACTACGTGGCGGGCGCGCTCTCGTCGGTGGCGCTGTTCGGCGGCATCGGCGTGGGATACGCCGCCGGCCCGCTCGGTGGCTGGGCGCTGGCCCTGGGTGTCGCCGCGTCCGTGGCCGCGCTCGCCGGCCTGGGATTCGGGCTCGCAACGGACGCGCGCCGGGGGTCCGACGAGGCGCCCTATCCGCAGTGGGGGCCCTTCGAGCTCGAGGACGGCATCTATCTCATCGGGCCCATCACCTGGCTCGGCGGCCTCGCGGGCTTCTTCGTGCTGGGCGCCCTCGGGCAGATCATCTTCTCCGCGTTCCGGCTGTGCGAGATGCGGCGCGCCCGTCCCCGGGGGATGCCGCCCTCGCCGCCCTCGGTGGAAAGCTCCTCCGCGCGGGAGCACACTTGAGCCGGGAGGCCGATCACGCGATGGATCCGGTGCGACGGGGGCTGGTGCTGGGAAGCGGGCTCGTGCTCCTAGCCCCCCGCCGGGCCTGGAGCCAGGCCGCCCTCGAGCGCGAGCACGCGCCTCGGATCGAGATGCCGATCCTCGCCGAGGATTCCGCGGCGGTGCCGCTCCAGGTCTCGGTGGAGCATCCCATGGAGCCCGACCACTTCATTCGCTCCTTCGAGGTCACCCTGGACAAGGATCCGGTGCCCTGGAAGGGGAAGTTTCTCTTCACCCCGGGCAATGGCCGCGCCTGGACGGCCTTCACCATGCGCTCCGGCACCGGCGGCCTCGTGCGCGTGGTGGCGGAGTGCTCGCGGCACGGCAAGTTCGCGGCCACGCGCGAGGTCCGGGTGGCCGAGGGCGGCTGCGCCACCGCCGCGCCGGTGGATCGGTCGCGCATCGGCAACCCGCAGCTGCGGCTGCCCTCCTCGCTGCGGGCGGGGCAGATCGTCGAGGTCAAGACCAAGGTCGATCATGACTCGCACACCGGGCTCGCGCTCAAGGGCGGCAAGTACGTGCGCGAGCAGCCGGAGTTCTTCGTGAAGGAGATGCTCGTCTATCTCGACGGGGAGAAGGTCAGCGAGTTCCAGATGGGCTCGGCCATCAGCGCCAACCCGCTCATCCGCTTCCCGCTCAGGATCACGCGCAGCGGCACGGTCCGGGTGGTCTTCGTGAGCAGCGAGGGTCAGCGCTGGGAGGCCTCCCAGCCGATCCGGGTCTAGCGGGCGGGGGCGCGCCTCAGGGCTGCTTGCCGAGGGCGATGGCGCCCACTGCGGCCAGGCGGTCGATCTCACCGCGGTCGAGGCCGAGCTCGCCCAGCACCTCGGCGGTGTGCTGCCCCAGGAGCGGCGCCGGGCGGGAAATGCGGGCGGGGGTGCCGCTGGCACGGACGGGGAAGCCCACCATCCGGACGGTGCCATAGCCCGGCTGCTCCATCTCGGCCACCATGCCCAGGTGCCGGACCTGGGGATCCTCGAACACCTCGTCGAACTCGTAGATCGGGCCCGCCGCGATCTGCGCCTCCTCGAAGCGCGCCACCCACTCGGAGGTGGTCTGTCCCGCGAGCACCGCCTCCACCCGCGCCTTCATCTCGGCGTGATTGGCGAGGCGCTCCGGATTGGTGGCGAACCGCGGCGCGGTGCGAAGCGTCTCGTCGCCCAGCACGCCGCAGAAGCGCTCCCATTGATCGGGGCTCAGGAGCACCACGTTGAGGTAGCCGTCGGCCGTCCGGTAGGCCTCCGCGGGGGTGAGATTCGGATTCCGGTTTCCCTCGCGGGTGGGCCTCTTGCCGGAGTCGAAATAATGCGCGACGGGATCGGGCAGCAGCGCGATGGTGGAAGCGAGGAGGTTCACGTCAAGGTGCTGGCCGCGGCCAGTGCGCGCGCGATGCACCAGGGCGGCCTGGACCATGCCGAAGGTGAGGAAGGAGGCGGCGAGATCGGAGATGGAGCCGCCCGCGCGAGTGGGGGGATCGCCGGGATGGCCGGTGAGCGCCATGATGCCGGCCATGCCCTGGGCAATGAGGTTATAGCCCGGCCGGCGCGCGAGGGGCCCATCCTGGCCGAAGCCGGTGACGGACGCATAGACGAGGCCGGGATTCACCGCGCTCACCGCCGCATAGCCGAGGCCCTGGCGCTCCGCCACCCCGGGCAAGAAGTTTTCGATGAGGACGTCGGCGCGCCGGGCCAGCTCGAACGCGACGCGGCGGCCTTCCGGATGGGCGAGATCCACCGCGATGCCGCGCTTGCTGCGGTTGACGGCGGCGAAGGCCGCGCTCATGCTGCCGTCGCCGCGGAGGGCGCGAAAGTCGTCGCCCCGGCCGGGCCGCTCGAGCTTGATCACGTCGGCGCCGAGATCGCCCATGAGCATGGCGCTGTAGGGCCCGGCGATCACACGCGAGCAGTCGAGGACGCGAAGGCCCTCGAGCATGGCGGGGCGGTCGGTCATGGCGGTGTCCCGTGTGTAGCAGCGGCGTCCCGCCAAGTCAAGATCGGGGAACCGGCGGGCCTTCGGCCGCGTTCGTTCTGAGGCATGGTGGGCTTGCTGTCCCAACACTCACCCAGGAGGAGGCGTCCATGTTCAACCCGCTCAGCCGGCGCGAAGTGCTCCGCTTCGGTGCCTACACCACCGTCGGGGGTGTGCTCACCCCCGGGATCTCCATGGCGCAGGCCATCGTCACCGAGGCCAAGGGACTGGTGGCCCGCGACGTGACCCTCACCGTCGGGGGCGTCGCCATTCCCGCGTACGAGGCGCGGCCCGAAGCGCCGGGGCGGTACCCGGTGGTCGTCACCATTTCCGGATTCACGGGGAACAGCGAGCAACACAAGGACGTGGTGCGCCGGCTCGCGCTGGCCGGCCACTATGCGATCTCCCCCGAGCTCTATCGTCGGGAGGGCGGAATGCAGGGGAAGGATTTCGCGGAGATGGGCAAGATCGCCGGCTCGGTGACGCGCGCCCAGTACCTCGGCGACATCCGCGCCGCCGCCGACTTCGCCCGCCAGCAGTCGTGGGCGCGCGCGGATCGGCTCGGGGTCACCGGCTTCTGCGGGGGCGGCGCGCTCACGCTGCACACGGCCGCGGAATACCCGGGGGTTTCCGCAGCGGCGCCGTGGTACGGCCATGTGAAGCGGACCTACCGGGACGCGCCCGGCATTGACGCCTTCAGCCTGATTGACCGCATCACCATGCCGGTGCTCGGACTCTATGGCGACGCCGACCAGGGCATCCCCTCCGAGGACGTCCGTCGGTTCGAGGCCGAGCTCCGGAAGCGGAACCCCAATGTTGAGTTCATCTTGTACCCCGGCGCGCCCCATGCTTTTTTCTCGGACGACCGGCCTCAGGTCTACAAGAAGGAGGCGTCGGAGGACGCCTGGACTCGCTTGATCGCGTTCTTTGGAAAGCACCTTCGGGTCTGATTCGAGCCTGCCCGACCCGGCCGCGCTCCGGAGAGCCACCGCGCTCTTCGGAGCGCAGATATTTCGCCTTCCTGTAACACGCTCGGTTCCATTCTTGGCAGTGTGTCACCGCGAACTGTCACTTCCCCTGCATGATCGTGGGCTGACGGTCGATTTCTTCCAGTGTTTTCGACAACTTATTCGTGACATTCCGTGGCACGGATGTTGCGGTCTCGACAGCCGGTGCCACGCGGCTGACAGCGCGGCGGGCACGCGAATCGCGCGGGAGCGCAGGAGACCATGGACCACGATCTGGATCGCGAAGTGGCATTCGTCGGCCAGCGGGTCAAGCAGAAGATCTGCGTCGCGCTGACGCTCTCGTCGGTGATCCCGCTCCTCATCCTGACCTATGCCATCTACACGAGCGTCTATTCGCATCTGGATCCGGTGGGGGGCTACCGCGACCTCCTGTGGTTCGAGGCGCTGGTGATCTTCACCGGGCTCCTCATGGCGGCGGGCGGCTTCGTGGTGTGGGACCTCGCGAGCGCGGTGGCGCGCACGGCCGAGATGGTCACGGAGGCGCAGCGCGTGGAGGGCTTCAGCGCCGCCCGGCACGACGAGGTGGGGACGCTGATGAACTCCTTCTCGCGCATGCTCGCCACCATCGAGGACCAGGCGAGCGAGATCAACCAGTTCGCCCAGCGTCTCGAGGGCGCCTACAAGGAGCTCGAGTTCACCAACGCGCGGCTGAAGGAATTCTCCTTCAAGGACGACGTGACCGGACTCTACAACCGGCGCTTCTTCACCATCCGGCTCGAGGAGGAAGCGTCCCGCTTCCGGCGCTTCAATCATCCGGTGTCGGTGGTGCTGCTCGACCTCGACGGCTTCAAGCGCGTCAACGACGAGCTGGGGCACGGCGCCGGGGACGACACCCTTCGCGTGATGGCGGACCTCCTGCTCAAGTACTCGCGCGGCATCAACGTCATCTGCCGCTGGGGCGGCGACGAGTTCGCGGTGCTCCTGGTGGAAACGACCAAGGCCGGCGCCCAGCTCTACGCCGAGCGCCTCCGCCAGGTGCTCGCCGCCTACCCCTTCGCGCACGGGCGACAGATCACGGCCAGCTTCGGCATCGCCGCGCTGCCCGAGGACGTCGCGCCCACCGCGGAGGAGATCATCCAGGCCGCCGACGAGGCCCTGTACTCGGCCAAGCGATCCGGCAAGAACCGGGTGTGCATGTTCGAGGACATCACGGCCACGCCGCGGCTCGAGCCCGAGGTGGAACGGGTTTGAGTCGATCCGAGCAACCGGCCGGCGTTCTCATCGTCGACGACGACCGCCACATCCGCGACATCCTTCGCGAGCTCTTCCTCTCCAGCGGGTACGACGCGCGGGTGGCCGCAGACGGCCAGGAGGCGCTGGAGGCCTTCGATGCCGCCCGGCCCCCGCTGACCGTGACCGACGTGCACATGCCGGTCATGGATGGGGTGGAGCTCCTCAAGAAGGCCCGCGCCCTCGACCCCGACGCGGCCTTCCTCGTCCTCACCGGGGTGGCCAATGTCCAGACCGCGGTGGAGAGCCTGAAGTACGGGGCCTTCGACTTCATCATGAAGCCGGTGCACATGGACGAGCTCCTCATCGCCGCCGAGCGCGCGCTGCAGCACCGGCAGCTCCTCATCGAGCGGCGCGAGCACCAGGTCACCCTGGAGCGGAAGGTGGAGGAGGCCACGCGCGAGCTGGCTTCCACCCTGCGGGAGCTGGAGAGCACCTACCGGACCACGCTGGAGGCGCTGGGCTCGGCCATCGACACCCGCGACCTCGGCACCCACGCCCACTCGCGCCGCGTGCGGGGCTACTCCCTGGCGCTGGCCCGGGCCCACGGCTTCCCCGAGGCGGGTCTGCGGGACCTCGAGCACGGCGTGCTCCTCCATGATATCGGCAAGATCGGCATCCCCGACGCCATCCTGCTCAAGCCGGGACCGCTCACGCCGGCGGAGTGGAAGATCATGCGGACCCACCCCGAGATCGGGCGGCAGCTCGTGGAGCAGGTACCCTTTCTCCGGGGCGCGGTGCCCATCGTCTATCACCACCACGAGCGCTGGGACGGCACCGGCTACCCGCTGGGGCTCAAGGGCGAGGACATCCCGCTGGGCGCGCGCATCTTCGCCCTGGCGGACGCGTTCGACGCCATGACCTTCGACCGCCCCTACTCCCAGGCCATCCCGCTGGCGGCCGCGCGGCAGGAGATCCAGCGGTCGGCGGGCACCCACTTCGACCCGCTCGTGGTGGAGACCTTTCTCCGCCTCCCGCTCGAGGTCTTCGAGACGATCCGGCGACAGTCGGTCGAGTAGTCCCCCTCCCGCGCCCCGCCCGCTCAGATTTGCCTCCCGGATGGTAGACTCTCCCGCTCGCGCTGGGGTAGGATGCCCCAATGCCTCGCTACCTCTTCATCGTGGCGAAGGAACATCCAGAGCTCTGCGCGCACCTGGAGCGCGAATTCGTGGGCGAGGACGGCGTACGAGTCATGCTCGACCGCCGGGGGACAGAGCGCCGACGGATTCGCGGCGACATTCCCGACGCCGATCGGCGCCGCAGCGACCGGCGCTCGAATCCCGGCCTCCAGCAAGAGCTGGCCGCGTTGAACTTCGCGCTCGTCCGCGCCGAGTGAGCGCGGCACAGGACTGAGACGGTGCGGCTCATCGACGAGATCCTCGAGACCGCCATCGCGCTGAACGCCACCGACATCCATCTCCAGGCCGGCCTCCCGCCGGTGTATCGGGTCCAGAAGCGGCTCATCCAGAAGGGGGGCGCCAAGCTGGGTCCCCAGGAGATGGAGGAGCTGGTCTTCTCTCTGATGACCGACCAGCAGAAGCGGATCTTCCGCGAGAAGCTCGACTACGACTTTTCCTGCGGGGTGCCCGGCCGGGCGCGCTTCCGGGTCAACGCCTTCCGGCAGCGAGACTCGGTGGCGGCGGCGCTGCGGCGCATCCCCTTCGAGATCCCTTCCTTCGAGACCCTGGGCCTGCCCGCCGGCCTGATGGATCTCACACGATTGAAGCGCGGATTCGTGCTCATCACCGGCGCCGCCGGGCACGGGAAGTCGACCACCCTCGCCGCCCTCATCGATCGGATCAACACCGAGCGAGAAGTCCACGTGGTGACCATCGAGGATCCCATCGAGTACCTCTTCCTCCACAAGAAGAGCGTGGTGGTGCAGCGGGAGCTCGGCACCGACGTGGGCAGCTTCTCGGGCGGTCTCCGCGCCGCCCTTCGCGAGGACCCCGACGTGGTCTTCGTGGGCGAGATGCGGGACTTCCAGACCATCGAGGCCGCGCTCACCGCCGCGGAGACGGGCCACCTCGTCTTCAGCACCCTGCACACCAAGACGCCCGCCCAGGGGATCGACCGCATCGTGGACGTGTTCCCGCCGCATCAGCAAAGCCAGGTCCGCGTGCAGCTCGCCAACGTGCTGCACGCCATCGTGACCCAGCAGCTCATCGTGCGGAAGGACGGCGAGGGGATGGTGGTGGCGGTGGAGCAGCTGGTGGCCAGTCCCGCGGTGCGCAACATGATCCGCGAGGGCAAGACCTTCCAGATGCAGTCGCTCATCCAGACCGGCTCCGCGGCGGGGATGGTGACCATGGAGCAGTCGCTGAAGTCGCTCTACGAGCGCGGCCTCATCACCTACGAGGACGCGCTGGAGCACGCCTTCGACGGGCGCGAGCTCGCGCGCCTGGTGGGGCGCAGCTAGACGCTCGACCGCCGCGCCTGGCCGTTCCTCATCGCGCTGGCGGCGGTGGTTCCGTTCCTGCCCGCGCTGGCGGCCGGCTTCGTCAGCTGGGACGACGAAGCCATGCTCCTGGCCCAGACCGGCTACCGGACGTCGGGCGTCTTGCGCTGGGCCCTGGCCGCCACCGTGATGGGCCACTGGAGCCCCGTCGCCTGGCTGTCCTTCGCGCTCGACCACCGCCTGGGCGGCCTCGATCCGCGCGTGTTCCACGCCACCAGCCTGGCGCTGCACGGGCTCAACGCCGGGCTCTTCTATCTCCTGGCCCGCCGTCTCCGGGCCGCCGCCGGGCCGGAGCGGACCGATTCGATCCACTCCGCCGGCGCCGCGCTGGCCGCCCTCGTTTTTGCTTCGCACCCGCTGCGGGTAGAGCCGGTGGCGTGGATCTCCGATCGTCGCGACCTGCTCTGCGCGACCTTCCTCCTCCTGGCGCTCCTCGCCTATGTGCGCGGGGTTCGAGACGGGGGTCCTCTCGCGCGCGGCTGGGGA
The DNA here is from genome assembly GCA_035654455.1 of Candidatus Nitrosocosmicus sp. Lineage (GTDB taxonomy): Bacteria > Methylomirabilota > Methylomirabilia > Rokubacteriales > CSP1-6 > DASRWT01. The sequence continues at coordinate 7,174 of DASRWT010000013.1, read as the reverse complement.
CTCGCCTCGCTGGCGGCCTTCGCGGGGGCGCTCGGCTCTAAAGGGGTCGCCGTCGTGCTCCCGCTGCTCCTCCTCCTTCTGGACTGGTATCCGCTCCGCCGCGTCGCGCGGGGATGGGGCGCGCTCCTTCGCGAGAAACTGCCGCACCTGGCGCTGGCGCTGGGGGGCGCTCTCGTCACGGCGCTGGCGGTTTGGGTCGATGCCGCGCCCCTGGACTACGCGGAATACGGGCCGGTGGCGCGCCTCGCGCTGGCGGGCCATGCCGCGTGGATGCTGCTGGTGCGTCACCTCTGGCCGGTCGGGCTCTCACCCCTCTACGAGCTGCCCGCCGAGGTGCGCCTCTCCTCCTTCCGCTTCCTGTTTCCGTTGCTCGCCGCGGCTGCCCTCACCGTCATTCTGGTTCTTCTCCGCCGTCGCTGGCCGGCCCTTCTCGCGACGTGGTTGGCCTCGCTCGTGGTCCTGGCGCCGGTGAGCGGTATCGTCCTGGCGGGCCGGCACGTGGGCGCCGATCGCTATGCCTATCTGGCGGGGCTGGGGCTGGCCCTTCTCGCCGGCGGCGGCGGGACTCATCTCGTCGCGCGCCGATCCCCGGCGGCGCGGCGGGTTGTCGGCGTCATCGCGGGACTTGTTCTGGTGGGACTGGGTGTTCTCTCGTGGCAGCAAACCCTTCACTGGCGGGACTCGGAGCGCTTATGGCGTCGCGCGGTGGCCGTGGAGCCCGACTGCGTGACCTGCTTGAACAATCTGGGTCGCGTCCTCATGCGCGCGCGGCGAGGCCCCGAGAACGCGGAGGCGGAGACGCTGTTCCGCCGGGCGCTCACGCTGAGACCCGATCAGCCCGGCCCCTATCTCAACCTGGGCGCGCTGCTCGTGAATCTTGGGCGACCGGACGAGGCTGAGCGCGTGTTTCGTCAGATCGTGACGCGCTGGCCGGCCATGGCCGATGGTCCCGCGGGCCTGGCGGCGGTGAGCCGCGCGCGAGGGGACGACGTCGCGGCGGCGGCCTTGTTGCGCCAGGCGCTCGCGCTGGATCCCGACTTCACCGGCGGCCGGCTGGAGCTGGGCCGGCTGCAGAATAATCGCGGAGTTGCGGCTGCCGAGGCCGGTCGTCTCCAGGAGTCCGCCGCCTTGCTCCGCGAGTCCTTGGCGCTGCTAGGGGCCGACCCCCAGCCGCTGGGCAACCTCCGCCAGGTGCTCCGGGCGCTCCGCGACGCCGGCGATGAGGCGGCGGCGCGGCGCGAGCTGGAAGCCCTCCGCGCCCTGGATCCGGCGCTGGCCGAGGCGGCCGGGCGGGGGCTCTGAGGGGGGGCTCTTGTGTTCCTCCGGGATTCCTGGTAGGGAAAGCCCAGGCTGGCGTCCGCGCCGGCTTCCCACGAGCTCCGAGACCGGCGGTACTCGAACCCCCAAGGAGGCCTAGCCATGGCCAAGGTCAAGCAGATCACCCTCACCGCCCTCTCGAAGCCCGGGGTCCTCGCCCGAGTCTGCGCCGTGCTCTCGGAGGCGGGGGTCAATCTGATCGCCATCAGCGCGGCCGACGGCGACAAGCGCAGCAAGCTCCGGATGGTGGTGTCCGATCCGGCCCGCGCCAAGCAGGCGCTGGCGGCCGCCAAGATCCGGTGCGGCGAGGAGCCGGCCCTGCTGCTGACCCTGGACGACAAGCCGGGAAGCCTCGGGCGAGTCGCCGAGCGGCTGGCCGCGGCCAAGGTCAATATCAAGTGCACCTATGCGACCACCGGGGGCGGCGGCACCGCCCAGGTCGTGCTCGTGGTGCCCAATCCGGACAAGGCAGAGCGGGCTCTGGCCTGACCCGGTGCGACTGAAGCGAGAGGACGTCGAGCGAATGATGTCGGAGCGCCCCGCGGGGACCGGCCTCGAGGAGGCCCTGGAGGTTTTCGAGGTATTCGCCAGCGGCACCTTGGCCGACGAGGTGTACATCCTCGACGACGTGAGCGGCAAGCGCATCGCCATCGCGCCGGCGGCACTGAAGGCGAAGTACAAAAAGGAGTGACCCCCCATGGCCATCATCGTCATCTCTCATGAGATCGGAGCGGGTGGTCCGGAGATCGGGCAGGCTCTCGGCGAGCGCCTCGGGTACCGGTGCGTCGGCCAGGACCTGATCGTCGACGTCGCCCGCCGCTACGGGCTGCTCGAGGAAAAGCTCTCGCATCTGGACGAGGCCAAGCCCTCGCTCTTCGAGCGGTTCGACGCCGAGACCCGGCGGTACATCACGGTGATCCAGACCGCGCTCTACGAGTTCGCCGAGCACGACAACGTGATCCTGCTCGGGCGGGGCGGGCAGTGGCTCCTGCGGGGCATCCCGCATGTCCTCCGCGTGCGCGTGATGGCGCCCTTCGACCTGCGCATGAAGCGCCTGGCCAAGAAGATGGCGGGCCAGATGGGCGAGCAGACCAACCAGCGCACCGTCACCGACATGGTGCGCCGCGACGACATGGAGAAGATCGGCCGGATGCGCTATCTCTACGAGGTGGACATTCGTGATCCCGCCCTCTATGACGTGGTCATCAATACCGAGAAGGTGCCCAACGACTCCGCGGTGGAGGTGATCGCGAGTCTGGTGCGGCGGCCCGAGATGGCCACCAGCGACGCGGGCTCGCGCCTGGTCTCCGACCGCGCGCTCGCCTCGCGCGTCCAGGTCGCGCTCGCCACCCATCCCGAGACGCGCAAGTACCGCACCACGGTGGAAGCGAAGGACGGCGTGGTCACCCTCGAGGGAACCGCCGCGCTCGAGGATGCGGTGGACGTCGCGCGCGGCGTCACCGGTGTGCGCGAGGTGCGCACGCAGCAGGTGGAGATTCCGCCCATCCCGCCCTTCGTGGCGTAGGCGCGGGCGATCGGTTCGACCCGCCGCCGCTCGAGGCGGCGGGGTCAGCCGCCTGGGTCAGCCGCCGGTGGACGGGCGGTCGGAGCGGGAGCGGTCCTCGGGAATCTCGGCCACCGTCGCGGTGACGGTCACCTTTTGCTTCTTCCGCCAGACCTCGAGCGTCACCGGCTTGCCCACCGGGGTCTCCGCCACCAGCCGCTGTAACTGGTGGAAATCCTCCACCACGGTCTTCTCGTAGGAGAGGATCACGTCGCCCTGGAGGAGCCCCGCCTTCGCGGCCGGACTGCCGGGAATGGTCGAGGCGACGAGCGCGCCGTCGGTGCTGGACAGGCCGAGGGTCTGCACCAGCTCCTTCGACAGCGGCTGGAGCGCCACGCCGAGCCAGCCGCGCACCACCTTGCCCTTTTCCACCAGCTGGTCCACCACGCGTTTCACCATGTTCACGGGGATGGCGAACCCGATGCCCTGGCCGGCCGCGACGATGGCGGTATTGATGCCGATCACCTGGCCCTTGAGATTGATGAGAGGGCCGCCGGAGTTGCCCGGATTGATCGACGCATCGGTCTGGATGAAGTTCTCGTAGGTGGCGACCCCCACGTCGGAGCGCCCGGTCGCGCTGATCACGCCCACCGTCACCGTCTGATCGAGCCCGAAGGGGTTGCCGATCGCGATGGCCCACTCGCCGACCTTGAGCGCGTCCGAATCGCCCAGCGCGGCCACGCGCAGCTCGTGCCCGGGCTCGAAGCGGACGAGGGCGAGGTCGGTCTTGGGATCCACTCCCATCACCTTCCCCCGGTACTCTTTCTTGTCCGATAGCCGCACCGAGATCTCGTCGGCGCCCTTGATCACGTGGTAGTTGGTGAGGACGAGTCCGCGCTTGTCGATGATCACGCCCGACCCGAGGCTGGGCTGGCGGAACTCCGGCCGCTGTCCGGGAGTGTCCGTGCCGAAGAACTGCTTGAAGAAGTCCTGGAAGAAGGGATCGTCGCCGCCGGGCTGAGGCCCGATGGGCCGGCGCGCCTTGGAGCGCTGCACGGTGCCGATATTCACCACCGCGGGTCCGAGCTGCTGCGCCACGCCCACGAAGGCCGCCTGCAGGGTCTCGGGCAACGCGGCGCTCGCGGCGGCGCGGGCGGGCGCCGCGACGGGCGCTCCGACCATGACGCGATCCCGGACCAGATAGCCGGTGAGGGCGGACGCCAGCACCAGGAGGAAGCCGACGAGACCACCGAGGAGGGCGCGGTTCATGTCACTGGCTGCGGGTGGCCGGATGATACTCACCGGCCGCGGGAGGTGTCAACAAGCCTCCCGGCCATCAGCGGGCACCCAATTTTGCAGGCCGTCCCCGAAATTGTTGTGCCCTGAAGCTCCGCGCCACGGAGGAGAATATCCAACTACCAGATTTAACTGACTCCTTTGTCGCCGAATATGCTTCGAGGCGCGGCACAGCACTTGCTAGCATAAAGGACCGTAAAGGGCCGTGTGGCTAGCGCCACCGACCGAACTCATAAACCTAAATCGAAAGAGCGGGAGGATACGAAGATGTTCAACTCAATCATGAAGGCGGTTCGCGGGAAAGGGCGCGAGGGTGGCTTCACTCTCGTCGAGCTCTTGATCGTGATCCTCATCGTGGGCATTCTTGCCGCGGTGGCCATTCCGTTGTACCTGGGGTACACCAAGGACGCCAAGCTGGCCGAAGGCAAGGCGCTGCTGGGCTCGGTGATGACCGCCCTGCAGGGCTGCGTGCAGGCCAAGGGCTCCGGGCAGAGCTGTGCGGTCAGCGAGATCGTCAATCGCGTCGGGGTCAGCACGGCCGGCGTGACGGGCGATGGGCGCTGGACCGTGACGACCTCGGGAAGCCTCGCAGTTTCCTCGGCTTCACCTCCGACTTTCAGCGGCACCATCCAGGCCGCCGGCACGGGTGCCGATACCCAGTCGCTGTCGCTGGGTATGTTCCCGACCACGACCGGGGTCTTTCTCCGTTGCAATACCGCAAGCAGCACTCCGCCGGCGAACGCCTCGGCTGGCGAGCCCTGCTAGTCTGAACCTGACCGCTGCACCCGGGGGTGACGGGGATGTCCCGTCATCCCCGCCTTCATTTCCGGTCCCTTCTTCGCCCATGATCCCGCCCGGCGTCTCCCTCCTCGCGCGCGCCCTTCCGCGCTGGATCGACAGCGCGCTCATCGTGCTCGCGGCCGTGGCCGCGTTTCTCCCCGGAGTGTTCGGCGGCTTTCTGGGCTGGGACGACGATCAGAACTTCCTCGAGAACCCCGGCTACCGCGGCCTCGGCCCCGGCCGGCTCGGGTGGATGCTCACCACCTTCCACATGGGGCACTGGAAACCGCTCACCTGGCTCACCCATGGCGTGGACTGGGCGCTCTGGGGCATGCACCCGCTCGGCTACAAGGCGGGAAGCATCGCGCTCCACGTCGCCGCCGCGCTCGCCTTCCTCGCGCTGGCGCGGCGGGTCCTGCGACTGGTGAAGCCGATCTACCCGCTCGAAGCGGTCCGGGCCGGAGCGCTCGGCGCGGCGCTGCTCTTCGCGGTCCATCCACTGCGCGTGGAGCCGGTGGCGTGGCTGAGCGCGCGCGGTGATCTGGTGGCCGGCCTCGCCGCCTTTCTCGCCGTGACCGCGTATCTCCGCGGCACGCGCGCCGGGTACTGGGCATCGGTGATCCTGTTCGCGGTCGCGCTCATGGGCAAATCCATGGCGGTGACGCTGCCCCTGGTGCTCCTCGTGCTCGACGTCTACCCCCTTCGCCGGCTCGGCCTCGCCGCCGGCGGCTGGGGGGGCGCGGCGGCACGGCGCGTCTATCTCGAGAAGCTGCCCTTTCTTGTCCTGTCCGCGGCGGCCGCCGTCCTCGCCATTCTGGCGCGGATCGAGTTCGGGAGCCTCGTCGAGGTCGCCGAGGTGGGATGGGGCACGCGGCTGGCCGCCAGCGTCTACGCGCTGGCATTCCCGCTCTGGAAGATGGTGGTGCCGATGAGCCTCTCGCCGCTCTATGACCTGCGCGCGGCACTGGCCCGCGGTCCCTGGGCCTTCGTCCTCGCCGGTGTCGTGGTGGCCGGGCTCACCGCCGTCGTCCTCGCGCGCGCTCGTCGCTGGCCCGCCCTGGCGGCGGTATGGGTCTCGTACGTGATCATGCTGCTGCCGGTGTCGGGGCTCTTCCAGAACGGGCCGCAGATCTCGGCGGATCGCTATAGCTACCTGGCCGGCGGGGGCTGGGCGCTGCTCGCCGGTGGCGGCCTGAGCTGGTGCGCCGCGCAGGTGATGGCCCGCGCCCCGCGCGCCGCGCTCGCGCGGGGCGTGCTCGGCCTCACGGTGGCGGCCACCCTGGCCCTCGTGAGCGCCAGCGCATGGCAGGCCCTCATCTGGCACAACTCGATCACGCTCTGGTCGCGCGCGGTGGAGCTGGAGCCGGACGGGGCCATCGCGCGGGCGGGGCTGGGCACCGCCTTGCTCGCCGACGGCCAGCCGCTCGAGGCCGCGCGGCAGTACCGGCGAGCGCTGGAGATCTTCCCGCGGATACCCGAGGCCAGCCTGGGGCTGGCTTTGATCCTGGCCGGTCAGGGCCAGCACGATGAGGCGCTGCCACATGGACGGCTGGCGGTGGCCCGGCAGCCGCAGCGCGCAGGATTCCGGATGGTGCTCGCCGAGATCCTGTGGCTCGCGGACCGGCGCGAGGACTCGATCGCCACGCTGCGCGACGGCGCCCGGCTCGCCCCCGCCACCCCGCTCTTTCCCTACCTGATCGCGGTGAAGCTCGCCCGGGTGGGACGCGGGCCGGAGGCCATCGCCGCGCTCGAGGAGGGTCGCCGGCTCGAGCGGGCGGCTCGCCTCTCGGGCCTCGAGGGAGAGCGCTTCACGGCGCTCGTGTACGAGTCCATCGATCCGCCGACCGCCATCGCCGCGTGGCACCGCTACGTGCTCGCGCTGAGCCAGGTGTCGAGGCCCACGGCCCTGCAGCTGAATCAGCTCGCGAGCGCCCTTGCCGCGCTCGACGCGCTCACGAGGGGTCCGGGGGCGCCTCCGGCGTCGGCGCCGCCGGCAAATCCGCGGTAGGGCAGCCCGTCAGCATCTCGGGCGGCAGCTCCATGTGGTGGCCGATGCGCCGGAGCCCCGCGCAGGCCTCGCGGCTGCCCGGCGCTGCCCGCAGCACCTCCGCGTAGTAGGCGAGCGCGCCCCGGTCATTGCCGTCCTCCTCCATCACCCGCGCGATCGCCACGTACCAGGGCAGCCGATTGCTGGAGCGCCGCGCCGCTTCGGCGTAGTGAGCCACCGCTTCCGCCGCCCGCCCCGCATCGTCGTAAGCCTTGCCGAGATAGCCGTGG
>DASRWT010000012.1:0-68807 GCA_035654455.1 Candidatus Nitrosocosmicus sp. | reverse complement strand
GGTCACGCCCCCGCCGCCGGCGCCCGCGGAGCGCGTGGAGGCGACGTCCGGTGTCCCAGTCAGGCCTGCGCCGGAGAGCGGTGACTCACGTCAAGAGCCCCGTCCGGCGCCGGATCCCTCCGCGATCATCGACTGGCTCCTGAAGGGGTCTCCACGCCAACAGCGCTAAGAATGCCGAGTCAGACGAGGGTTACCGCGTCACATCGCCGCGTGAGACTCGGGCGTGGCACCCATTACAGAACGCGAGAAACGCAATGGCAAACAATGGAGTCGAGGTCGCGGCGCTGATCACGGTCCATGGCCGGGGCGCTGGTCGGCTGGATGGTTGGGGCTGAGGAAGCGAACAAGCCGAAGAAACGGGAGTGGACGGGCAAGACTCCGGCGTTCCCCGGCCAGATCGTCGGCGGTTGGAGTCGTGGACTCGGCAAGCGCAGTTAACACGCCGGCTCTCGAATTCCTGACTACCCTAGGCCACACAATCACGAAGGACTGGCTGCCGCGATGTGGGGGTCGCACGCCTCATGAAGCGTCTCCTAAACGGGCAAGCCGGCGAGGTGCCGCTCTTGGCGACGGGATCAGCGGCCTAACCGGCGGAGCTACGCATAGGGTAGCCGCGCTGTCTCTGTTCCTGCCTGTTACCAGGCAGACCTTCTTCCGGGTGCGATCATTTCCATCTCATTTCCATTCGAGGGGGTCATTGCGAGGCATTCCGTGGTTTTCCGGGGCCTCGCGCGCCGTCGTGGAGTCACGCGAGAAACCCCGGAAAACCCTGAATCTTCGAGTGGTGGCCCCAACGGGATTCGAACCCGTGTTTCAGCCTTGAGAGGGCCGTGTCCTAGGCCTCTAGACGATGGGGCCGGCCGTGCGTCTGCTGCGTCGTGCTCTGCGTCGCGCTGCGCGGAAACGAAAATGGCTGGGGGAGGAGGGCTCGAACCCCCATTACCAGGGCCAGAACCTGGCGTCCTACCATTAGACGATCCCCCAGCGCGACGGCCATTGTACGCGGCGCGCTTTCAGGGTGTCAAGGCGAGACGCCCGACACGCCCCACCGGTGCTAGAGAACGGCGGCCTTGAGCGCGCGGCTGGGCTTGAAGCGGGGCACCTTGACGGCGGGAATGCGGATGGCCTTGCCGGTGCGGGGATTGCGCCCGTTGCGCTCGGCGCGCCGGCTCACCATGAAGGTGCCGAAGCCGCCGATGGTCACCCGCCGGCCCTTCCGGAGCGAGTCGAAGACGCCGAGCATGATCGCGTTGAGCGCCTTCTCGGAGGAGACCTTCGATCCACCCGCCGCCTTGGCCATGACGGCGACGAGATCCGCCTTGATCATGCCCCTAGGTAATCGATCGATCGGACCAAGTCAAGCCTCCCGCGCAAGAATCGCGGCCGGCGCGGTCAGGAGTCGAGGTCCGCGATGGCGGCGCGGAGCGCATCCGGTGAGAACGGCTTCTCGAGCATCGCCACGTGGGAGCCCTGAAGGAACTGCCACGCCGCGGGGTTGGCGGTGTCGCCGGTCATGAAGAGAAAGCGGCCCCGGAGCTCGGGCTGCGCCTCCACCGCGGCGCGATAGAACGACTCCCCATCGCCGTCGGGCATGCGGAAGTCGGAGACGATGAGCTCGTAGCGGGTCGTGCGCACCCACTCGAGGCCGCTGCGCCCGCCCTCGGCCACATCCACCTTCCAGCCGTCGCCGCGCAGGATGGTCACCACGAGATCCACGATTTCCGGCTCGTCGTCCACCACCAGCGCCGCCCGTCCCGCGCCCTCGGCGCGACCGATCGCCTCCGGCGCCGCGAGGGGCGCGGCCGCGCCGGGCACCCAGCGCGGCACCTCGAAGGCGAACACCGTGCGCCCGGGCTGGCTCTCGGCGGTGAGGCGGCCGCCGTGCTGCTGGAGGATGCCGTAGGACACGCTCAGCCCGAGCCCGGTCCCCTGCCCGACCGCCTTGGTGGTGAAGAACGGCTCGAAGATCCGCGGCAGCACCTCGGGCGCGATGCCGGGGCCGTTGTCTTCCAGCTCCACATGCACCCACTCGCGCCCGGCCTCCACGCGCAGGCTCGTCCGGACCACGATGCGGGATCCCGGGCGCGATTCCGCGTCGGCGGGGCTGGTCACGTCCTTGCGAGACTGGAGCAGGGCCTGCTCCGCGTTGAGGAGCAGATTGAGAATGACCTGCTGGAGCTGATGCGCGTCCCCGTCCGCGGGCGGCAGGCCCGGCGCGTGCTCGATGACGACGGCGACGCCGGAGAGCCGGAGCTGCGCGGCGCGCAGCACCAGCGTCTGGTCGATGATCAGCGGCAGGTCCACCGCCCCGCGGGCGGTCGAGCGCTGCCGCGAGAACAGCAGCAGGCTCTGGACGATCTTGGCCATGCGATCGCCCTGGGCCACGATGAGCTCGACGGGCCGGCGGATCTCGGGCGGCAGGTTCCGGCTGAGCATGAGCTGGCCGTGACCGATCACGACGGACAGGGGATTATTCAGCTCGTGCGCCACGCCCGACACGAGCTGCCCCACCGCGGAGAGCTTGGCGGCCTGGACGAGCTGGGCCTGGGTCTCCTGGAGCGCGCGAAGCCGCGCCCGCGTCTGCTCGTAGAGGCGCGCGTTGTCGAGCGCCAGCGCCGCCTGGTCCGCGAAGGCCTCGAGCAGGGTGACCTCGGAGGCGGTGAAGACGCGCCCCATCTGATCGCCCACCGTGAGGGAGCCGATGATCTCGCCGCGCACGCGCAGCGGAACGCCCAGCACCGACCGCGCCTCGCTGCGCGCCGCATAGTTCCGCAGCTGGTCATTGAGGACGAGCGCGGCGTCCCGGGCGAAGTCCGCCGACCACACCGGCCGGCCCTCCAGCACCGCCCGTCCCGCCACCCCCGCCCCCGCAGGCAGCGGGTGGTCCCGGCCCAGGTCGTCCGGGGCGTCCCCGCTCCAGGCCAGCGCCCGCAGCGACCCGTCCGGATCCTTGAGACGCAGCCGCGAGAAAACGACGCCGAGCAGGGGGCACACGCCGTCCACGATGCGACGCCCCACGTCCACCACGTCGAGGCTGCCGGTGAGGCTGCGCGCGACGCGCGCCAGCTCCTCCGCCTCGCGCCGCCGGCCGGTGGCCTCGACGTAGAGCCGAGCATTGTCGAGCGTGAGGGCCGCCTGGTCCGCCACCGCCTCGGCGAGGCGCACGTCGTCGGGCGCGAACACGCGGCCCTCGTCGTCGCCCGCCGACAGGGCGCCGATGGCGGTGTCCCGCGCCACCAGCGGCACCGAGAGGACCGCGCGATAGTGCGCCTGCTCGATGCGCGCCCGCACCTCCGGCGTGAGCGCGATGCGCGGGTCGGTGAGGAGATTGGCGGTGATCACCGGGCGGCGCTCGCGCGCGGCCAGCGCCGCCACGCCGATGCCGGGGGGGAAGACGATCCGGCGGCCGTGCCCCGGCCCGATGTCGCCCGACGTGGCCACCGACACCATCTCCCCGGTGGCCGCATCGAGGCGGTAGAGGCCGGAGGTGCGGGACCCGAGCAGGGCGCGCAGGCTGTCCGCCAGCTCCTGGGCCATCGCCTCGGGATCGAGCGTCTGGGCGAGCCGGCGGCCCAGGGCGGCCAGCGCCTCCGCCTCGCGCCGGCGCTTCTCCGCCACCGAGATGAGTCGCGCGTTCCGGATCGCCAGCGCGGCCTGGGCCGCGAAGGAGACGAGGAGCGCCTCGCCCTCCCCGCCCAGCGCGTCGATGTCCCGCATGTTCAGCGTGAGGACGCCCGCCAGCTCGCCGCCCTCGAGGACGGGCGCGCCCGCGAACGCGTTGAGCCCGTGCTGGATGCACCAGCCCGCTTCGTACATGCGCGGGTCGGTCGCCACGTCGCTGATGACGACGGCCTCGTGCTGGCGCGCGATCCATCCCGTCACGCCCTGATCGAACGAGAGCTCGTAGGGCAGGTTGAGCCGCGCGATCTGGGGCTCCATGGTCCAGGCCTGCCGGTGCAGCCGGCGGCCGGCGAGATCGGTCCCCCACAGCACCACGCACGGCGCGCCGGTGAGCTGCGCGAGCGTATCCGTGATCCGGTGGAGGAGCGCGTCGGTCTCGATCTCCTGGGAGAGAGCGGCGTTGACTCCGGCGAAGGCCGTGACCCGCTGCTCGCGCGCGCCGAGGTCGGAGAGAGCCCGCTTGTGCGCGACCAGCGCCGCTTCCATCCGTCGCCAGAGGACCCAGACGGCGCCGAGCGCGATGAGGGCGAAGCCGCTCGTGGCCCGCGCAAGAGTAAGCGGGTCGACCGGCTGACCCGTGACGACCCCCGCCGCCACGAGCGCGAGCACGGCCAGAGCGACGAGGGCGGATCCGATCAAGAACGTCTGTTGCATGTGCGGCTCGGCCTGTCGCCGAGCGCGGCCAGTATAGCCCACCTGACGTATAATGCGCGCATGCCGCGGGCGGGCGTCGATCTCTCCATGCTCATCCTCGTCATCCTGGCGGCCGCCGCCGCCGCCCTCGCCTACTGGAAGGATCCCGGCCTGCCCTGGATCGGCGCGAGGACCGGGCTCTCGCTGCTGTGGTTCATCGTGCCGCGACTGATCCCCGCCCTCATCCTCGCCGGGATGCTCCAGGTGCTGATTCCGCAGCAGGTGGTGGCGCGCTACTTCGGCACGCAATCGGGGCTGCCCGCGATCTGCCTCGCCTCCGCCGCCGGCGTCATCACCCCCGGCGGCCCCATGGTGAGCGTGCCGCTCCTGGTCGTGCTCGCCAATTCCGGGATGGCGCTGGGCCCGCTCGTCGCCTACATGACGTCGTGGTCGCTGTTCGGCATGCAGCGGATCATCGCCTGGGAGGCGCCGCTGATGGGCTGGCACTTCGTGGGAGTGCGGGTGGCGTCGAGCTTCCTCTTCCCGGTCCTCGCGGGCTGGCTGGTGAAGCTCTACTACCACGAGTAAGCACGGCGTGGCCTTCGCCGACCTCCGCGAGTTCGTGGCGCACCTCGAGAAGACGGGCCAGCTCCGTCGCATCAGCGCCCCCGTCTCCCGCGATCTCGAGATCACGGAGATCACCGACCGCGTGTCCAAGGGCCCCGCCGGGGGCAACCAGGCCCTCCTCTTCGAGAACGTCGAGGGCTTCTCCATGCCGGTGCTCATCAACGCCTTCGGCACCGCGCCGCGCATGGCGGCCGCGCTGGGGGTGGAGCGGCTGGACGAGGTGTCCGCCCGCGTGGCCAAGCTCCTCGACCTCCGCATGCCGGGCTCGCTCTTCGACAAGCTTCGCAAGCTGGGCACCTTCATCGACGTGGCGAAGGCGGGTCCCAAGCGCGTGCGGTCCGCGCCCTGCCAGGAGATCGTGGAGACCGCCCACCCCAGCGTGGCCACCCTCCCGGTGCTCCAGTGCTGGCCGGGCGACGCCGGGCGCTACATCACCCTGCCCCTGGTCTTCACGAAGGATCCCGCCACCGGCGCGCGAAACGTGGGCATGTACCGGCTGCAGGTGTACGACGAGCGCACGCTCGGCATGCACTGGCAGATTCACAAGGGCTCGGCCGAGCACCACCGGGTGGCCGAGGAGCGGGGCGGCGCGCGGATGGAGGTGGCCATCGCGCTGGGCGGCGATCCCGTCTCGATCTACTCGGGCTCGGCGCCACTGCCGCCCGGCGTGGACGAGATGGTGTTCGCGGGGTGGCTGCGCGGCGCCGGCGTGCCCATGGTGGCGTGCAAGACGGTGGACCTCGACGTGCCGGCCGAGGCCGAGATCGTGCTGGAGGGCTGGGTGGACCCGGCGGAGCGGCGGCGCGAGGGGCCCTTCGGGGACCACACCGGCTACTACTCGCTGGCGCGCGACTATCCCGTCTTTCACCTGCAGGCAGTGACGCAGCGGAAGCAGCCCATCTACCCCACCACCATCGTGGGCCGCCCGCCGCAGGAAGACTACTGGCTGGGCAAGGCCACCGAGCGGATCTTCCTGCCCATCATCCGCCTGCTGCTCCCCGAGGTGGTGGACATGAACATGCCCGCCGAGGGTGTCTTCCACAATCTGGTGATCGTCTCCATCCGGAAGCGCTATCCGGGCCACGCGCGCAAGGTCATGTACGCCCTCTGGGGCCTCGGCCTCATGATGCTGGCCAAGAACATCCTCGTGGTCTCCGAGCACGTGGACGTCCAGAACCTGTCCGAAGTCGCCTGGCGCGCCACCGGCAACGTGGACGCCAAGCGCGATCTCGTCATCGTGGACGGCCCCACCGACGATCTCGACCATGCCGCCATCCGGCACCGCTTCGGCGGCAAGCTCGGCATCGACGCCACCGAGAAGACCGAGGCCGACGGCATCGGTCAGCCCTGGCCCGACGAGATCGTCATGGACCCCGAGACGCGCGCGCGGGTCACCCGCCGCTGGGCCGAGTACGGCCTCTAGACGCCCGTGAACTCCGTCCGCCACTTCCTCGACGCCATCAAGTTCGAGCACACCGTGTTCGCGCTGCCCTTCGCCTACGTGGCCATGGTGCTCGCCGCCAACGGCTGGCCCGACGTCCGCATCGTGGGCTGGGTGACGCTGGCCATGGTCAGCGGCCGCACCCTGGCGATGGCGGTGAACCGCCTCGCCGATCGGTGGTTCGACGCGCGCAACCCACGCACGCGCGGCCGGCACCTGCCCGCCGGCCTCCTCACGCCCGCCCAGGTCGTGGCGGCGGCGGTGGCCGCGGGCGCGGTGTTCCTCCTCTCGGCGTGGATGCTGAACCCGCTGTGCCTCGCGCTCGCGCCGCTGGCCATCCTGTTCCTGGTCGGCTACTCCTACACCAAGCGCTTCACCTGGCTCTCGCACTGGATCCTGGGCTTCACCGACGGCACCGCGGCGGCGGGCGGCTGGATCGCGGTGCGGGGCGGCTTCGATCCCCCCGTCTTCGTGCTGTGGTTCGCACTCACGGTGTGGATCGCCGGCTTCGACCTGATCTATGCCTGCCAGGACGTGGAGTTCGACCGCGCGGAGGGGCTCCACTCCGTGCCGGCGCGCTTCGGGATCGCCGCCGCGCTGCGGGTGGCGAAGGTCTGTCACGTCCTCACCGTGGCCGCCTTCGCCCTGCTCGGAGTCCTCATGGGGCTGGGCGTCCTCTACTGGGCCGGCGTGGCCCTGGTGGCGGGCCTGCTCGTCTACGAGCACTCCCTGGTGTCCCCGACCGATCTCTCGCGCCTCGACGTGGCCTTCTTCAACGTCAACGGCTATATCGCGGTGATCCTCTTCGCGGCGGTGCTGGCCGGACACTGGATATGAGCGGCCGCCCGCCGGGGACCGGGCCCGAGAAGGCCCAGTTCGTCGCCACCATGTTCTCGCGCATCGCCGGCCGTTACGACCTCATGAACGGGCTCATGACGCTCGGCATGCACCACGGCTGGCGGCGCGTGGCCGCCCGCCACACCATCGCCTCGCCCGAAGGCCCCGCGCTGGATCTCGCCACCGGCACCGGCGATCTCGCGCTCGAGCTGCGGGAGGTGCACGCGCACCGCGAGATCGTCGCCGCCGACTTCGCGGCGGGCATGCTGCGGGAGGCGGCGGCCAAGCTGCGCGAGATCGGCGCCGCCGATCGCGTGCGGCTGGTGGCCGCCGACGCGCTCGCGCTCCCGTTCGCGGACCGCACCTTCGCGTGCGTGACCTCGGCGTTCCTCCTGCGCAACCTGGCCGACCTGCGCCAGGGCTTCTCCGAGATGCGGCGAGTGACCCGTCCGGGCGGGCGCGTGGTGGCGCTCGAGATCACCCAGGCCACCCTGCCCGGCTTCCGGCCGCTGTTCCGCTTCTACTTCCACCACGTGGTGCCCCGCATCGGCGGCATGGTCGCGGGCGACCGCGAGGCCTATACCTATCTGCCGCAGTCGGTGGACCGCTTCCTGACCCCGCCGGAGCTCTCGAGGCTCATGGGCGAGGTCGGGCTGCGCGCGGTGAAGTATCAGCGGCTGGGCCTCGGCACCGTCACCATCCACGTGGGCGTGGCCTAGAGGCGAAACGCGGGGCACGGCGATGGAGACCCTCCTCGCCGAGCTGCTGGGTCTGCTCGTCTGGCACTCCTGCGGCTTCGCCTTTGCGTTCGGTCTCGTGCGATTCCTCTGGCCGACCCGCGTGTAGACAAACGAAGGCCCCGGCGCGCGTCGCCCGGGGCCCTCGAGATGCTAGCGACCGAGTGCGCGGATCACCACTCGGGGCTGGAGTACTCGTCGTAGACGCGGCGGACCACGCGGATCTGGCTGGCGCGGCCGTTCTTGGCCTCGAGCATGATGATGTCACCCGCGTTGAGGTTGCCGAGGTCCTTGCTCTGCCCCTCGTCGGTGACCACGAGGGCGCCGTCGCAGCCGAGATCGCTGCACACCTCCGCCTCGCTCTTCACGCGGATGCGGCCCGCCGCCTTGTCCACGGCCACCACGATCAGGCGGTCCTGCTTGAGGGAATCGGTCAGGCTCATGTGCGCTCCTCCTTTCCGACGCTTCAGTTATAACAGCAAAACCCCTGTAGCGGCAAGGGGATGCTGCCGGTCCCTCGTGCTACCCTCATTCGAGGAGCCATGACGGGACGCGTCGCGGAAGTCTTTTACTCGATACAGGGCGAGGGGGCAACCGCCGGCGTGCCGGCGGTGTTCGCCCGGCTCCAGGGTTGCTCGGTGGGCTGCGAGTGGTGCGACACCAAGTACTCCTGGGACCCCGCCCGGGGGCGCGAGGTCACCCTCGACGGGCTGCTCGCCGAGATGGAGGCGCATCCCTGCCGGCGCGCCGTGGTCACGGGCGGCGAGCCCCTCGAGTCCGCGCTCTTCGGCCCGCTGGTCGCGGCGCTCCACGCGCGCGGCTGGGTGGTCGAGGTCGAGACCTCGGGCACTTTCCCCCCTCCCCCGGAGCTCGCGGGTCTTCCCGTCCAGTGGAATGTCTCGGTCAAGCTGGCAGGCTCCGGCGTGGCCGAGGCGCGGCGCATTCAGCCGGGCGCCATCCGCGCGCTCCTGGCGGCGGAAGCGTGGTGGAAGTTCGTCGTCTGCGACCCGGCGGATCTCGCCGAGGTGCTCCGGCTTGCCGAGCGCTTCGCCCTGCCGCGCGGACGCATCCTGCTGCAACCGGAGGCGGTCCGGACCGAGGAGCTGGCGGAGCGCGGCCCCTGGGTGGCGGAGGCCTGTACACGTCACGGCTTCCGGTTCTCGCCGCGGCTGCACGTGCTCCTCTGGGGAGCGCGGCGAGGGGTCTGATGCCCGATCGCGCGGTGATTCTCCTCTCCGGCGGGCTCGACTCCACCACCACCCTCGCGGTGGCCCGCGCCGAGGGCTATGAGTGCTATGCCTTGTCCTTCGACTACGGCCAGCGCCACGCGTGCGAGCTGGAATCGGCGCGGCGCGTGGCGGCGGCCTTCGAGGTGCGCCGGCATCTCGTGCTGCGGCTCGACCTCCGCGCCATCGGCGGCTCGGCGCTCACCGACGACATCCCGGTGCCCAAGGCGCGAAGCGATGCCGCCATCGGCGCGGGCATTCCCGTCACCTATGTCCCGGCGCGGAACACCATCTTTCTCAGCCATGCCCTGGGCTGGGCCGAGGTGCTGGACGCGCAGGATCTCTTCCTGGGCGTGAATGCCCTCGACTATTCCGGCTACCCGGACTGCCGCCCCGAGTTCGTGGAGGCCTTCGAGCGGCTGGCCAATCTCGCCACCAAGGCGGGGGTCGAGGGCCGGCGCCGCTTCCGGATCCATACGCCCTTGATCGAGCTCAGCAAGGCGCAGATCGTGCTGCGCGCCTGGGAGCTCGGCGTGGACTTCGCGCTCACCTGGTCCTGCTACGAGCCCGGCCCGGACGGACGCCCGTGCGGGGCGTGCGACTCCTGCCTGCTGCGCGCGCGCGGCTTCGCCGAGGCGAATCTTCCGGATCCGGTCGCGGCTCCGTGATCGGCCTCCAGGGCTTCCCCCGCGAGCGCACCTGGCTGCTCCCCGCGCTGCACGCCGTGCAGCACGAGAAGCGGTGGATCTCGCCCGAGGATCTCACCGCCGTGTCCGAGCATCTCCGCGTGCCGCTCAGCGAGGTGTACGGCGTGGCCACCCACTACCCGGAGTTTCGTCTCGGCCAGCCCGGCCGCCGGGTGGCGCGCGTCTGCGTGGGCGTGTCCTGCCGCATCGTGGGCTCGCTCGAGCTGCTCGCCGCGCTGGAGCGCCGGCTGGGCGTCACCGCCCCCGGCACCTCCGCCGACGGTGGCTGGACGCTCGAGCCCTTCGACTGCGCCTTCAACTGCTCGATGGCGCCCGTGGCCGAGGTGGACGGGCGTCACCTCGGTCGCCTGGGACCCGACGACGCGGACCGCGTGCTCGGCGCGCCGGCGCCCCCCGCGCGCACGCCGGAGGCCGCGGAGGCCGCCCGCGCCGCGCTCGCCGTCATCGCGGTCCCCACGCCCATGCCGTCGCCGATCCCGGAAGGCGATGCCGGGCCCGGCCTCGGCCAGGCGGCCGATCCCGGTCGCTGGTTCGCCGCCTCGCAGCGCCTGGCGCGCGCGCTCTCGAGCCCGGGCGAGCTGCGCCTCGCGGTGGGGGTCGGGAGCTGCGGGCTCTCGGTGGGCGCGGCGGTCACCCTGGCCGCCCTCGCGGCCGAGGTGGGCCGCCGCGGGATTCGCGCGCGAGTGGTGGCGGCGGGCTGCCCCGGCCTCTGCTGGGCCGCGCCCACGGTCACCGTGCTGCGCCCCGAGGGGGCCGTGGAGACGGCCGCGCGCGTGGGCCCCGGCGAGGTCGGCGCGCTGCTGGACGCGGTCGCCGCCGGTCGGCGCGTGCAACCCGCCGACGTCACCGCGTATCTCGCCGGCCAGCGGCGGGTCCTCACCGACCGCTGCGGGCTCACCGATCCCGGCGACATGGCCGACGCGATTCACCGCGGCTCGTATGCGACCTTCGCGGCCGCGCTGGCCTCGGGCGACCCGGTGGCGGTGATCGAGGCCGTGAAGTCGGCGAAGCTCCAGGGCCGCGGCGGCGCGTATTTCCCCGCCGCGGTCAAGTGGGAAGGCGCGCGGCGCGCGGCGGGCGAGCCGAAGTACCTCATCGTGAACGGCGAGGAGGGCGAGCCGGGTATCTTCAAGGACCGCCACCTCCTCGAGGGCGATCCGCACCGGCTGCTCGAGGGCGCGCTGCTCGCCGCCTATGCCGCCGGCGCCAGCCGGATCTACCTCTACATCCACGGCGAGGCGGAGCTGGCGGCGCGCCGGATGGAGCGCGCCCTGGACGCGGCGCGGCGCTGGGGCCTGGTCAGCCAGCACGTGCTCGGCAGCGACTTCTCGGTGGAGGTGGAGATCCGCCGCGGCGCGGGCGGCTTCGTGCTGGGCGAGGAGACGGCGCTGATGGAGTCCCTGGAGGGCCGGCGCGCCATGCCGCGGGCCAAGCCCCCGTTTCCGGTGGAGGCGGGGCTGTGGGGCCGGCCCACCGTCATCAACAATGTCGAGACCCTCTTCGCCGTGCCGCTCATCGTGGCGCGCGGCGCCGCGTGGTGGACGGGTCTCGGCGGCGGTCACGGGATGAAGTGCTTCGGCCTCTCGGGCCACCTGCGCCGGCCGGGCTTCGTGGAGCTCCCCCTGGGCGCCACGCTGCGCGATCTCCTCGAGGGACTGGGCGGCGGGCCCGCGGTGGGACATACGCTCCAGGCCGTCCTGGTGGGCGGCCCGTCGGGCAGCCTCGTCCCCCCGCGCCTGCTGGACGAGCCTCTCGTGCCGGGCGGCACGGTGAACCCGGGCACCGGCGGCGTCACCGCGCTGGACGATCGCGCCTCGCTGCGCGATGTCGTGCGCACCCTGCTGGACTTCAATACCCGCGAGTCCTGTGGCAAGTGCACCCCGTGCCGTGAGGGCACGGCGCGGCTCCGTGATCTGCTCGATGGCCGGTCCAATGGCGGGCCGTCCTCGGCCGGGCGCGAGGTGACGGAGCTGGCGGACGTGGTCCGGCTGGCCTCACTGTGCGGGTTGGGCCAGGCCGCGCCGCTGTCGATTCTCTCAGGTTTTCGTGAGTTTCCCTCCGCATTCATAGACCTGAGCTTGAAGGGCTGATCCCCGCCCAGACCTGCCTGCGCTCCGGGTCGGACCGTGTATCATAGGGGCGCGCGCTTGCGGCGCGACGATGGGGTCGCGAATGGCCATCACACTTCGCGTAGACGGCTCGGAGGTCGAGGTTTCCCAGGGCGCCACGGTGCTGGACGCCGTGAACCGTCTCGGCATCCCCTTGCCCCAGCTCTGCAAGGATCCCGACCGTCCCCCGCTCGGCGCCTGCCGTACCTGCCTCGTCCACGTCGAAGGGCAACGAGGGCTGCCGGCCGCCTGTCACCTGCCCGCGCGCGAAGGGATGTCGGTGGAGACGACTCACCCGGAGGCTCAGCGCGTGCGGAAGGCGGTGCTCGACCTCACGCTCTCCATGCTGACCCCGGCCGCCGCGCGGGACGGCTTCGGTCAGGTGGGCCTGGCCGCCCAGCACCACGGCCTGACGGGCCCGTCCTGGACGCCCCAGCACCACTTCCCCGTGGACGCGTCGAAATCCTTCTTCGTGCTGGACCGCGAGTCCTGCATCCTCTGCGGCCGCTGCACCACCGCCTGCGCCGACGTCCAGCACATCGGCGCCATCTCGCTCATCGGCCGCAATCACGAGGCCCGGGTGGGGGTCATGGGGGACGGCGCCATGTCGGCCTCCATCTGCACCTCCTGCGGCCAATGCGTGGCCACCTGCCCCACCGGCGCGCTCCGTCCCAAGGAATCGCCGGCGCCCATCGTCCGTCGCGTGGACACCACCTGCCCCTACTGCGGCGTGGGGTGCGGGATCCAGGTGTCGGTGCGCGAGGACGGCCGCCTGTCCGGCATGACGGACGACGCGCCCGCCAATGCGTCGAGCCGCGGCATGCTGTGCGTGAAGGGCCGCTTCGGCACGGGCTTCATCTACTCGCGCGATCGGATCACCACCCCCATGCTCAAGCGGGACGGGGTCTGGCACGAGGCGACCTGGGACGAGGCCCTGGACGCCGCCGCCGAGGGGCTGGCGCGGAACGCGGGTCACGTCGGCGCCCTCGCCTCGGCGAAGGCCACCAACGAAGACGGCTACGTCATCCAGAAGCTCACGCGGATGGTGCTGGGCACGAACAACGTGGACCACTGCACGCGGCTCTGCCACTCCCCCTCGGTGGAGGCCATGCTGGTCTCCATGGGCTCCGGCGCCACGTCCAACTCCTATCAGGACTATGCCGAGGCCGGGTGCCTCATGGTGGTGGGCGCCGATGCCTCGGCCAATCACCCGGTCATCGCGGTGCGGTTCCGCGAGGCGGCCGCTCGAGGCGCGCGGCTCATCGTGGTCAATCCCAAGCGGGTGGAGCTCTGCGACCAGGCCGATCTCTGGATCCAGGAGCGCCCCGGCACCGACGTGGCGCTCTTCAACGCCATGGCCAAGGTCATCCTCGACGAGGGCCTCGCCCGCCGGGACTGGATCGCCGACCGCACCGAAGGTTTCGAGGAGTGGGTCGCCTCGCTCCGCGACTACACGCTGGAGCGCGCCGAATCGCTGACCGGCGTGCCGCAGGACGCCATCGCCCAGGCCGCCCGCTGGTATGCGCGGCCGCCCTTCGCCGGCTCCTGCCTCATCTGGGGCATGGGCATCACCCAGCACATCAACGGCACCGCCAATGCGCATGCCCTGCTGAACCTGTCCCTGGTCGCGGGCCAGATGGGCTTCAGCGGCTCGGGCATCTCGCCGCTCCGCGGGCAGAACAATGTCCAGGGCTGCGGCGATGCCGGCTGCATCCCCACCAACCTGCCGGGCTACGCCGACTATTCCACGGCCAGCCTCGACCGCTTCGAGCGCGTCTGGGGGCGCCGCCCGCCCGCCGCGCCGGGGCTCGTGGTCACCGAGATGGTGGAGGGCTGCCTCGACGGCCGGGTGCGCGCCATGTACGTGGTGGGCGAGAACCCGCTGCTCTCCGAGCCCGATCTCCACCATGCCGAGAAGGCCCTCGGCCAGCTCGACTGCCTCGTGGTGCAGGACCTCTTCATGCACGAGACGGCGGAGCGCGCCCATGTCTTTCTTCCCGCCGCCGCGTTCGCGGAGAAGGACGGGACCTTCACCAACTCGGAGCGGCGCGTCCAGCGCGTCCGCGAGGCCGTGCCCCCGCCGGGCCAGGTCAAGCCCGACTGGTGGATCACCTGCGAGCTCGCGCGGCGCGTGGCGCGCCGGCTCGGCCTTCCCGAAACCGGCTTCAGCTACAACCATCCCGCCGAGATCTGGGACGAGCTGGTGGGGCTCTGGCCGGCGGCGGCCGGCATCAGCTACGCGCGCCTCGAGGCGGGCGGGCTGCAGTGGCCCTGCCCCACGCCCGAGCATCCCGGCACGCGCTTCCTCTACGGGGAGACCTTCCCCCGCGGGCGCGCGCGCTTCGTGCCGGTGGTCCAGGGCCCCGAGGCCGACGAGCTGCCCGATCCCGACTTCCCGTTCTCGCTCAGCACGGGCCGGCTCCTCTACCACTGGCATGGCGGCACGCTCACCCGCCGCGTGGAGGGCTTGCTCGAGCTGGCGCCCCGGCTCGAGATCGCGATTCACCCCGTGGATGGGCGCCGGCTGGGGGTCGAGACGGGAGACCGGCTGCGCATGCTATCCCGGCGGGGCGAGCTCCAGGGCTATGCGCGGCTCACCGAAGCCGTCCGGCCGGGCGCGGTCTTCGTCCCCTTCGTGAAGCTCGAGGAGTCGGCGGCCAACTTCCTGACCAATTCCGCCCACGATCCTTCCGCCCGAATCCCCGAGTACAAGGTCTGCGCGGTCCGCCTCGAGCGGACCTCTTGATCAGAGGCCTGCCGACCCGAGGAACTCGTCCAGCGCCCGGTTGAAGGCGGCGGGGGCGTCCAGGACCAGGTGGTGGTAGGCGCCGGCAATCTCGACCAGCCGCGCCTTGGGCATGCGCTCGAGAATGTCGTGGGCCATCGGGACGGGCAGGATCGGCGAATGTTCCCCCCGCACCAGTAGCGTGGGCGCGGTGATGGACCGGAGCAGGGGCCAGGCGTCCACGGGTTGCCGCTCGCCGCTTGTCAACGGGTCGAAGCGGTAGAGGAAGCGGCCCTCGCGCTCGGTGATGCCCTCGCGGCCGAGGTGCGCGAGCAGCGCCGGATCCGCCGTGGTCTCGGCCGGCAGCAGACGGAAGCTCGCCAGGGCGGATGCGAAGGTCTCGTGCCGGCGCGGGCCACGATGCCCGCGGCGATGCATGGCATTGAGACGCTCCGGCGGCAGCGCCGGCCGGCTGTCGATGATCGTAAGCGCCGAGATTCGCTCCGCATTCCAGGCCGAAAAGGCCATCGCGTTGTGCCCGCCCATGGAGTGCCCGGCGAGCGCCATCCGCTCCCAGCCAAGCGCCGCCATCACGCCCAGGAGGTCCGAGGCGAAGTGCTCGGTGGCGTACTCACCCGCCGGGGCCCACTCGCTCTCGCCGTGCCCCCGCTGGTCGAGCGACAGCATGTGGTAGCGCCCCCGGAAAGCGGGTACCACCGCGTCGAACCAGTGGGCGTGGGCCGAGCCGCCGTGAAGGAAGCATAGCGCGGGACGCCCGGGCGCCGGCCACTCGAGCGCGCTCAGTCGAAGCCCGTTCACCGTGAAGGTTCTGCGCACCGCCGAGGCACAGCCGAAGGCCGGAGGGGTAGTGGTCATGGGCGGCATTCTATACCGCGGGGCGAATGACGTTCCTGTCGAGGCTCCGACGCAGTTTGTCAGCGGGGCACCACGAGGGGCGCCGGCGCGTTTCATCGACGGGCGCGTTATCGCGGGCTTGGTCGCGATGGTGCCCCTGGCAAGGTTGTTGCTGTTGAAGTGCGCGGGAGGACTACCTGTGATCCTGTGGTTTGCGCGAGTGAAGAATTTCTTTCGGGCTGAGCGAGTCCACGATTTACTGTCGTCCCTGCCCATGACGTCCTTGCCCTCGTCCGAGACGCCGCGACGTCGACACGTCGTCTTCGTGGTGGCGGCTCTGGCGACCGTGGCGCTGCTCGGCGTCACCGGCTATGTCCTCCTCGCCGCCCCGGGCCGCCTTCTCGCCAGTCAGGTGAGCCCCAGCGCCTCGAACGGCCTCCCCGCGCTGGGCGCCGACGGCCAGCCCCTCCCGCTGAACACGCTCGTCACCGCCGAGGGGCGTGTGGTGGATCAGGACGGCAAGCCGCTCCGCCATGTCTCGGTCCGCTCGGGCGCGCTCGAGTCGCTCACGGACGCGGAGGGACACTTCTCCATCGGCCTGGTCGGGACGGACCGCTCCGTGCTGGTGAAGCTGCCGGGCTACCAGAAGCGCTGGGTCATGCTCGACCAGAGCAAGCCCACGGTGACGCTGACGCTGCACCATATCAAGGCCGCCTACCTCACCTACTACGGCGTGGCCGACAAGGGCATCCGCGAGCGCGTCTTCAGCCTCCTCGACCGCACCGAGCTCAACGCGGTGGTGATCGACGTCAAGGGCGACCGAGGCCTGATCCCGTATCGCACCACGGTGCCCGCCGCGCTGGAAGCCGGCGCGCTGGGGCCGGTGATCATGAAGGACTTCGATCAGCTCCTCGCCGACCTCAAGGGGCGGCACGTCTACACCATCGCCCGCATCGTGTCCTTCAAGGACAATATCCTCGCCGGGGCTCACCCGGAGCTGGCCGTCATCGACACCCGTACCGGCAAGCCGTGGATCGACAACGAGAAGCTGGCCTGGGTGGACCCCACCCGCGAGGAAGTCTGGGACTACATCATCGCGGTGGCCAAGGAAGCGGCGCTGAAGGGCTTCGACGAGATCCAGTTTGACTACGTGCGCTTCCCCACCGACGGCAAGCTCGCCGCCGCGAAGTACTCCAAGCCGATCACCCCCCAGGTCCGGATCGAGACCATCGCGGGCTTCCTCGCCAAGGCGCGCAAGGAGCTGGGGCCCACCGGCGTCTTCATCGCCGCCGACGTGTTCGGCTACACCGCCTTCAACGAGAACGACACCGACATCGGGCAGCGGATCGAGAACATGGCGCCGCATCTCGACTACTTCTCGCCCATGGTCTACCCCTCCGGCTATCACATGGGGATCCCCGGCTTCCGGAACCCCGTGAGTCACTCCTACGAGATCGTTCGCGAGAGCGTGCGGCTCACGCGCAAGCGCACCGAGGGGATGCCGGTCCAGGTCCGGCCGTGGCTGCAGGACTTCAAGGACTACGCCTTCGACAAGCGCATCTTCGGCGTCTCCGAGATCCAGGCCCAGGTGCGCGGCGCGGAGGAAGCGGGCGCCACCGGCTGGATGCTCTGGAACCCCCGCAACGACTACACCGCGGCGGCCCTCCGCCCGGCGCCGGCCCTGGCGAAGAAGACCGCCGCCCAGTGAAGCGGCTCTCGTCGCTCGCCGTCGCCCTGGTCGCGATCCTCGCGCTCTCGGCCCTGGCCGACGGCACCGGAGAGCTCCCGAGCAATGAGCTCGGGCGCGTCATGATCCTCGAGTACCACAAGATCGACCTGCCCGAGGAACGGTGGACCCGTACCCCGGACAACTTCCGCCGCGACCTCCAGCGCCTCTGGGAGCGCGGCTATCGCCTGCTGAGCCTCAACGACTACCTCGACGGGCGCGTCAATCTGCCGAAGGGCACCACGCCCGTCATCCTCACCTTCGACGACTCCTCGCCGGGCCAGTTCCGGTACCTCGAGAAGAATGGCGACTGGCTGGTGGACCCCGATTCCGCGGTGGGTATTCTCGAGCAGTTCGACAAGGACCATCCGGGCTTCGGCCGCGCCGCGACGTTCTTCGTGCTGCCGGGGGCGAGCCCGCCGAACCGCCTCTTCAACCAGCCGGAGCTGGTGGGGAAGAAGCTCGCCTATCTCAAGAGCCGGGGCTTCGAGATCGGCAACCACACGCTGTGGCACGCCAACCTCGCCAAGTATGACGAGACCACTGTGCGCAAGCAGCTACTCGAGGCGCAGGAGTGGGTGCAGAAGCATCTGCCCGGGTATCGCTTCCGCACCCTCGCGCTCCCGATGGGCGCCTACCCGAAGGAGCTCGGCTGGGCGATCTCGGGCGGGGTCAACGGCAGCACCTACCGCCACGACGCCATCCTGATGGTGGCGGGCGGCGCCGCGCTCTCGCCGCACGCGCGGGGGCTGGATCCCTATCACGTGCCACGCATCCAGGCCACCGAGGCCGAGCTCGGCTACTGGATCAGCCACTTCGACAGGCGGAGCGAGGAGCGCTATGTGAGCGATGGCGATCCCGCCACCGTGACCGTGGCCCGAGGCCAGACCGCGCAGGTCCGGCTGCCGGGCGGCGCCCGCGTGGTCGAGCGCCCATGAGGTCGGCCGCGCTCAGTAGATGAGGTACGACGCGCGGCGCTGGAGGAAGCTCGGGCGGTCGGCGTCGGCCCAGCTCCAGATGCGCGTCAGCGGCTCTCTCCGCAGGAGAGCCCAGATGGTGGAGCGGTTGACCAGCAGGTTCTGGATGGCGGCCGGCCGGAAGTTCGCCGGATAGCGCTCCATCAGCTCGCGGGCGACCACGAGCCCCAGGGTCACCGTTCGCAGCGCCTCCCGGTCCGTCACCACGAAGCGCACGCCGCCGAGCGGTTGTCCCGCGAACACGCTGCTGGTCGGCGTATAGCTCACGGGGACGAAGGCCATTCCCGCCAGCCCGCGGGCGTTCAGCGCCTCCGCCAGCCCGGCGGGATCTCCGATCCAGGGCGCCCCGATCACCTCGAAGGGCCAGTCGGTGCCGCGGCCCACCGAGAGGTTGGTGGCCTCCAGGAGCCCGATGCCCGAGTAGAGCAGGGCCTGCTGGGGTGACCGGATATTCGGCGAGGGGTTCACCCAGGGGAGGCCCGTCTCGTCGAACCAGCGCTCGCGCTCCCAGCCCTCGAGCGGAATCACGGTGAGCGACACCGCCAGCCTTCGCTCGGCCACCACCATCCGGGCGAACTCCCCCATGGTCATGCCCGTCCGCACGGGAATGGTATGCGGCGAGGTGAACGACCGGAGGTCCGCGTCCATGAGCGGCCCCTCCACGTATTTCCCTGTGATGGGGTTGGGCCGGTCGAGGACGATCACCGGCAGATTGCGCCGCGCGCCCTCTTCGAGAATGTAGACGAGGGTGGTGAGATAGGTGTAGTAGCGGGAGCCCACATCCTGGATGTCGAACACGAAGGTGTCGACGCCGGCCAGCATGGCGGGCGACGGCCGCCGCTCGGCGCCGTAGAGGCTCCACACCGGCAGGCCGGTGGCGGCATCGTGTCCATGCGGCACGTTGACGTCGAGCTGGCCGGTCAGCCCATGCTCGGGGGAGAAGATGGCGCGCAGGCGGACGCCCGGCGCCTTGGCGAGCAGGTCGATATTGCGTCGCCCTTGCGCGTCCACGCCGGTCTGATTCGTGACGAGCCCCACCGAGCGGCCGACGAGCGGGGCAAAGCCCTGCGCCACGAGCTGGTCGAGCCCCGTACGCGTTGTCCCGAGGCTGCGCGGCGCCGGGAGATCCGCGGGCGCGGGCGCCGGGGGATCCGCCGCGGTCGCGGGCGCCGGCGCATCGGCGGCCGCCACGACAGCCGGCGGCGCATCACGGATCCCGAAGAAAGCGGCCCCCACCACCCCGCTCACCCGGCGGCGCAGGTCCACGACATTGCCCTTGCCGTACGGGTGGACGCGGTTGGTGAGCACGATCGCGTAGACGCGGCTGGCGGGATCCATCCAGATCGACGTGCCGGTAAACCCGGTATGCCCCACCGACCCGATCGGGAAGTACGAGCCCAGGGCGCGCGAATAGGCGGACGACATGTCCCAGCCGAGCCCCCGCGTGGTGTCGCCGATCTGATGGGGGGCGAGCATGGCGCGGATGCTGGTTTCCTTCAGATAGCGGCGGCCGTTCAGCTCCCCGCCCCGGAGGAGCATCCGGCAGAAGCGCGCGATGTCATCCCCGGTGGAGAAGAGGCCGGCATGGCCCGCCACGCCGCCCAGGAGCCGCGCATTGCCATCGTGGACCACGCCGCGGAGCAAACCCGAGCCGAGCACCTCGGTGGGCGCGATGCGCGGCTTCCACTCGTCGGGCGGCCGGAAGGCGGTGTCCTTCATCCCCAGCGGGGCGTAGAAGCGCTTGCGCATGAACTGATCGAGCGGCTCGCCGCTCACCCGCCGCACCATCTCGCCGAGGAGGATGAAGCCGGTGTCGCTGTAGTGGAAGGTGGAGCCCGGGCTATAGCGCAGATCGGCGCGAGCCAGCAGCCGCGCGGCCTCGGGAAAGCCGCGGGGAATCGCCGCGGGAGACGGCAGGTCCGGGAAGCCCGCGCTATGGATGAGCACCCGGCGCACCGTGACCTCGCGAAAGCCGGGACCGCCGAACTCGTGGAGATAGCGCCCGAGGGGGGCATCCAGGCTCACCTTGCCATCCTCGATGAGGGAGAGCACGGCCGGCAGGGTCGCCAGGACCTTGGTGAGCGACGCCACGTCGTAGACCGTGTCCAGCGTCAAGGGATCCGGGCGGGGCAGCAGGCTGCGCATGCCGATCGCCTTGCGGTAGAGCACGCGATCGCCCTGCCCCACGACGATCACGGCGCCCGGCAGCTCGCCGGCATTGAACGCGTCGCGCGCCGCGTCGTCCAGTGCCGAGAGATCGGGGGGCGCCTGCGCGCGGGCAGGGCCCGGCGTCGCCAGGGCGGCGAGCAGGAGGCTGCCCAGTAGCACCGCCCGGACAGCCACGCGCACGCGCATGGTCCCATGATACCGAGGGGGCGGTGCGGAGGCGCGGGGGTTTTATCCATGCTACGATTCCGCGCAGATGCAGCGCATCTTCGTGACCGGCGGCACCGGCTTCGTCGGCAGGTCCGTCATTCGCGCGCTCCTCGCCCACGGCTTCCTGGTCCGGGCCCTCGTCCGCCCCGGCTCGGAGCGCGACCTCAAGGGCTTCGAGGCCATCGAGCGCACGCCCGGCGACGTGATGGCGCCCGACACGCTGACCCCGGCGGTGGACGACTGCGCGGCCATCATCCACCTGGTGGGAATCATCCGGGAGCACCGGGCGCGCGGCGTCACCTTCGAGGCCCTCCATACCCGCGGGACGGAGAACATGCTCCGGCTCGCGAAGGCGGCCGGCGTCCCGCGCTTTCTGCACATGAGCGCGCTGGGCGCGCGGCCCGACGCGCGCTCGCGCTATCACCGGACCAAGTGGGCCGCCGAGGAGGCGGTGCGAGCCAGCGGGCTGGACTGGACCATCTTCCGCCCATCCGTCATCTTCGGCCCCGGGGACGAGCTGGTGTCCATGCTGTCGGGCATGGTGCAGCGGATGCCGGTGGTGCCCGTGCTGGGCGACGGCCGATATCGGCTCCAGCCCATCACCGTCGAGCACGTCGCGGAAGGCTTCGCGCGGGCACTGCGGGTCCCCAAGAGCGATGGACGGGCGTACGAGGTGGCGGGGCCCGTCGCCTACCCGTTCGTCGAGATCCTGGATCATATCGGCGCCGCGCTGGGCCGGCGCGTGGTGCGGAAGGTCCACATCCCGCTGGGACCCATGCGCGTCGCGACACGCATCTTCCAGGCGCTCCCCTTCTATCCGATCACCAGCGATCAGCTCGCCATGCTCGAGGAGGAGAGCGTCACCGATCCGGCGGCGTTCTACGCGGACTTCCACCTCGTGCCTCAGTCTCTGGACGAGGGGCTCCGGCGCATGCTCGCGAGCGGCCGCCGGGGCTCGCGTTAGCCATGCCCGCGGGTCCGGGGGCCTTCGGGCACCAGCACGGCGATCCGCGGAGCCTCGCCGAGCGCATCGAGGCGCAGCTGGGCGAGCGCATCGTGGAAGCCGCGGAGATGGCCGCGCTCGAGCTGCTGGTGAGCGGGCGCCGAAAGGCCGGACGGCCGGCGCCGGAAGAAGACAATCCGCGCGACCGCGCGGAATGGGTGGCCCTTTCCGGCGATCTGCTCACCCACCTCCGCGCCAGCCTCCGGAGTGAGCTCGCCGAGAGCGACCGCGCCGCCATGGACGCCGCCGAAGCCGCAGGGAGCGACGCGCGGTCCCGCGCGCTGCTGGGCCAGGTGCTCCTGGCCCGGCGACTGCCCGACTACTGGCAGCGCTTCGAGACCGCGCGGCTGGCGTTCTTCGACGCGCGGATGGGAGCCGCCACTCCCGAGAGTAGCGAGGACAAGAGCGGCGACAAGGGCTGGCTGCGGCGCCTGCTGGGTCCCTAGGCCGCCCGCCGGTCCGCCACCGCGGTCAATCCCGAGGCCCGCAGGCCGAAGACGGCCCATAGGTCGGCACAGGCGTCCTGGGCTCGCTCCCACTCATCGTAGTCGGCCAGGAGCCGCAGCCGCGCCTCCGCCAGCCGCGCCTCGGCTTCCTCGAGTCGCAGGCGCGATTCCGGCTCCAGCGCCGTCACCGCGATGCCGGCGCCTTCGCACGTCGCGATCCGGTCCAGCAGCCGGCCCAGATCCGACCGGAGAAGTTGATCGAGTCTCATGTGGACACCTCCTTCAGCTTGCATCTACTAAACACCTGAGGAGTCTATTCTGTCAAGGCCCCTTGACGGGCCCTGGCCCCTCCTCCACAGTCGGCCCGCATGGCCACCCTCGCCCGCGACGCCCGGCTCGTGTTCATCGCCAAGACGACCCGCACGTTCTGCTATGGCTCGCTCGGGGTGCTCTTCCCCGTCTATCTGACCGAGCTCGGCCTCGATGCGCGCGGCCTGGGAATCGCGGTCACGCTGGCGCTCCTGTCGAGCGCCGTGCTGACGGTGGCCGTCCGGCGGCCGGCCCAGCGCTGGGGTCCGCGGACGGCGCTGCTCGGGCTCGCCGCGCTGAGCGTGCTCGCGGCCCTGCTGTTCCTCGTGGCGAAGAGTCCATGGCTGGTGATCGTGGCCGCCATGCTGGGCAATCTCGCCGTGGGGACGGGTGAGAGCGGGCCGTTCCTGGCGCTCGAGCAGGTGGCGGTGACGCGGGCCAGCACGCGCGAGGGGCTGACACGCGCGCTGAGCCTCTACAATCTCACCGGCTACGTGGCCTCCGCGCTCGGCGCCGCGCTGGTGACGCGCCTCACCGGCTCACCCACCTGGGTCTTCGCCATCTTCCTCGCCGGCGCCGTGATCCAGCTCGGGGCCTATGCGTTGATGCGCCGCAGCCCGCCCGTGCCGGCGTCGGCGCGGGCGCGACAGCGGGCGCCGTCACGCGCGCTCGTCCGCCGGATCGCCGCGCTCTTCGCGCTGGACTCCTTCGCCGGCGGCTTCGTGATCCAGAGCCTGGTGACGTACTGGTTCTACACGCGCTTCGACCTCGCCCTGGGAACGCTGGGCTGGATCTTCTTCGGCACGCAGATTCTCTCCGGGCTCTCGCTGCTGCTCGCCGCGCGGCTGGCGCCGCGGCTGGGCCTGGTCAACACCATGGTCTTCTCCCACCTCATCTCCAACCTGCTGCTCATTGCGCTCGCGTTCGCGTCCACGCTCTCGGTGGCGGTGACGCTCCTCCTCGCCCGGCACCTCCTGTCCCAGATGGACCTGCCCACGCGACAGACCTTCCTCATGCTGGCGGTCGAGGACCAGGAGCGGGAGCACGCCGCCACCCTGACCAATACCACCCGCACGGTGGCGCAGTCGGTGAGCCCCGCCGTGACTGGCTGGATCATGCAGACGCTCTCGCTGTCGGCGCCCTTCCTCCTCGGTGGCGGGCTCAAGATCGTCTACGATCTCCTCCTGTACGCCACCATCCGGAATATCCGGACACGCTAGGAGCCGCGGCATGGTCAGACCGAGCCCGAAGACACGGACGATCCGGCAGTCGGTGCGGTTTCCCGCCCCGCCCAAGGTCGTCTACGACGCGCTGGCGGAGTCGAAGCGGCATACGGCGTTCACGGGATCGCCCGCCCAGATCCCCCGCTTTGTCGGCGGCCCGATGACGGCGTACGGCGGCTATATCCAGGGCAAGGTGCTCGGCCTCTGGCCGGGACGCGGATGGCTGCAGACGTGGCGGACCACCGAGTGGCCGAAGGGAGCGCCGGACTCCCGGCTGGAGATCCGGCTGGAGCCGGATGGGAAGGGCACCCGGCTCACCATGTTTCACTCGGAGGTGCCCGCGGAGCATGCCGAGCGTTACGCCCGCGGCTGGCTGGCCTTCTACTGGAAGCCGCTCCGCCGCTACCTCGTGAGCACGCGCCCCATCATGCGATCCAGGAGGCCGGGGAACACGGCGGCGAAGCCGGCGAGGAGACGCGCCGGGCGGTAGGGGTAGACCTCGGCGCGCGGGCGCCGGAGGCAGCGCAGCATGGCGCGGGCGACCTGATCGGCCGTCTGCACCGGACCCGCGCGCCGGAGGCGGAAGCGCTTCGGCTCCACGTCGTGAAACTCGGTGAGCGTGTAGATGGGGTACACGAGGCTCACGTGTATCCCGCTGCCGCGCAGCTCGAGTCGCAGCGACTCGCTCACGGCCACCATCGCGAACTTCGTCGCCGCGTAGGCGGCCCGGCCGGGCAGGCTCCGGCGGCCCACCACGGAGGAGACGTTGAGAATATGGCCGCGCCCCTGCCGACGCATGAGGGGCAGCACGGCCTGGGTGGCGGTCACGGTGGCGACGAGATTCAGCTCGAACAGCGCGCGGAGCTCTTCGGGCGTGGTGTCCTCGAGCGTCGCCGCGAGCCCGCGGCCTGCGTTGTTGACCAGCACGTCCAGGGCGCCGAAGCGGGCCGCCACTGCGCCCACCATGCCGCGCACCGCCGCGGCGTCGGTCACGTCGATCGGATGAACCGCGACCTCCGTCCCCTTCGTGCGCAGCTCGGCGGCAAGCGCCTCCAAACGATCGGCCCGGCGGGCGCAGAGGGCCAGTCGCATGCCCGCCCCCGCGAAGACGCGCGCGGTGGCCGCCCCGATGCCGGCCGAGGCCCCGGTGATGAGCGCGACGCGTCCGCCCGTCTCGATGGCCATGCTGTCCCCGTCGCCATTGTAGACGCTAGCGGTAGGCGCAGGGCGGCACGGGTGTCTTCCAGACCACGGAGGGGAGATGGCCGCCGTCGGCGAAGAGCGGGCGCTGGAGCGGCGGCTGCTCGCGCGCGAGCCGGCGCCCTCCCAGCGTGAGGTAGTAGCCCGCGCGCGCGGTGTCCACGCCGAGCCGGCGCAGATCGCCCGCGCCGCGGAACGCTACCATCCGCCGCTCGGCCACGATCCGCTCCGCCGCGCGCGGGCCGATCCCCGGCACGCGGAGCAGGCGCTCGAAGGGCGCGCGCCCCACCTCCACCGGGAACTCCGCCGGATGCGCCAGGGCCCAGGCGGTCTTCGGATCGTGCTCGAGCGAGAGATTGCCGTCCGCGCCGAACATCAGCTCGTCGAAGCGGAAGCGATACTGGCGCAGGAGGTGCTCGGCCTGATAGAGACGGAACTCGCGCACCGCGGGCGTGGGCGCCAGGCCCTCCATGGGCGTGCCCGCCACGGGCTGAAAGGCGCTGAAGTGCGCATGGTGCAGCAGGCCCTGCCCCTCGAGGCGGCCGACGAGGCCGAGGATCTCGCGATCCTGCTCGCCCTGGGCGCCCACCACGAACTGCGTCGTGGTCCCGAGCGGCGCGGGCCGGTCCGGCCGGCCCTCGAGCCGCCCGTCGCGTGAGAGGCGGCCGGCCAGCTCGAGCTTGGGAACCAGATCGCCATCCAGATCCTTTTCCTTCGCGAGCCGCCGCACCACGTCGGCGCGCGGGCCCTCCAGGTTGATGGAGACGCGATCGCAGAGGCGGGCGGCCTCGCGCACCTGGTCGGCCTGGGCGCCCGGCAGCATCTTGAGATGCACATAGCCCGTGAAGCCTTCGCGGCGCCGGAGGATGTGCACCGCGTCCAGCATCCGGTCCATCGCGCGCTCGGGGCGGCCGGGCACCCCGGAAGTGAGGAAGAGCCCCTTGGCCACGCCGGCGCGATTGGCCTCCATGAATGTGCGCGCCACCTCCTCCGGAGTCAGGGCCGTGCGCTTCACCTTGCCGCCACAAAAGGTGGGGCAATAGCCGCATGAGAGCGAGCAGGCATTGGTCTGCATGACCCGCATCAGGGTGGTGGTGCCGCGCCCCGGCACCCGCACGTTGCGGATCCCCACCGGGCCTTCGACGAAGCGTGTCTTGCCGGGCAGGCCGTGCTCGCGGTCACCCGTGGCGGACTCGGTCAGGAGCTGGAGTCGCTGGTGTCGATCCATCCGGGGTCGGCTCATGGGTGGCCCTCCGGCCACATACTAAACACAAGACGAGTAGCCAAGCAAGCCCCCGGCCTCGTATGATCCTGGCGCCATGAAAATCACCGCCATCGAGAGCGCCATCCTCAGCCTGCCTTGCGGTCGTCCCATGTCCCTCGAGTTCCCGGATCATCGAATGGTCGCAGCCTTCATCCACACCGACGAGGGCGTGAGCGGGCTGGGCTATACGCTGGCCTTCGGCGGCGGTGGCGCCGAGGCCATGCAGGTCTATCTGGAGACGCGGCTCAAGCCCCTGCTCATCGGCGAGGACCCGCTGATGGTCGAGAAGCACTGGGAGCGGATGTATCGCGCCGATCGCGGCATCAAGCGGCAGGGTATCGCCGCCTACGCGCTCTCCGCGCTCGACATCGGCCTCTGGGATATCGCGGGGAAGGTGGCCGAGCTTCCCCTGTACAAGCTCTGGGGCGGGTACACGGATCGCGCCGAGGCCTACGGCAGCGGAGGCTGGGGCAAGTACGCGATCGAGGATCTCATCCAGGAGGCCAAGAAGTACGTGGGGCGCGGCTGCCGCTACTACAAGATGAAGATCCACCATCCCGACCCGCGCGAGAACCGGCGCCGCATCGAGGCGGTGAAGAAGGCGGTGGGCGAAGGGGTGCGGCTCATGGTGGACGTGAACCAGAAGCTCGACGTGCTGGGCAATATCCGCCAGGCCCAGATGCTGGAGGATCTCGACCTCGTCTGGTACGAGGAGCCCGTCCTCGCCGATGACATCGCCGCCTGCGCCGAGGTCGCGCGCTCCATCCGCATCCCGGTGGCCACCGGCGAGAACGCCTACTCGCGCTACGAGTTCCGCGAGCTCATCGAGCGGCGCGCCGCGCGCTACCTCATGCCCGATGTGGGCCGCGCCAACGGCTATTCGGAGACCCTGCGTATCGGCCATCTCGCCGCCGCCCACGGGATCCCCGTCTCGCCCCACGTGGTCCACGAGCTCTCGCTCCACGTGGTGGGCGCGCTCAGCAACGGCTTTCTGGTGGAGCTGATGGACTGGGCGCCGACGGATCTCTTCGAGGAGCTGCCGCGCTGCGAGGGCGGCGTCTTCCGCATACCCGACCGGCCGGGCCACGGGATGACCCTGGCCCCAGGCGCGCTGAAGAAGTACGGGAAGCGCTAGCGCCCGCGACTACGGCCGCCGGAGGCGCAGGTCCTCGAAGGGCGCCAGGTAGAAGCCGGGAATGGCGCCGACCAGGATGTCCTCCACTCGGGGTCCCAGCCCGGTGGGAAAGCCCAGGTGATAGACCGGCGCCTGGGTGACCTGCTCGTTGAGGATGCGCTGCATCTGATGGAGCAGCGCCTCGCGCTTCTTCCGGTCCAGCTCCTTCTGCTGCCGTGCGAAGAGATCGTTGACCTCGGGCAGCGAGCCGAAGGCGAAGGCGCCGCCGGCGGTCACGAAGGACTCGAGCCGCGTGGCCGCGTTTCCCGACACACCGCTGATGGTCAGGACGACGCCGCGCAGCTTCTTCTCCCGCCACGCGGTCATGAACGCGGCGCGCTCCATGCTGCGCATCCGGGTGCGGATGCCGACGGCCTGGAGCCATCCCATGATGGCCTCGCCCATGGAACTGTACGGGGGAAAGGGCGCGATCTCGCCGGCGTCGAAGCCCTGCGGATAGCCGGCCTCGGCGAGGAGCTGCCGCGCGCGCCTGGGGTCGTACGGATGCGGCTCGAAGGGCAGCGCGAACTCGAAATCGCGCGGCACGAGGCTGCCCGTGGGGCGGGAGAGGCCCAGCGTCTCCGCCTGATTCAGCGCCTGCCGGTCGATGGCGAGGCTGGCGGCCAGCCGCACGCGCTTGTCCGCCCAGGGTGACTTCGGGTCCCACTGGTCGGGAAAGTCGAGCCAGAAGATACCGAGCAGCGGCGCCACCAGGCGCAGCCCGGGTGTCTTGCGGACGTCGTCGGCCACGGGCCCGCTGAGCAGGAACGCCACGTCCACCTCGCCGGCCTTGAGCGCGGCGGCGCGCGTGGTCTCGTCGGGGAGGCTGCGGAACACCAGACGCTTGATGGAAGGGGCCTTGCGCCAGTAGCCCTCGAAGGCCTCCAGCACCAGCTCCACCCCCGGCTTGAAGCTCACGAACTTGTAGGGCCCGGCCCCCACCGGCGCCTTGCGGAATCCCTCCTCGCCCACCTGCTCCATGTACTTCTTCGGCACCACCCAGCCCGCGCTGGCCACGAAGGTGCCGTAGAACGCCGGGAAATCCGGCCACGGCTCCTTGAAGACGAAGCGCACCCGCTGCGGCCCAAGGACCTGGATCTCCTTCACGTGGTCCTTGAGGACCTTGGCGGCGCCGCCCCGGTAGCGCTCGAAGGAGAACTTCACGTCCTCGGCGGTCACCGGCTCGCCGTGATGGAACTTGACACCCTGGCGCAGGAGAAAGTCCGCCGAGAGCCCATCCCTGGCCATGGACCAGGACTCGGCCAGGCTCGGCGCCGAGCCGCTCCCCGGCATGGGCTTCATCAGCCCGTCGTGGAGCGCGTAGAGCAGGAGATACGGGGTGATGGTGCTCTCTCCCTCGGCGGGATCCAGCCAGCGGTTCACCGGGCTGAAGTGCAGCGCGAAGGTGAGCGTGCCCTCGGGCCCGGCGAGGGCGCCGCTCGGCGCGAGGAGAAGCACGAGGAGGACCGCGCCGAGGGTCACGATCCGGGCGACGACGGCACGCATGGGCGGACCCCCTACGCTGCCCTCTCCCCCGTTGGGGGGAGAGGGCGGAAGGTCTACTTGCCGGTGACGGCCTTGACGGCGTCGCGGGTGATCGAGATCATCCGGTCGAGCTGGTCCTCGGTGATGACCAGCGGCGGCGAGAAGAAGATGCTCTCCATGCGCGCTCGCGTGACCAGCCCGCGCTTGGTCATCTCCTGCATGAGCCGCGGCCCCACCTTCTTGTCGGGGTCGAACATCTTCTTGGTGGCCTTGTCCTCCACGAGCTCGACGGCGGCGAGCAGGCCCTTGCCGGAGCGGATGTCGCCCAGGTTCGGGTGATCGTCGAAGGCGGCGTGCAGCCCCTCGTGGAGCCGCTTGCCCATCAGCGCCGCGCGCTCCCAGAGCCGCTCCCGCTCCATGATCTCGAGGTTCTTGATCCCCACCGCGCAACAGGTGGGATGCCCGGAGTAGGTGTAGGCGTGCATCCACCGGTCCTCGAGCTTCACGCTATCCATGGCCTCCTTGATGGCCTTGGAGACCATGATGCCGCCGAGCGGGAGATAGCCCGACGACACGCCCTTGGCGAAGGAGAGGATGTCGGGATTGACCTTCCAGTGCTCCATGGCGAACCATTTCCCGGTACGGCAGAAGCCGGTGATGACCTCGTCCGCGATGAAGAGCACCTGGTGCCGGTCACAGACCTGCCGCACCAGCGGGAAGTAGTCGTCGGTGGGGTAGATGACGCCGCCGCCGCCGTGGATGGGCTCGGCGATGAAGGCCGCCACCGTGTCCGGCCCCTCACGGACAATGGCCTCCTCGAGGAGCCGCGCCGCGGTCTGCCCCGCCGTCTCGCCGGGCTTGGCGCCATCCTGGCGATAGGGATAGCAGGTCGGGATGTGGATGAAGCCCGGCACCCGCGGCTCGAACATCTTCCAGTACGGCGACATGCCGGTGGCGCTCATCGCCTGGAGGGTCACGCCGTGGTAGGCGTTGAAGCGCGAGATGATCTTGGTCTTGTCGGGCTTGCCCTTGGCCTTCCAGTAGAAGCGCGCGGTCTTGAACGCCGACTCGTTGGATTCGGCGCCGCCCGAGGTGAAGAACACCGCCTGCATGTTCTTCGGCGCGAGCTCGATGAGCTTGTCGGCGAGCTGGATGGCGGGGATGTTCGACGAGCCCGTATAGCAGGAGTAATAGGCCAGCTCGCCCATCTGGTCGGCGGCCGCCTTCCCCAGCTCCTCGCGTCCATGGCCGACATTGACGTTCCAGAGTCCCGCGAGGCCGTCAATATAGTCACGCCCCTGGATGTCGGTGACCATGGCGCCCCGCCCGCGCACGTAGACCATCGGCTCGAGATGCTCGCTCGGGTGGTGCAGCGGGTGGATGAGGTGATCCTGGTCGTCCTTGATGAGCTGCGCGGGCTCGAGCGGCATCGGCTGTCTCCTAGAGTGTGGCGTGACGGTGAATGGAACGCGCGGGCGCGTGCGCCCGGTAGTCGCCGCCGGGAATGGGCAGGCCCCGATCGAGCGGCCCGCGATACCAGTATATGTAGGCCTCGACCGATCGTCCGCCCATCCGGACAGTTACCCGGCTGCGATGATACTGGGGTCCTTCCGCGGAGTCCAGCGCCGTCCAGTGCTCGGCCGCATGTAGCCGATACACCTCGCCGCGGATCACACCGCGGTCGTCCGGAAGGGCGCCCGGATAGCGGCCCAGATCGATCAGCCGCCCCGTGACGCATCCCTCGCCCACCCATTCGGCGCGCTCCGCCACCACGGCGTGCAACCGGAAGCCACGCATGAGAGTGCCGTAGGTGAAGAGGAGATCCAGCACGGAGGCGGGCGGGTGCCAGGCCCGGCCGGGAGGCCCCAGCCGCCGCGGCCCGCTCACCGCGGGGCCCACGGCAGCGACGGCGTCGCTAGCCCTTCGCCGCCTCGCCGTTCACGGCCTGCAGCACGGCGGCGAGGAATTGCGGCTCCGGCAGCGCGCCCTCGAACTGGACGCGATCGTTGATGACGATCTTGGGCACCGCCATCACCTGGTAGCGCTGGGCCATCTCCGGGAACTCGGTGGCCTCGATGCACTCCGCCCGCACCCGGCTCGACGCCACCGCCATGTGCTGCGCCAGGCGCACGGCCCGGGGACAGTGGGGTCACGTGGGCGTGGTGAAGACCTTGATCGTCACGTCCTCGCCCAGGCCCTCCAGCGCGGCCCGGGTGGCCTCGCTGAGCGCCGGCTCGCCGGTGGAGGCGACGATGATCGAATCGATGAGATTCGCGAACTCATAGCCGGCGGGGATCCCCAGGAACCGGATGCCGTAGTCCGCCGCGCCCTCCACCGCGATGGCCGGCGTCACGTCCACGCCATAACTTTCCGCCTGCTCGCGCTCGATGAGGGGATTGAGCACCTGCACCGAGAGCTGGTCCGACAGGGCGGCGACCTCGCGGACCAGGGCCACCGTCTGCTGATTGTTCTCGCCGCCCAGCTCGGAGGCGAAGACGGTGAGCTTCACCGGGCCCGTCATCTTCTCGAACTCGTGGCGCACTGCCTGCTCGTCGGCCGCGGAGAGAAATGGCATGCGCGAAGTATATCAGGGTTGGCGGGATGTGACGGCGCCGGCGCCGCGGACGATCTTCAGCGTCTTGAGATAGCCGGAGGCGTCGATGCGCGCCGCGATCAGCGCGGGCGCCGCCGACGCCTGCGCGGCGACGAGCGCGTTGCGGAACGCCTCCTCATCCTCCGCCACCCAGGCGCGAATGCCGAAGGCGCGCGCCAGCGCGGCCAGGTCCGGCCCCGCGTACTTCATGGAGGTGCCGGCGAGGCCGCGCTGCACCTGCTTCACGTCGATGAGCGAGAGCGCCTGGTCGTCGAACACCACGATGACGATGGGCAGCCGCAGCCGCGCCACCGTCTCCAGCTCGGCCGCCACCATCATGAGGCCGCCGTCGCCGGTGAAGCACACCACGCGCCGATCCGGATGCACGAGCTGGGCGGCGATGGCGGCGGGCAGCGCGAAGCCCATGGTGGCGAGCCCGTTGGAGATGAGGCATTCCCCCAGCTCGGTGGCGTCCCAGTAGGCGGTGGTGGGGAACATGTGAGCGCCGGCGTCCACGGTGGCGATGGTGCCCTCCGGCGTGAACTCACGCGCGAGCTGCACCACGCGGTGCGGCGGCAAGCCGGATACCGCCACCTCGAGCGCGGCGCGCCGCTCGCGGCGCCAGCGGTCCACCGCGGCCACATCCCAGTCCGCGGACTGGGCGCCGGCCAGGCGCGGCGCCAGCTCCTCCAGGATGGTGCCGAGGTCGCCCACCACTTCCGCGGCGGGGGCGAAATACGCGCCCCCGCCCGGCGCGCGAAGGCCGGCGGCGTCCCCGGCGCAGCGGGTGAGGTTCAGCACCGGGGCCGTGTACGGCCACGCGCGCGGGATCAGCTCCACCGTGTCCAGGCCGAAGGCGATGATGAGGTCGGCCTGGCGGACGAAGGGCTCCTCCAGCGCGCCGCCGGTGACCACGCCCATCGCGAGCGGATGCGGATCGGCCAGGGCGCCCTTCGCCTTGTAGGTGGTCAGCACCGGCGCGGGCAGGGCCTCGGCGAAGGCGCGCAGCCACTTCGAGTCCGCGGCGCGACAGCCCAGCCCGGCCAGGATCAGGGGTCGCTTCGCGCCGCGAATCAGGGCCGCCGCCCGTCCCAGCGCCGCGTCGTCCGGACGCGGGGGCGCGGCCGGCGTCACGCTCGTCGCCACCGGCGGCGCCTCGCGGTCCGCGACGTCGGCGGGCAGGTCGAGATGCACGGGCCCGCGCGGCTCCGAGAGGGCCAGGTGCACGGCATGCGCCACCCAGTGGCCGGCCGACTCCGGCGTCACGGTCAGGGATCCTTTCGTCACCGCTCCCACATGGGCCGCGTGATCCACCGTCTGATGGGTGGTGAATCGCAGCGCCTTGGCGGGATGACGATCGCTCAGATAGATGAGCGGCGAGCGATCGAGCAGCGCATGCGCGAGCCCCGTGGCGCTGGCGGTGACGCCGGGTCCGAGGGTGGAGAGAACGGCGCCCGGGCGACCGGTCAGCTCGCCGGTCACCGCGGCCATGATGCAGGCCGCCCACTCCTGATGGCAGAGCACGAACGGCAACCCCTGCACGCGCGCCGCCTCGAGCAGCTCAAGATTGGAGCCGCCGCCGGGCACGCCGAACAGACGCGGCACTCCCGCGCGAACCAGTCCGGATATGAGGAGCTCGGCGACGCTGGGCATGGCCACCGCATTCTTGAACGGGCGGTCACTTTTGTCCATGGCAGGTAGTTCCTACCTGTGGACGCAGCTGGCCTCTGTACCCGATCTCCCTGTATTCCCGATCAAATCACCTATCACAGGGCGAGGCACGACGCTTGCGTTTGCAAGGCCGCAAGGAGGGCATACACCCATGCTCGAGACACTGGCCGTTCTGCTGCTGCTCTTCTGGGCCCTTGGACTCGTGACGTCGTACACCCTCAGCGGGTTCATCCACATCTTGCTCGTCGCCGCGGTCGTGGTCGTGCTGGTGCGGGTGATCCAGGGCCGCCGACCCATTTGAGAAAGAGAGGCAGTCATGCCGTATAAGGTCAAGGACGGGCTCAAGCCGCGTAACCTCAAGGGAATCTCCAACGACCAGATCGATCAGCACTGGGAGCTGTACCAGGGCTACGTAAAGAACGTCAATGAGCTGATCGGCGAGATCGCGGGCGCGGAGCCCGGCTCCCGGCACTGGGCGGAGCTGAAGCGCCGCATCGGCTTCGAGCTGGACGGCGTCCTGTTGCACGAGTACTACTTCGAGAATTTGAAGGCGGGCACCACCATCCGCCCCAAGGGAAAGCTCGTCCAGGCGCTGGACATGACCTGGAAGGATCTCGAAGTCTGGAAAGAGGACTTCGCCCACACCGGAGAGATCCGCGGCGTGGGCTGGGCCATCCTCTACCACGACCCCGCGACCGGGCACCTGTTCAACTGGTGGGTGGGCGACCACGAGCTGGGGCATCCCGCGGGCTTCTCGCCCATTCTCGTGATGGACGTATGGGAGCATGCCTACATGGTCGACCACGGAGCCGGAGGCCGGAAGGACTACATCGAGGCCTTCATGGAGAACGTGAACTGGGACGCGGTGGAGCAGCGATTCGAGGAAAGCCGCGCGCGCAAGAACTAGCCCCCGGGCCATAACGAGACGAGGGCGGCGACACCGAAGCCCGCGAGGATGACGCCGGAGAGGCGATTCACCCATCGCAGGCCCGCCGGAGTCAGCCGCCCTCGTAACGCTCCCGCCGTGCCGCTCAGGATCAGCCACCAGAGCGCCGATCCGATGAAGACTCCGGCCACCAGCACGCCCGCGCTCGCATAGTCCGATCCCCCGCCCCCCAGCCCCAGCCCGGCGAAGATGGCCACGAACGAGAGAATCGTGGAGGGATTGGTCAGCGTGAGGCCGAGCGTGGACAGATAGGCGCCCAGCAATCCCCTGCGGCTGGACAATACCGCCGCCTGGGCGGGGCGGGCCAGGAACGTCCGCGCCCCGAGATAGCAGAGAAAGGCGCCCCCCACGAGGCGAAGCGGCGTCTGGCCCTGTACGAGCGCCCCGGACACCGCGGTGAGGCCGAAGCCGGCCACCGCCCCGTAGAACGCATCCGCGGTGGCGGCGCCCAGCCCGGACACGAAGCCCACCGTCCGGCCGTCGGCCAGCGTCCGCCGGATGCAGAGAAGGCCGATGGGCCCCACCGGCGCGGCGATGGAGAAGCCGATGAGCAAGCCGCGGAGAAAGACGGCGAGCATGCGCGCGGGCGCCGGCCTGGTTCGCGGCGGGCGGTCAGCCGGCGAGGCGGGCGAGCACGGGGCGCATCCGCTCGAGCGCCTTGCGGATGTTCGCCTCGGAGTTCGCGTACGAGAGCCGGAGATAGCCCTCCCCGTACTCGCCGAAGGCGGAGCCGCCGAGCACGGCCACTCCCGCCTCGTTGAGCAGCGCGGCCGCGATCTCCGTCGAGGGGCGCCCCAGCTTCTTCACGTTGGGGAACACGTAGAAGGCGCCGCGGGGCGAGCGGCACGTCACGCCGGGCAGCGCGTTGAGCCCATCCACGATGATGTCCCGCCGGCGCTTGAACTCGGCCACCATGGCATGCACCGGCTGCTGATCGCCCTGGAGCGCGGCGATCCCGGCCAGCTGGGTGAAGGACGCGGTGCACGAGTTCGAGTTCACCATCAGCCGCGCCACGTGGTCGGCGAGATCCCGCGGCATCACACCGTAGCCCAGACGCCAGCCGGTCATGGCGTAGGACTTCGAAAAGCCGTCGAGGATGATGGTGAGGTCCTTCATCCCGGGAAAGGCGGTGATGGAGGCGAACTCGCCCTCGTAGAGGAAGGACTTGTAGATCTCGTCGGTGAGCACGGGGATGCGATACTGCTTCGCCGCCGCCGCGATGCGGCCAAGCTGATCCCGGTCGAGCACGCCGCCGGTGGGGTTCTGCGGCGAGTTGATCACGATGAGCTTGGTCCGGGCCGACACCTTCTTCTCGAAGAGCTCCATGTCGAAGCCGAAGCCGGACTCCTCGCGCAGCGGGATGGGGACCCCCTTGCCGCCCACGAAGTTGATCACCGATTCATAGATGGGGAAGCCCGGGTTGGGATAGATCACCTCGTCGCCCGGGTTCACCAGCGCGGTGATGACGAAGTACATGATGGGCTTGGCGCCCGGGGTCACCACGATCTCGTCCAGCTCGACCGGCATTCCCCGCGTAGCGCCCACGTCCTTGGCGATGGCCTCCCGCAGCTCGGGCAGCCCCGCCGCGGGGCCATAGTGCGTGGCGCCCGCGTCCAGCGCCCGCTTGGCGGCGTCGCGGATATGCGCCGGGGTGTCGAAGTCCGGCTCGCCGATCTCGAGGTGGACGATCTCCTTGCCCTGGCGCTCCAGCGCCTTGGCGCGCGCGAGCACCTCGAAGGCCGACTCCGTTCCCAGCCGCGTCATCCGATCCGCGAAGTTCATGGCCCGGCGATTATACTCCGAGCCGTGGAGATGGTGGAGGTCCCGGCGGGCTGGTTCTGGATGGGCTGGGAGGCGGGCCACCCCGCCGAGCGGCCGCGCCATCGCGTGTGGCTCGACGGCTTCGCGGCCGGCCGCTATCCGGTGACCAATGCCGAGTACGCGCGCTTTCTGGCCGCCCCCGGCGCCGCGCCGCCGCCCACTCCGCCGCCGTGGTGGACGCATGCCGACTTCGCCGACCCCGAGCAACCCGTGGTCGGCATCGCGTGGGGCGAGGCCGTCGCCTACTGTGACTGGCTCGCGGGCGTCGAGGGCCGGCCCATCCGTCTTCCCACCGAGGCGGAGTGGGAGAAGGCCGCGCGCGGCGGAGTTGAGGACGCTCGCTTCCCCTGGGGCGACGCGCATCCCGGCACCGGGCGCGCCGAGCGCCCGCCACGCGTGTCCGACGGCAAGCCGAATCCGTTGGGGCTTCACGCGCTGTCCGGCGTCTGCCACGAGTGGTGCCTGGACTGGGAGGATCCCGGCTACTACGCGGTCTCACCGGAGCGGAACCCGCCGGGTCCGGCGGAAGGCACGCGCCGCATCTCGCGCGGCGGCGCCTGGCGGCATCAGGACCCCTGGAGCCCGGTGGCCCACCGCTCCTCCCTGCCGCCTGCGCTCCGCTACTCCGACTACGGCTTCCGCGTTGTCTCACAGCGCTCACGGGCCATCGCTAACGTAGGCGGGGGGCGCGCGCCGGGTACGAGCAGATGATCGAAAAGGGGTTGTTCCGGCCGGACGAGCAGCTGGAGCTG
The DNA here is from genome assembly GCA_035654455.1 of Candidatus Nitrosocosmicus sp. Lineage (GTDB taxonomy): Bacteria > Methylomirabilota > Methylomirabilia > Rokubacteriales > CSP1-6 > DASRWT01. The sequence goes on along the minus strand of DASRWT010000012.1, from coordinate 32,264 downwards.
CTCGACGGGCTGCTCGTGCTTGCCGAGCCCCAGCACGATCGTCCCGCGCTGGCGCGGGCTGGAGACCGTCGTGCCCGTCGCTTCGCCCGCCGCGCGCATTCGCGTGGCGGATCTCCTGCCCTAGCCCGCCAACTCAGGCGTGCTCACTCTTTCGTTTCCCGGAGCCGAATGTCCAGCCCCTGAATCCTCGACGGATCGATCGTGATCTCGTGCTCTGACACCGATCCCAGCAGGCCCTTCTCGTGAAGAAAGGCCCTCGCCCGCGGCAGCGACCCGACGCCGATGACGAATGCCTGAGGCCGATTGTCGACCGCCCGAACAACCCGGATTGCGGGGCCGTCGCCGACTTGCCACCGCCCCGGCGCGGACGGGCGCCTCGGCGCCAGTAGCTTCTCCCATAGCGCCGTCGCGCCCGGCCAATCCGTGGCGCCCAGGATGACCTCCTGGACGGCCATGACGCCCAAGGGCCCGCCGCCGCTCTCCCGCACGGCTCTGCGCAGACGCTCCCGACGTTGCTCGACGTCGAGGTAAGTGGGGGAGTATTCGCTCAGGAAGATGTGGACGGTCGCGGTCGCCGGCCGGTCGGCGTCGGAAAACTGTCGCAAGGTGACGTTGGTGAACAACGTCCGCTTCGATCCATTTGCCTCCGTCATGACGAAGGGGCGCGGGTCACCATAGGTGATACCCCGTCGGTCCAGCTCGCCCAAGCACTGGGCCAGCGGGGCGGGCTCGAATCCGAATCCGACCAGTTGCGCGTCCGACGGTGTCTGCTCGGGGAAGTGAATCGCTTCGACGTTCACATTGCCGAATCCAACTCCTCCGCTCGTGACACGTCCCCTGGTGGCCAAGGGCCAGGCGATCGGCAGCTGCAGGACTTCGTGGAAGAAGGCGTAGAGCTTGGCCGGGTCGTCCGCCCTGATCATGATGTGGTCGACCTGCAGGACAGGCATCGATCCCGGTTCCTTTCCTGACGCCGGAGGGCCGAAGGGGCCAAAGGCGAGGAGGATCGAGACCAGCGGAATGAGCTGGACCTTTCGTCTCGACATGGCCATACCCTCCGTTCCGGGCGCTAGGCGACCGCGTCCATCGCCGCCAGGAAAGCGGCCACGTCGTCCGCGTCGTTGTAGAGGTGGGCGGAGACGCGGATGCGCCCGTCGCCGCCCCAGACCAGGACCTTTCGCGCGGCCAGACGATCCGCCAGCGCGCGCGCGTCGTCCGCGAGGAAGCAGACATTGCCCGCGCGCTCGGGGGGCGCCTCGGGGGTGATCACCTTGCGCCCGCGCGCGGTGAGCCCCTCGATGAGGCGCGCGCCCAGGGCCTGCGCATGCCGCTCCACCGCGCCGGGATCGAGCCCCTCGGTGCGCTCGAGGGCATTCTCGAGGACGAACAGCGGGAGCAAGGACGGGTTGCCGGCCTCGAGGCGCGCCGCCGTCGGCCGAAGGGGCATGGCCAGGGGATCCTCGAAGCCCCCGCGATGCTCCACGCTGTGCCAGCCGAGCGTGGCGGGCGCGAGCTCCCCCACCCGCTCCGGGTTGTAAGCAAAGATGCCGACCCCGTGAGTGGCGAGCAGCCACTTGTAGCAGGAGGACACCACGAAGTCGCACACCGCGCCCGGCACCGGGACCACACCGAGCGCGTGCGTGGCGTCCACCGCGAGCCAGGCGCCGTGGCGCCGCGCCAGCTCCGCGCAACGCGCGAGGTCGAGACGCTGCCCGGTGAGAAAGCTCACCTGGCTCACCAGCAGCAGACGCGTGCGGGCGTCCACGGCGGCGGCCAGGGCATCCATGGAGAGGTGATGCCCCAGCGTGCGCACCACGCGGGGCTCGACCCCGCGGTCCGCCAGCGCCGCGGCGGGGAAGATCAGCGAGGGATACTCGAGATCGGCGAACACGGCATTGTCGCCGGGGCGCCAGTCCACCGCTCGCACCGCCTGGTTCAGGCCCTCGGAGGAATGGGCGAGGAAGGCGATGTGCTCGGACGGCACGCCGAGCCGCCGCGACACGCGCCCCTTGGCCCGCTCGTACACGCGGAAGATCTCCTCGCGCCCCGCCATCCCTGCGCTCTTGAGCCGCCCGAAGCTGGCGCAGGCGGCATCGTGCGAGCGGAGCCAGGGCGCCTCGCCGCCGGTGCAGAGATGGGAGACGCCCTCGAGGCCGACGAACTCGGACTTCGGGATCAGGCCCACCGGATGCGGGCTCCCCTCACCAGAGGCTGGCCGGCAGCGGCAGGCCGGTGAAGTCGGGCAGCGGGTCGGGGGGACGGAGACCCAGACTCTCCGTCACCACGTGGAGCTGGCGGAGATGCTGGGCGGCATGCCAGGTGGTGCGCTCGAGAAGATCGTGCCCGGACTGCGGCCCGTAGTAGACCGCGATGGTGCGGGTGAACTCGCTCTCGCCCGCCCCCTCGAACCAGCCGGAGAGTCGGCCGCGCACCAGCGCGCCGTAGCGCGCGATGGAGGGCCCGTCCACGAGGTCGGCGGGCGCCTTTTCCTGGAGCCAGCCTTCCGGATACTCGCCCATGTCCATCCCGTCGGCGAAGGCCAGCGACAGGCGAAAGACATGGAATCCGAGGTTGCGCAGGTCGCGGTCGCGGTTCGCCGGCTTGTGGGCCAGCGCGGACGCCGGCAGCGACGACACGAGACGCCCCGTGCGGTCGAGGATCCGGTCGAGCCGCGCGGCCAGCTCACGGGGCGACAGCTTGACCGGGGGGCGATACTCGATGCCGAGCAGCGCGGCATACGCGGGCGGATTCCAGCCGTGCGCGGCGCGACCGTTCCAGACCACCGCGGGGACGAGCGGGACTCCGGCGGCATGCAGCTCCTCGAGCCCGGCGGGATTTCCCTCCACGTTCACCGGGTCGAACTCGACCCCCCAAGACGCGAGCAGCTCCTTCGTCTTGGCGCAGCTGCTTCAGCCGGGGCGGTAGAAGAGGCGGGGGCGCATGCGCCTATCTTATGCTGAAGAACACGTAGAGCGCGCGCCGATCTGCCACCGCCAGGTCCAGCAGCCCATCGCCGTCCACGTCGGCGGCGAGCAGATTGGACTCGATGGCGCCGCGGAGATTGATGCTCCACCGCTCCACGAAGCGGGAGCCCTCCAGCTCCAGCGACACCAGGGTCTCGCGCGACTGGCGGGGTACGATCACCTCCGGGCGCCCATTGCCGTCGAGGTCGGCGATGAGCGCCTGGTCCTGGTTGCGCGAGCCCGCGGCGTGGGAGGAGAAGCCGGACACCTGGGCGGCCACCGCGAGGGCGGCGCCCTTGCGGCGATAGGCCGTGAGCACGCCCCCCAGATGCGGGGTACGCACCGCCACCAGCTCGGGCGACCCATCGCGGGCCAGGTCCGCGGCCCCCACCACGTGAATCCAGCGGCTGCCCCCCTCCACGGGGAGACTCTCGGCCAGCGCCACGAGGCTACCTTCCCGCCAGCCCAGCGCGCTCACCACCGTTCCCTGCTGAGCCGTGCTGCGCGCCGTCAGCACCGAGGGACGGCCGCCCTGGGTGAGCGGCGCCAGCACGGGGACGAGATCCTCGAAGACCGCCGCCGGCAGCGCATGCCGCCCGCGCACGGACAGGCCGAAGGGAGTGATGCCGATCACGGTGACGCTGCCCGCCTCCGTGCGATCGCCCAGCACGCCGTGCGAGAAGCGCTCGGTGGGATCCGTCAGCACCACCGCCTCCGGCATCCCGTCGCCGTCGAGGTCGGCCAGCGTGATCCGAGCGTCCGGCAGCGCCCGCGCCTCGACGCGGGACACGATGCGCGGAGCGGAGGGCAGGCTGCCGATCAGCACCACCGCGCCGTCGCCCGCCACCGCCAGGAGATCGTCCCACCGCTGGCCGGTCAGGCGCACCGGAACGGGAAAGGTGAGCTGGGAGAGAAGAGCGCCCACGTCATAGCTCCGCAGGGACCCGTCGCTCCAGAGCATGAGCCGGCCGTCGCGGCCCACCAGGGCCAGGCCCGTATTGTCCTCGTCCAGCGCCACCACCGCGGGCGGGGCTTCGGGATTCACGATCTCGCCGTAGCGCGCGGAGACGACGATTCCCGCGCGCGAGGCGTCGAGGATCCACACCGAGCCGTCGCGATCCACGGTGGCAAGCCGGGTGCGGCCCAGCATGACCACCCAGCGCATCGGCACCTCGGTCGCGATGCCGAAGGCCTGAAAGCGCGGAAAGCTGCCCCGGCCCGCGGCGACGCGATTGCCGGTGGATTGGCCGAACGAGAGCGACCAGGCGAAAGCGGCGGGGGCGAGGGGGAGGAGGAGGAGAAGCGGGAGCGCAGGAAAGAGCCGGAGCGCGGCGCGCGCCGCGCGGCCAACGTTCATCAGCCGGCGGCCTCCCCGCGCGCGCCTTCCGAGCGCGCGTGGCGCGCCGCCACCGCGCTCGCGAGGGAGCGGAGCTCGTCGAGGAAGGGATCCCGCGGGAGGTCCGCTTTCACCGCGCGGCAGGACACGCAGGAGGTCACGCTGTTGTCGAGGCGACGGCGCTCGGCCAGGTTGGAGCGGGCGCTGAAGTGGTCCACCACCAGCAAGAGCCCTCGCCGCCGGCCCTCCGAGTGGAAGACGCTCGCGGGCACCCGGCCGCAATAGGCACAGGTGTAGTCGCCCCGGTCAAACACGATGGCCTCCCAGAGCGCGTCCAGCGTCTCGCGGCCCAGACGTCTCCGGGTGGCAAGTCCGTCCACATGGCGCTGCTCGAGCGCGCGCGGGGTATCGGGGAGCGCAGCCTCGCCGACCAGGCGCGCCAGCGCGGCCTCGACGTCCGCGGCGGCCTGGGCGCCGCGGGCCTTCATGTCACGAATCACCTCGCGCGAAAGAAGTCCCCGATTATTTGGGATATTCTTCGATCCGGCCCACACGGGCAGCTCGCGGTAGCGCCGGTACCCGCGCGCGACCTCTTCCCAGCTGCCCGAGGCCACGGATCAGCGGCCCCGGAAGCTGACGGGCTGCTTGGCGGCGAAGGCCTTCACGCCCGCCTGGAAGTCCTCGGTATGGCCGGAGGCCGCGATGGCCTGCGCCTCGAGCTCCATCTGGGTCTCGAGGCTTTCCTGCGTGGACTGGTGGAAGAGCAGCTTGGCGCGGCCGAAAGCCAGGGTGGGCCCCGCCGCCAGCTCGCGGGCCAGCGCGGCCAGCGCGCCCGGGAACTCCGCATCCGCATGCACCCGGTTCACCAGCCCCCAGTCCAGCGCCTCGCGGGCGGTGAGGACACGGTTGGTGTAGTGCAGCTCGAGGGCCCGGCGCAGCCCGATCATGCGCGGCAGGAAATATGACGAGGAGCCGTCGGGGGAGGCGGCGATCCGCGAATAGGCCATGGTGAACTTCGCCGATTCCGCCGCCACCACCAGATCGCCGGACAAAGCGAAGCTCATGCCGCCGCCGGCCGCGATCCCGTTGACGCCCATGATCACCGGCTTGGCGGTGCGCGCCAGGCGCGACACCGCACCGTGAAGATAGGTCGTGAGCTCCTTGATCACCACGCCCACGCGATCGCCGGCCTCCGCGAAGTCCTTCACGTCCCCGCCCGCGCAGAAGGCCTTCCCCGCCCCCGTCACCACGATGCACCGGACGGAGGGATCCTCGTCGGCCTGGAGCGTGGCGTGGAAGAGGTCGCGCCCGAGCGTCAGGTTGAGCGCGTTATAGGCGTCGGGACGGTTGAGCGTGAGGGTGGCGATGGCGTCCTTCACCTCGTAACGCAGCGCCTGGTAGGCCATCGGGATCTCCGTTGACTATTCCGACCGAGTGCCCGGCACTAGCGGCGCTCGCCGATGCGGTGGAACTTCAGAAGGTTCGTGGTCCCCGTCACCCACATCGGCGAGCCCGAGATGATGACGAGCACGTCGTTGTTCCGCACGGTGCTGTCGGCGAGGAGGGTGGTCTCGATCTCGTCCAGCATCTCGTCGGTGGTCTCCACCTTCCGGATGAGACGGGAGGTGACGCCCCAGTAAAGGCCCAGACGGCGCTGGACCTCGGGAAACGGGGTCAGCGCCAGGATGGGGACGTCCGGGCGCTCCTCCGAGATCAGGCGCGCGGTGAAGCCCGACTGGGTGAACGCCACGATGGCCTTGGCCTGCAGCACGCGCGCCGCGTGACAGGCCGCCTGCGACGTGGCCTCCGGGAAGCCGTAGGGCTCCGGCCGATCGCCGCGCCGCTGGTCCGCCGGGCTCTTCGACTGGGCCCGCTCGGCCCGCTCCGCGATGCGCGCCATCACCGCCACCGTCTCGGCGGGGAAGCGTCCGGTCGCCGTCTCCGCCGAGAGCATGGTGGCGTCGGCGCCGTCGAAGATGGCGGTGGCGACGTCCGTCACCTCGGCCCGCGTGGGACGGATATGGCGCACCATGGACTCCAGCATCTGGGTGGCCACGATCACCGGCACCTTGGCCTGCCGCGCCTGCCGGATGATCTCCTTCTGGATCACCGGCACGTCCTCCAGCGGCACCTCCACGCCGAGGTCGCCCCGAGCCACCATCACCGCATCCACCAGCGGGAGGATGCCGGGCAGGTTGCCCATGACCTCGGCCCGCTCGAGCTTGGCGATGATGGGAAGGTCCGCGCCGTGGTCGTGGATGAACTTCCGCACCTCCTGGATATCGGCGGCGGTGCGCACGAAGGACACCGCCACGTAGTCCACGCCCTGGGCGATGCCGAACTGGAGATCCTCGCGGTCCTTCTCGGTGAGGGACGCCACCGGCACCGGAATGCGCGGCAGCGAGATGCCCTTGTGGTCGGACACTACTCCGCCCGCCGCCACCCGGCACACCGCCTCCTCCGCGCTCGCCGACTCCACGACGAGCTGGATCATCCCGTCGTCCATCCAGACCTGATCGCCCTTCTTGAGCACGGGGAGAAACTCGGGATGCGACAGCGAGGCGCGCGTATCCGTGCCCATGATGCTCTTGGCCGACAGCGTGAACGCCTCCCCGTTGAGCAAGAGCGCCTGGCCGCCCACGAAGCGGCCCAGCCGCACCTTCGGGCCCTGGAGGTCCTGGACGATGGTGACGGGATGACCCCAGGTCGCTTCTCCCTCCCGGATGCTCCGGATCACCTCCGCGTGCTCCTCGTGAGTGCCGTGGGAGAAGTTGAGCCGGGCCACGTCCATCCCGGCGGTCACGAGCCGGTTGAGCATCTCGCGGCTCGAGGAGGCCGGCCCGATGGTGCAGACGATCTTGGTACGTCTCATGACGCCTCCCGCAGCGCGCGCTTCAGGAACTGACCGGTGTAGGATTTCGCGGCCTGACGCGCCACCTCTTCCGGGGTGCCGATGGCGATGACCCGCCCGCCCTCGTGGCCGCCCTCGGGTCCGAGGTCGATGATCCAGTCCGCGGTCTTGATCACGTCCAGGTTGTGCTCGATGATCACCACCGTATTGCCCTGCTCCACCAGCTGGTTGAGCACGTGCAAGAGGCGCCGGATGTCCGCGAAGTGCAGCCCGGTGGTGGGCTCGTCCAGGATGTACAGCGTCCGGCCGGTGGCGCGCCGGCTGAGCTCGGTGGCGAGCTTCACGCGCTGGGCCTCGCCGCCGGACAGCGTGGTGGCCGCCTGGCCGAGGCGGATATAGTCCAGCCCCACGTCGTGGAGCGTCTTGAGCTTCTGCTTGATGGCGGGCACCGGCTCGAAGAATTCCAGCGATTCCGCCACCGTCATGTCCAGGATATCGGCGACGTTCTTGCCCTTGTAGCGGACTTCCAGCGTCTCGCGATTGTAGCGCTTGCCCTTGCAGACCTCGCAGGTCACGTACACGTCGGGCAGGAAGTGCATCTCGATCTTCACCAGCCCGTCGCCCTGGCAGGCCTCGCAGCGACCGCCCTTCACGTTGAACGAGAACCGCCCCGGCTCGTAGCCGCGCACCCGAGCATCCGAGGTCCGCGCGATCAAGGTGCGGATCAAGGTGAAGACACCGGTATAGGTGGCGGGGTTGGAGCGCGGCGTCCGCCCGATGGGCGACTGGTCGATGTCGATGACCTTGTCGAGATGCTGCGCCCCTTCGATGCGGTCGTGCGCGCCCGGACGGTCTCCCGCGCGGTGGAGCATCTGCGCCAGCGCCCGGTAGAGGATGTCGTTGACGAGAGTGGACTTGCCCGAGCCCGACACGCCGGTCACACAGGTAAAAGTGCCGAGGGGGATGCGAACGCTCATGCCCTTGAGATTGTGCTCGCGCGGGTTGTGAATCACGAGGAATTTCCCCTCTGGAGCCCGGCGACGGGCCGGCGGCGGGATGCGCTCCGCGCCGGCCAGGAAGCGCCCGGTGAGGGAGGCCGGGTTGCTGACGATCTCGTCCGGCGTGCCCACCGCCACCACGTGGCCGCCGTGCTCCCCCGCTCCCGGCCCCAGGTCCACCACGAAGTCCGCCGACCGGATGGTCTCCTCGTCATGCTCGACCACCAGCACCGTATTGCCCAGGTCGCGCAGCCGCTTGAGCGTGTCCAGCAGGCGGCGATTGTCTCGCTGGTGCAGCCCGATGGACGGCTCGTCGAGGATGTAGAGGACACCCACCAAACTGGAGCCGATCTGGGTCGCGAGGCGGATCCGCTGCCCCTCGCCGCCGGACAGGGTGGCGGCCGCGCGGTCCAGCGTCAGGTAGTCGAGCCCCACCGCGGTGAGGAAGCCGAGCCGCTCGCGGACTTCCTTCAGCACCCGGCGCGCGATGGCCACCTCGCGCTCGGTGAGCTTGAGCGTGTCGAAGAACTCGCCCGCGTCCTTGATGGGCAGCCGCACCAGGTCGGCGATGGAGCGGCGCGCGATCTTGACCGCCAGGGCTTCCGGCCGGAGGCGCGAGCCCTTGCAGGCGGGGCAATCCTGGAGGGTCATGAAGTGCTCGATCTCCCCCCGCGAGTCCTCGGACAGGGTCTCCTTGTACTTGCGGTCGAGGATCTTCAGCACGCCCTCGAACCCGTCGCCCTCCTCCCCGTGGAGAACGATGTCCCGCACCTTCTTCGAGAGCTTGCCCCACGCCGTGTCCAGGCTGAACTTGTGCCGGCGCGACAGCACCTGGAGAGTTTGCTTGAAGACGCTGCCCGGCTGGCCCGCCCAGGGCGCCAGCGCGCCCTGATTGAGGGTGCGCTTCTCCTCCGGCACCACGCGCGCCGGATCCACCTCGTAGCGGGTCCCGATGCCGCCGCAGGCGGGGCAGGCGCCGTGCGGATTGTTGAAGGAGAACATGCGCGGCGACACCTCCGGAGAGGAGATCCCGCACTCCGCGCAGGCCAGGCGCTCCGAGAAGAGCATGGCGACGCCGTCCACCACCTCCACCTGCGCGAAGCCGTCGGCCAGCCGCAGCGCCGTCTCGAGCGAGTCCGCCAGCCGCGTCCCCAGACCCTCGCGGATGATGATGCGGTCCACCACCACCTCGATGGTGTGCTTCTTGGTCTTGGCCAGCTCGATGTCCTCGGTCAGCTCGCGGATCTGGCCGTTGACCCGCACCCGCACATAGCCCTGGCGCTTGAGGTCGAAGAAGAGCTTGCGGTACTCGCCCTTGCGCCCCCGCACCACCGGGGCGAGGACGAGGAGGCGGCTCCCGCCGGGCAGGGTCTGCACGCGATCCACCATCTGCTGGACGGTCTGGGCGGAGATCTCCTGGCCGCATTGCGGGCAATGGGGCACGCCCACGCGCGCGAACAGCACGCGAAGGTAGTCGTAGATCTCGGTGACGGTGCCCACGGTGGAGCGCGGGTTCTTGGACGTGGTCTTCTGCTCGATGGAGATGGCGGGCGAGAGACCCTCGATGGAGTCCACGTCCGGCTTTTCCATCTGCTCGAGAAATTGCCGCGCGTAGGCGGACAGCGACTCGACATAGCGGCGCTGCCCTTCCGCGTAGATGGTGTCGAAGGCGAGGGAGGACTTCCCCGAGCCGGACAGCCCGGTGATCACCACCAGCTGATCGCGGGGGATCTCGAGGTCGATGGCCTTGAGATTGTGCTCGCGGGCCCCCCGGATGACGATGCGGTCGTTGGCCATGCTCCTCGATCATACCCCGGCCGCCCGCCGAGAGTAAGCGGGCGCCGGCCGGACTGGAAAAGATGGCGCCCACAGCTGCGATTTGCTAGTGACGACTTCGGCGAAGTGCGTTCCCAAGCCCGCGATGTACCCCCATCACTCGATGACCTGATCCGCCCGCGCCAACAGCGACGAGGGAATCTTCAGGCGGAGGGCCTTCGCGGTCTTGAGGTTGAGGACCAGTTCGAACGTCGTCGGCTGCTCGATGGGGAGATCGCCGGGCTTGGCACCTTTCAGGATCTTGTCCACGTAGGTGGCGGCACGGCGGTACATATCGGGAAAATTGGTTGAGTAGGACATGAGGCCTCCAACGCTCGCGGCCTCCCGCCACGGATACATTGCCGGCAATCGGCCCTTTGTCGCATGCTCCACGATGCTTTTACGCTCCTCGAAGAGCAGGGCGTTCGGAAAGACGAGAAGCCCCCCCACACGCGCTTCCCTCATCGCGGAGAACGCTTGGTCGAAGTCTTCCGGCCGCCGCGCCTCCACGAATCGCAGCGTGAGCCCGAGCGTCCGACCCGCCACTTGCGTCTCCTCCACCAGGTCTCGCATCGCGCGTTCTCCGAGTGCGCCCGGCTGCCAGAGGACGGCCACGCGGGTTGACCCCGATACCATCGCCTTCAGCAGCTCCAGGCGTTTGGCGATCAGCCCCGTCGCAAGTGTGGTCAATCCTGTAACGTTCCCGCCTGGCCGGGCCAGGCTCGAGACGAGCCCGCTTCCCACGGGATCGGCGACGAATGTCATGACAATGGGAATGGTCGTGGTCGCCCGCTTGGCGGCCTGGGCAGCCGGTGTCCCAGAGGTCACAATGACCTCGACCTTGAGCCGAACCAGCTCGGCCGCCAAGGCGGGAAGTTGATCCTCCCTGTTCGCCGCCCAACGGTATTCAATGGCGATGTTTTGTCCCTCGATCCATCCCAGCTCGCGCAACCCTGGCGAAATGTCCATCGTGGGGATTCGGCCACCGGAGATCGACAGAAAGCCTATCCGAGCGGCCTTGGTCGCCGGCTGGGCCACCGCGGCTCGCGGCGCGACGAGGAGACTGGCCGGGACCATGGCCAGGAAAGTGCGTCGCTCCATCACGAGTCCCCCCGCAGTCTCTCTGGTGGATGGGGCATAGCCGGGAGGCTAGCACGCCCTCTCCCGCGGGCGCACGTACCCCGGCCTGGGACGGCGCTCCAGCGCGAGAAAGAGCGCGACCGCCGCAAAGGCGCCCGCCGCGCCCACGCCGAATCCCGTGCCGAAGGACGCGCGCTCGATGACGGCGCCCACCAGCGCCGAGCCCACCACCACGCCCACGTCCCAGGACGCCGACAGCGTGCCCATGGCGAGCCCGCGCTCGCGGTCCGGCGTGCGGTCCACCAGCAACGCCACCATGGTCGGATAGGTCAGCGAGGCGCCGGTGCCGAGGAGGAACGCCACCACGAGCAGGGAGGTCGCGGTGGGCGGCATCAGCACGGCGAGCAGCAGGAAGCCGAGCGCGGTGGCGGCCATGGCGGGAACGAGCACGCGCTGGCGACCGACCTGATCTGAGAGCCGGCGCAGGAGGATGCGGCAGAGCAGGAGCCATCCCGAGTAGATGCCGAAGAACCAGGGCAGCACGCCGTCGAGGCCGTGGCGCACGGCATGCAGCGGCACGAAGCCGACGATCGAGCTCCACCCCACCGTCAGCAGCACCATCACGCCCGCCGGCCCCAGCGCCCGCCGGCTCCAGAACCGGAAGCGCGCCGAGGCGGCGGGCGAGCCGAGAGGCCCGCGGGGCGTCATGCCGAGGGTGAGCGCCGCGAGCGCGACGGCCAGCGCCGTGACCAGCACGTAGGCGGGCCGGATCCCGCCCCAGCGGTAGAGCGTGATGCCGCCCGGCGCCGCCACGGCGGTCGCCAGCGACGTCGCCACGTAGTACACGCCGAGGGCCTCCCCTCGACGCGCCGGCGCCGTTGCCTGCGACGCCAGCACGCCCGCCGCGGTGGAGACCAGCCCATTCGAGAGCCCGATGCCGGCCATCAGCGCGATGAGCACGGTGGGCGTCGCCGCCGCGTGGAAGGCCAGCGAGGTCAGCGCGAGCACGGCCACGCCGGGCAGGAGCACCACCCGCACGCCGTAGCGGTCCACCCAGCCGCCCACCGCCGGACGCAGGAACATCGCCACGCCCGCGTTCATCGAGAAGAGAAAGCCCACCTGGGTGCCGGTGGCGCCCAGCGCGCTGGCGTGAAAGGGCAGCACCGCCTGGAGCAGATAGGTCGCCACGTGGATGGCGATGGTGATGGCGATCGCGGCCACCAGCGCGCGCGTATACAGCGGGCCCTGCTCGTCCGCCGCCGCGGCCAATCAGGCGCCCGCGCCGCGCCACGCGGCGAGCCGGAGCACGAGGACACCGGCGGGCAGGGCCGCCAGCGCGGGCAGGTCGCAGAGCGCCGCGAGCCACGCGCCCGGCTCGGCGAGGCGACCCGCGAGCAGGAGCAGCCCGAAGACCGCCAGGCTCGCGATGCCGGCGGCGGTCGCGATCGCCGGCCGTGACGCGGCGGTGGGCAGCACAGCGGCCGGCACCAGCACCGCCGCCGCCACGCCCAGCGCGGCCAGCGCGAGCCGCCAGGGATCCACGGCCCAGAGGCTGGCCAGCGCCGCCACGCCGAACACCATGCTCCAGAGACCGAGATCGCTGCCGATCTCGCCGCCGCCGGTGGTGTCCGCCGCCGAGAGGCGCGCGCGCAGCGCCACCGTGGAGGCGAGGAAGCCGGCCGCCACCGCGATGACGAGCATGGCCTGCGCCCGCCAGGCGCCGAGCCGGCTGACGAACACGAGCCGCGGCACGTCGAGCAGCCGCTCCGGAGAGATGCCGCCCAGGTATACCTCCGGCGCGCGGAGCGCCGTGTACACCGCCCAGCCCTGCGCGAGCCAGATCACGGCGACCAGCGCCAGACCGACCGCCGCCAGCGCACCGCGCGAGGGGCGCCCGACGAGGGGCGGGCCGAGCAGCGCGATCCCGCCGCCCAGTACGGTGACGGCCAGACCCAGGCCGTGGAGGAATCCGGCGCGCGTGTCGCTCGTCGCGCCGCTGGCCCACGCCACGCCCGTCTCGGGGGCGCCGGGCACGCGGCGGCCCGCTTCGAAGCGCAGGCGCGTGCCGGCGGTGGCCTCGAGCCGGTCGCCGGGGCGCACCGTCAGGGGCTGCCCGGCCGCCAGCGTGAGCTCGCGCTCCGCCGTCTGCCGGCCGTCGCGCGTGCTGAGCCGCAGCGACGTCTCACCCACCGCGGTGAGCCGATGCTCTTCCTGGAACTGCAGCGGCCGCGGCCCCTGGGCGAGCCGCAGATCGCGGCCCTCCGACACCCAGGGGCTCCCCGGAGGAAAGCTGAAGGACGGGCTCGTGGCCACCACCTGCCAGGCCTCGACGGGGCCCAGGCCCGCGACGCGCGCCAGCAGCAGCAGCGGCAAGGCCAGCCCGAGGACGGCGATCATGAGGAGCGCAGGAAGCGCGCGGCCGGCGCCGCGCCAGGCCGTGAGGAGAAGTCCTCCGCTGGCGGCCAGCGCGATGCCGTGCCAGCGCGGCCCGCCGAGGCGCAGCGCCACGTCGCCGGCCACGATGAGGCCCGCCCAGATGAGCGCGATCACGGCGAGAAAGAGCGCGGCGATGTGGATCAGCGGCACCGGCGCGCGAAGTCGGGGGTCCGAGGGGGCGCCGCGCAGCGACAGCGCGAGCAGCGGGGCCGCCACCAGCAGCAGCCCCGCCCACAGCGCTCCCGCGCCCTGAGCGAGGAAGAGCGCGGGCAGCGCGAGCCAGATCGCGGGAGTGAGCCAGACGCCGAGAATCCCGCCTGCACCCGTCATTCGGCGCCGGGCTCGTCACGCGCGCCCGCCCGCGCGAGCGCCGCCAGCGCGGCGGCCAGCGGCCCCGCCACGCCGCCCCACCACCAGAGCAGCGAGAGCGGGCCGAGCCGGATCTGCGCCACGTCCCCGGGCAGCGCGGCCAGGATGGCGAAGACGGCGAGGACGGCGAGGAGCGATAGACTGCTTGATTTCTTCGCCACGGCCCGCATTATAAGGCGGGGAAAGGAGAATCCATGACCGAGCGTATCCAGCGCGTGATGGTGGTGACCGCCCATCCGGACGATTCCGAGTTCGGCGCGGGGGGCACGGTGGCCCGGCTGGTCCGGGAAGGCAAGCAGGTCACCTACTGCATCATCACCAACGGCAACAAGGGCTCCAGCGACCGCAGCATGACGCCCGAGCGTCTGGCCCGGATCCGCGAGGAGGAGCAGCGGAACGCCGCGCGGGTCCTCGGGGTCGAGACGGTGGAGTTCCTCGGCTTTCCCGATTGCGAGCTCGAGAACACGCGCGAGAGCCGCATGGCCGTCACCGCCCAGATCCGCCGGCATCGGCCCGATCTCCTCATCGTCCAGAATCCCCACCGCACCAAGAATCTCGGCGCCTCCCACCGCGACCATCGCGCCGCCGCCGGCATCGCGCTGGATTGCGTCTATCCGCTCGCCCGCGACCACATGGCATTCCCGGAGCTCCTCGCCCAGGGCCTCGAGCCGCACAAGGTGAAGGAGGTCTATCTCATGTGGTGGGACAAGCCCGAGGTGGTGGTGGACATCACCGGGACCATGGATCTCAAGCTCAAGGCCCTGGCCTGCCACGCCAGCCAGCTCAAGGACTTCGCCGCCGTCGAGAAGCGGGTGCGCGAGCGGAACGCCGAGCTGGGCAAGGCGCATGGCTACGCCTACGCGGAGACGTTCGACCAGATCATCATCGAGCCGGTGGTGCTCGACGCCCTTCCCGGGGGCCCTCCGATCCGCTAGAATGCCCGTGGTTCCCTTCCCATGATCAAGGCCGGGACTCTCGTGGAACTGATGGGGCAGCGGGCCATCGCCGACCCCGACAAGGCCTACTTCACCCTCTTCGACACCCCCGTGGCCTATGGCCAGCTCTGGCGCGACAGCGAGCGGTACGCGGCCGGGCTCCGGCGCTTCGGGATCGAGCGGGGGGACAAGGTATGCCTGATCTACCCCACCTGCGCCGAGTTCTTCTACACGTTCTTCGGTGTCCTGCGGCTCGGGGCCGTGCCCGTGCCGCTCTATCCCACGCTCGGCGTGGAGGCCACTGCCAATATCTTCCGCGACTCCGAGGCCAAGGTCGTGGTCACGATCGGCTGGTTCCGGTCGGGCGTGGAGGAGTCCGCGGCGGCAGCGGCGAATATCCGGCACATCCTGGAGCCGTCCGATCTCGAGGCCGACGCCCCCGCTCCGCCATTCCCCCTCGTCAGAGAGGACGACGTCGCCTTCATCCAGTACACGTCGGGCAGCACGGGGCAGCCGCGCGGCGTGGTGCTGAGCCACGCCAATGTGTGCCGGACGGTGGAGTTCATGGCGGAGGCGGCCCAGCTCGGCCGCGAGGACACCGTGGTGTCCTGGCTGCCGCTCTATCACGACATGGGCCTGATCGGCTGCGCCTTCACCCCGCCCACCACCGGCGCGCCACTCTATCTCCTGCCGCCGGATCTCAAGAATCCGCGAACCTGGCTGGAGCTCGTCACCCGGGTGCGCGCCACCTTCACGGTGTCGCCGGACTTCGGCTACCGGAACTGCGCGCGGAACATCAGCGATACCACCGGCATCGAGCTGTCCTCGCTCAAGCAGGCGCTGTCCGGCGCGGAGCCGGTGCGGCTGAGCACCATCGAGGCCTTCGAGCGGAAATTCGACATCCACAACATCATCACGCCCTGCTATGGCCTGGCCGAGGCCACCCTGGCGGTGGCGATCTGGCCTCGCTTCACCCCGCTGCGCCTGGACACGTCCGGCAAGTTCCTCTCGGTGGGGCATACCTGCCGGGGCGTGTCGGTGCGCATCATGCAGGACGACAAGGTGGCGGGCCCCGGGGTGGAAGGCGAGATCGTGGTCCGGAGCCCGGGTGTCATGCAGGGCTACTACAACAACCCCGAGGCCACCAGCCGCGTGCTGTCGCCCGACGGCTGGCTCCGCACCGGCGACCTGGGCTTCCTCGACGCCGAGGAGTACCTCTTCGTCACGGGCCGGGTCAAGGATCTCATCATCCTGGGCGGCGAGAACCTCATCCCCGCCGACGTGGAAGAGGTGGTGGACCACGTGGGGGGCGTCCGCTACTCGGCGGCGGTGGGCATCGACAGCGAGCGCACCGGCAGCCAGCGCCTGCACATCGTGGCGGAGGTGCGCGGCGACGGCGGCACCCCCGACGAGCAGTCGGCGCTGGTTCGCGAGATCGTCCAGCGCGTGCACCAGGTCAGCGGGCACCGCCCGGCCAAGGTGCTCCTGGTGCGGCCCAGCACCATCCCGAAGACGTCCAGCGGCAAGATCCAGCGCGCGCGGCTGGGCCAGATGATCGCCGGCGGCGAGCTGGCCGATCAGATCGTCTACGCGTCGGGCGCGCACGCCCGCTAGCCTCGATGTCGCCCGCTCCGCTGACCTTCGGCTGTCACCTGCCCGTCTTCGGCCCCATCGCCACGCGGGGGAACGTGATCGCCTTCGCGCGGAGGATGGAAGCGCTGGGCTACGAGTCGCTGTGGGCCAGCGACCACGTGGTGCTCCCCTACTCGATCAAGTCGCAGTATCCCTACAATCCCAGCGGCCAGTTCCCGCTCCCGCCCACCGCCGCCTTCCTGGAGCCGCTGACCACCCTGGCGCTGGTGGCCGGCGTCACCGAGCGCGCGCAGCTCGGGACCACCATCCTCGTCCTCCCCCACCGGCACCCGGTGCTGTCGGCGAAGATGCTGGCCACGCTCGATCATCTGGCCGAGGGCCGCGTCATTCTCGGCGTGGGCGTGGGCTGGATGCGCGAGGAGATCGAGATCCTGGGCGGCAACTACGACCGGCGGGGCGCCTGGTCCGACGAGGCGATTCGCATCATGCGCGCCTGCTGGTCGGAGGAGAAGCCGCGCTACCAGGGCGAGTTCTTCTCCTTCCCGGAGATCGGCGTGGTGCCCCAGCCACCGCGCAAGCGCATTCCCATCTGGGTGGGCGGCCATACTCCGCGGGCCCTGCGCCGGGTGGCCGAGCTGGGCGACGGCTGGCACGCCGCCTTCACGCCCCCCGACGCCTTCGAGCGCGACATCGCGCGGCTCCGCGCCGAATGCGGGAAGGTCAACCGCCGGCTCGACGACCTGGCCATCACGCTCCGCGTGGGCCTCTCGTTCCGCGACACGCCCGGGGGCGCCGACCGCAAGCCGCTGCAGGGCACGCCCGATCAGATCATCGCCGACATCCGGCGCTACCAGGAGCTCGGCGTCGGCTCCTTCCTGCTCGAAGCCCGCTACCGCGACCTCGACGACATGGTGGCGATCTTCGAGCGCTTTGCTCGCGAGATCCGCCCCGCCGTCGAGGCCAGCCTCCGGAGAGCCTGATCATGCCCACCACCGAAGCCGCCATCGAGACCGAATCCACCGAGCTGCTCCGCACCCTGATCCGGAACGCCTGCGTGAACACGGGCGAGGAGAGCTCGGGGGGCGAATCGCGGAGCTGCGACGCGCTGGAGACTTTCTTTGCGGGCTCGGGCCTCTCCTGCGAGCGCTATACCTCGTCCCCGGGGCGCATGAGCCTCATCACCCGCATCCAGGGCAGCGATCCCAAGGCGCCCACGCTCCTGCTCATGGGCCATACCGACGTGGTCCCGGTGAGCCCCTCGGGCTGGAAGCGCGATCCTTTTGCCGCCGAGCTGGTGGACGGCGTGGTGTGGGGGCGCGGGGCCATCGACATGCTCAACCTCACCTCCACCATGGCGGTGGCCACGCGCCGGCTCCGCACCACGGGCTGGAAGCCCCGCGGCACCCTCATCTATCTCGCGGTGGCCGACGAGGAAGCGGGTGGGGTCTACGGCGCCGAGCATCTGGTGGACCACGAGTTCGACGCGGTGAAGTGCGACTACGTGGTGACGGAGAGCGGCGGCGTGCCCATCCCGACGCCTTCGGGCCACAAGCTGCGTGTCTCCGTCGGCGAGAAGGGCGGGAACTGGCGCCGCCTCGTGGTCCACGGCACGCCGGGCCACGGCTCGCGCCCCTTCCGCACCGACAATGCGCTGGTGACCGCCGCCATCATCATCCAGCGCATCGCCGACTACCGGCCCGCCGCGCGCATCCTGGACGCCTGGAAGAACTACATCACCGCGCTGGAGCTGGACCCCGAGCTGACCGCCGCCCTGGTGGACCCCGATCGCGTCTGGAAGACCGCGCGCGACATGGACAACGCCGCCCTGGCCCGCGAGGCCCATGCCTGCACCCACACCACCTTCTCGCCCAATGTGGCGCACGGCGGCAGCAAGGTGAACGTGATCCCCGACCGCGTCGAGATCCAGGTGGACATCCGCGCGCTGCCCGGCATCACGTCGGAGGAAGTGGAGGCCATGCTGAAAGAGGCCATGGGCGACCTGGCCGACCGCGTGACCATCGACACCCCGCCCAACCGGCGGCGCGGCGGCTCGCTGTCCACCATCGACACGCCCCTCATGCGCGCCCTGTCGCGCGCCTCCGGCGCCCTCATGCCCGGCAGCACCGTGGTGCCGGCCATGACCACCGGCGGCACCGACGCGCGATTCTTCCGCTGGAAGGGCATTCCCGCCTATGGCTTCGGCCTGCACTCCACGCGCATCCCGTACACCGAGTACCCCATCATGTTCCACGGCCACAACGAGCGGGTGGACACGGAGAGCCTGCGGCTGTCGGCCATGATGTGGGAAGCGCTCTGCCGAGACTTCCTGGGGTAGTCGGCGGGTCACCACGCATGCGGCCGACGGCGACCGACTGGACCCGGCTGGCTCCGCTTGCATGGTGGTGCGCCATGCTGCTGTCCGGTTGCGTCGGCGCCTCCCCCGCCGCACGGGCTGTCGATTCGCCACCGTTCGCGATCCCCGACACGGAGCTGGCCGCGTTGATCGAGCGAGCCGAGCTCGGGGCGGCCGAGGAGTCCGAGCTCAGGCAAACGAGCGCCGAGCTGAAGCGGCGGATGACGGAACGTCCCCGGGACGTCGCGGTTCTTCTCCTCGCCGCGAGGTTCGCCATCGTCGAAGACCGATCGCAGCCCCAGATGATCCGCCAGGGCGAACCTCCGCCGACGGCCGAATCAGTCAGGAACGACCCCGCCGCCGTGCACGCGCTCCTCGACCGCGCCCTGGTCCTCCAGCCCCGCAGTGCCGAGGCCCACTACTGGAAGGCCCGCGTCTATGGCACCAGAGTGGGCATCATCCGGAACAATCGAATCTATCGAGTGGCGCGAGACCTTTCCCGCGCCGTCACGTTCGCGACTCGCGCGGTGGAGCTGGCTCCCGGACAGGCCTCCTATCGCGAAGCGCTCGCGCTCTATCAGTTCGCACGTGGACGGCTCGACGACGCCATTGCCGCCGTGAGCCCGCTGGGGCGGGCGAGCGCCATTCCCCGCCTGCTTGCGGACCTCAAGGCATTTCCCGTGCTGAAGGAATATGTCCTCCTCGAGGAAGACGGCGAAGCCTTTGGCGAGCAGCAGGTCATGCGGGGTCGGATCTCGGACTACCAACAGCTGCGCGTGCGGTTCTACGTGGTGCCTCAGTCCGCGGCGGATCTCGAGGCCTTTTTCCAGACGCATTGGTCCGGGTTTCGTCTGTACCCGATCAGTGATGAAGGCGTCGCGGCCGGCGGCCGCGTCCGGATCCTCGCCGAGTACTTCCGATGGAACGCGGACGTGCTGTCGCCAGCGGCGAGCGAAGAGGACTTCCGGCGCGGCGCGGAGAATCCAACCGTCGAGGGACTGATCCTCACCGTCGCCGAGTTCCGCGATCTGCCCGCATCAGAACGGAAGACTTCTCCCGCCGGCGCTCCTCTTCCCACCAACCTCGGCGCTGTCTACTGCTACCTCATCGTTGTCAACGGCCGCCCTATCCAGGCGCCATGATCTGCCCCCGAGCATAGAATCGCCGCCGCCGCTCCGACGCCTTGACCCAGGAAAGCTTTGGGCAGATGCTCGGACCCGTCGTGAGCACGATCTCCCCCGATCTCATGGCGTCCGGAGCCCACCTGGTTGGCAGCGTGCCGCTGGCCAGTCCGGAGGCGGTGTTTCGCGCCGTCGCCGATGAGATCGGCGATCGCCTCCGCCGCATCCCCGACGGCGAGACCGGCCCCCGATCTGACTGGATCGTCTGGCAGCTCCCCGTCTTCACCACCCAGCGCCAGCTCGAGGTGGTGCCGCCCGGTCCGGATAGCTGGCGGCCGCTGCCCCGCGTCCGGCTGGCCGACGGCGCGCGCGCGGAGAGCGTGACCTTCGGGGCGCTGGGCTATGCGGATGCCGCGCTGTCCTCCTATCGGGTCTTCGCGCGCCTCAAGCGTGACGGCGTGGTGCCGGTGGCCTGTCGCTTCCAGGTCTGTCTGCCCACTCCGCTGGCTCCGATCAGCGCCTTCGTGGTGCCCGAGCACCAGGAGCTCCTCGAGCCCGTCTACGAGGAGCAATTGCTCGGAGAGCTACGGACCATCCTCCAGGAATTGCCCCACGATCAGCTCGCCATCCAGTGGGATACCAACTTCGAGTTCGGGATGCTCGAGGGCGTGTTCCCGGTCTGGTTCGGCGACGCCAAGAGCGGGATCCTGGAGCGGCTGCTCCGGATCTCCCGCCACGTGCCCGCGGACGTCCAGATCGGCTATCACCTCTGCTACGGCGATGTCCAGCACCGCCACTTCAAGGAGCCGTCCGACGCGAGCAAGCTCGTCGAGGTCGCGAATGCGCTGGCGGCGAGCCTCGGGCGCCCTCTCACCTGGATCCATCTGCCCGTCCCGCGGGAGCGCGTCGACGAGGCCTACTATGCGCCGCTGCGGGAGCTGCGCCTGCGCGCCGAGTCGGAGCTTTACCTGGGCCTGCTTCACCACACCGACGGCGTCGAGGGCACGCGCCGTCGCATGGAGATGGCCCACCGCTTCGTGTCCGGGTTCGGGGTCGCCACCGAGTGCGGCTGGGGCCGGCGCCCGGCCGCCACCATCCCCGACCTCCTGCGCATTCACGCCGCCGTCACCGCCCCCATCCAGCGGGCGCGCGGGCCGAGGAGGCGATTCCAGTGGCCCGCCGGCTTCGCGCGCGTTCCCGATCAGGACTGGGTCCAGCAGCCCATGGACACCTTCGGTCTCCGGTACGACACCGTCGAGAACCACGGCTGGTACCGGAACCTCGATCCGACGGTCGAGGACCTGGCACGCCACCTCGAAGATGGCGAGCTCCTCATCGACTACTCGGGGGGCACCGGGATCCTCCTCGATCGGCTCAATCTTAGAATCTTCGACCGCCACGTCGGGACGCTGATCGTGGACAGCTCCCCCAAGTTCCTCCGCGTCGCCCTCGACAAGTTCGGCGGCGAGGAGCGCATCGGCTTCCGGCTCCTGCGCTGGCTCAAGGAGGCGCGGCGGCTCGAGCTCCTCGAAGAGGTGATGGGGCCGGAGCTGGTGGCGCGCAAGGCCGACGTGCTCGCCTCCACCAACGCCATCCATCTGTACCGGGACCTTGCCGACACCCTCGGGTCCTGGGCCCGCGTGCTGCGGCCGGGCGGGCGCGCCTTCGTGCAGTCGGGCAATATCCGTAACCCCCAGGCCGGGCCCAGCGAGTGGATCCTGGACGAGACGGTCTGGGCCATCCACGAGGTCGCGACGGGCCTGGTCCGCAACGACGCGCGCTATGCCGCCTACCGGCCCCTGCTCGACGACGAGCCCCGCATCCAGGCGCACCTCGCCCACCGCGATCAGGTGTTCCTGCCGGTGCGCCCGCTCGACTACTACCTGCACGGACTCGAGGAAGCGGGCTTCAGGGTGGAGGACGTGCGGGCGCGCTCCATCGAGGCTCAGGTGGCCGACTGGTTCGAATTCCTCACCGCGTATCATGAGGCGGTGCTGGGCTGGGTGGGCGGCTCCGCCAGGATCGACGGGAAGGCCCCCAGCCATGGCGCCGTCGCCGACCGGCTGGTCCTCATTCGCCATGCGATGGACACGCTGTTCGGCGGCCGGGACGCGTTCCGCTGCTGCTGGACCTACATCAACTGCGTTCGCCCGTAAGGAGACCGGCCATGGGGCGCACCTACGACATCATCGACGCCGACGGCCACATCCTCGAGCCGCTGGATCTATGGACCACCTACATGGACCCGGCCTATCGCGATCGGGCGCCCCGGCTCGTGATCGACACCGATGGCAAGGAGCGCCTGCTCGTCGAGAGCCAGGTGCTCGGCAGCTCGAAGGGCCTGGGGGTGGTCGGGGGCATCGGCGCGCGCCAGGGAGTGGTGGCCGATGACACCATGACCTACCTCCAGGGTCGCAAGGGCGGGTTCGATCCGCACGCCCGCATCCCCGACATGGATCTGGACGGGATCGACGCGGCGTTCCTCTACCCGAGCCTCGGTCTCTTCGCGGGCGCCATCCAGGATCCCGGGCTTTCCGCCGCGGTGTGCCGCGCCTACAACCGCTGGCTGGCCGACTACTGCCGGCCCTACCCCGACCGGCTCTTCGGCGTGGCCATGCTGCCGATGCAGTCCGTGGAGGCGGCCATTGCCGAGATGCGCTACGCGCGGCGCGAGCTCGGCATGCGGGGCGGCTTCCTGCGCCCGAACCCGTACGCGGGCCGCGCGCTCCACCATCCGGACAACGAGCCCTTCTGGCGCGAGGCCCAGGAGCTCGACTTCGCCATCGGGCTGCACGAGGGAGCCAGCGGCGGTATGCCTCAGGTCGGCGTCGATCGCTTCGAGACGCGCGGGGCGCGGCACATCATCTCGCACACCATGGAGATGATGCTGGCCGCGATGAGCATGATCTGGGGCGGAGTCTGCGACCGCCATCCCCGGCTGCGCGTCGCCTTCCTGGAGTCGGGCGGCGGCTGGATCGCGCCCTGGCTCGATCGCATGGACCGGCACTTCGACGACGCGGGCTTCAACGACTCCGGCCTCTCCATGCGGCCCAGCGAGCTCTTCCAGCGCAACTGCTGGATCTCGTTCGAGCCGGTGGAGGGCAGCCTGAGCGTGCTCGCCGAGTACATCGGCCCGCACAAGATCCTCTGGGCGACCGACTACCCGCACCCCGACGGCTTCTTCCCCGGGGCGCCCGCGATGATCGCCCGGCGCCCGGGCCTGTCGCCGGAAGCGAAGCGTCAGATCCTGGCCGGCGGGGCGATGGGCTTCTATGCGCTGTCATAGTGACCGCCGGCGCGGGCGCGGTCTTGCCACGCGTTATCCAGGATGATAGTGATGCACCATGGGCACGACGCGGTGATGGAGGGGCAGGACGACGTCTCACGCTTGGTCAGAATCCTGACGCGGATCGCCGGACCGGACCGGACCCCCAATCGCGTGGAGGACCAGACCCCGATCCACGGGGGCGGCTTCTGGCTGGACTCGGCCGACCTCCTCGAGGTCGTGCTGGCCTGCGAAGAGACATTCTCCGTGGATCTCGATCCGGCCACCTTCTTCGCCGACCAGTCGGTGTTGACGGTAGCGCGTCTCATGGCTGCCATCGACGGCGCGCGAAGGCGCTGAGGAGTGACCGGGCGGCCCGCGCCGCAGAACCCGCTCGACATCCTGCTCGTCAACCTCTGGGAGGAAATCCTCGGTCGGCCGGTGGGCATCGACGATTCGCTCACCGAGCTCGGAGTCAACGGGGCGGTCCTCGATCGGCTCATGGCGCGCGTCGAGAGCGAGCTGGGACGGTCGGTCCCGACCCATGACTGGAACCCGCCCGGCACGATCAAGGCGCTGGCGGCCGTGCTGGCGCGCCACGGAGTGCCCGCGGAGCCGGTCGGCGGTCACCGGTCCCGCGTGCTCGCCCGCAACACGGCCGGCGAACGCCCGCCGATCATCTTCATGCACGGCGACTTCAACGGGTCGGGCTTCTATTGCCTGAGCCTCGCCGCCCAGCTCGGCCCCGCGCAGCCCTTCTATGCGCTCATGCCCCACGGGCTCGACGGCGAGGCGATCCCGCGCACCATCGAGGAGATGGCCTCGGATCATCTCGTTACCTTGCGGGCCGTCCAGCCGGCGGGGCCGTACCGTCTGGGCGGACACTGCAATGGCGGGATCATCGCCTTCGAGATGGCACGCCGACTCGAGGCGGAGGGGGAGCGGGTGGCCGTCCTCGTCATGGTCGCGTCCGACGTGCGAAGCGCGGCCAGCGCCCTACCCCCCGCGCCGGCGCGATCGTGGCGCGGTCTCCTCCATTCCGGCTGGCGGCACCTGCGCCGAACCGGAGGGAACGTGGCGGTCCCGACGAGCCCGCCGCCGGTGGCCGACAGTCGCGGCGCTCGAGCCCTGGCCGAGCGGCAGCGCGCGCATGACGAGCGCTTTGCCGCCTACCGTCGGGTCTTGCTGGCGTATGCCCCCGGCCGGTATGGCGGTCGCGTCGTCCTCCTCTGGCCCGAGGAGCAGCGCGGCCGTCACGGAGGCGATCCTACGCACGGATGGGGAGCGGTGACGACGGAGCTGGAGATCCGCGCCATTCCGGGCGGCCACCTGACCTGTGTCACGACCCACGTGCGGGAAGTGGCCACCGAGCTGCGGCGGACGCTCGACGGGGCGTGAGGGCTACGACTCTTCGGACCCGGTCCAGCCTCGCGCTGACTGCAGGATCTTGTGACACGCGTCGCGGTCCCATTTTCCGCTGGCCAAACGGGGCAACCGGTCGGTCACCGCCACGACCTTCGGCTGGAGCCAGGCCGGCAGCGTACGGGCCGCGGTGGCGCGGAGCTGGTCGGGATGGAGCACACCGTCTGCCTCCGCCAGCACGCCGACCACGGGTCCGCTCGGACTCCGCAGGGCCACGACAACCACCTCCGTCACGCCGGGATGGCTCATGAGGGCCTGCACGATCTCGCCGGGATTCACCAGGTGTCCCGTCGAGGTCTTGAAGCAGTCATCGGCGCGACCCGCCAGGGTCAGATACCCCGATTCGTCGAGGACGCCCACGTCGGCGGTCGGCCACCAGCCATGCCGCCCCTCGCGGGGGGCCAGGTGGGGCGGGAAGCCGTAGCCTTCCATGTACCAGGGGCTCCGGTACCAGACGCGGCCCAGCTGTCCGGGCGGATCCGGGCGCAGGGGGTCGTCGCCGATCCGTACCTCGATCCCAGGAGCGGGGCGACCGACGCAGTCGGGGCGGATCGACTCCTCCGGCGCGGTGTCCACGGTGATGAACCCGTTCTCGGTCTGTCCGTAGTTGGGTCGGAGCTTCACGCCGAAGCGCTCCGCGAACGCGTGGAAAACCCGCGTGGAGAGCTTTCCGGCGCTGATGTGGCAGATGGGGGGAATGGACGGCCGCGGCGCAGAGAGGGGGGCGCGCGTGAGCATCTCCGCCATCATGGGGGTGCCCGCCCAATAGCCGTAGGTCCCGGACCCGAACAGGGCCAGCAGGGAACTGGCGTCGAAGCGCTCGAGGAGCCCGAGCGAGGACCCGAGCACGGTGGGAAGGATGAGGGCCTGACCCAGGCCATAGTGCGTGTAGAGGGGGAGCGAGCCCGCGACGGCGGTGGCCTCGTTCAGCGCGCAGGCCTCGACGATGGCGGCAGTTTGCACGAGAAAGCTTTGCGTCCGGATGTAGACCGGCTTCGGCAACCCCGTGGAGCCGGAGGTGAAGTTCACGAACCCGGGGCAGTTCATGAAGGGGATCGGGCCCGTCGCGACCGACGCCGCGCGCGCCTCCGGCAGGACGACGGCGCGCAGGCCGAGGGCGTGCCCGGCGGCCGCCATCTCGCGGAGCGAAGGAGGAACGAAAAGCGGCGTGCCTGGCGGTACGGGTGGAGAGCTCCGCCAGGCCCGGGGGTCGGCGGGGTACACGATGAGCGGCACGGGAAGGCTGGAGAGCGCGAAGAAGAGGGCGATCGCCTCGGGATGGTTGGTCATGAGCATGGCGGTAAGCCCCGCCTGGGGAGGCATCGAGCCGTGCACGGTCTCGAGCCACTCCGCGGACATCGACGACATCTCTGCCGAGGACCAGCGACGCTCCTTGAACACGATCGACGGTGGCGCGTACGTCGGCGATGTCCCCTGGCGCAGTGGTCGCTCGCGCTCCATGGTGTTCATCTATGTTATAACGGCTGCACCATTCTCCATGGATTGTCCGATCGATGAGTGAGCCGGACGGGTGGTCGTCGCCCCGCGCCGCGCAGCGGCTCCGGGTGCAGTCGGACATGGTCCCGGGGCGCAGCGAGGTGCTCGCGCTCATCGCCACCCTCGCCGCCGCATGTCTGTCCCCACGGCCAGCTTTCCTGGACCTGGGATGCGGATCCGGCGACGTCACCGCCGAGATCCTCAAGCGGAGGCCGGACGCCGTGGCCACTTTGGTCGACGTCTCGGATGAGATGCTCAAGCGCGCCGGCCGGCGGTTCCCCGACGACGGGCGCGTGCGCATCCTGAAGCAGGATCTCAACGCCGGCATCCCGGATGCGCTCGCGGGGAGCCGGTTCGACGCCGTCGTCTCCTGCTTCGCCTTCCACCACGTCGAGCCGCGGAACCGCGTGCCGCTCTACGAGCAGATTCGCGGCGTGCTCGGGCCCGACGGTCTCCTGATCAACGGCGACCGCGTCCGCGGAGAGGCGCCCGCGATCGGCGCCTGGGAGTTCGACTACTGGATCGAGTGGATGGCGTCGCGGGCCCGCGAGCGATTCGGCATCACCCGCGATCCGGCCGCGATCCGGCGACGCCAGATCGAGATGGACGTCGAGCTGGGAGACCAGCCGGGTTCCATCTGGGCGATGCGGGACGATCTCCAGCGCGCGGGCTTCGCTCACGTGGATTGCCTTTACAAGAACCAGATCACCGCCGTCATCGTGGCCGTGAACCAATCGAACCCAGGAGGTTGACCATGGGTGAAGCGACGGTGCGAAGGCTGGGCACGCTGCTCCTCGCAGCGGCGGTGCTGGCAACAGCCGGGCAGGCCGAGGCGGCTGAGATCCGGGTGCTGAGCGCGGGCGCGGTCCGGGCCGTCGTGACCGAGCTGGCGCAGGCGTTCGAGAAGGAGACCGGCCACAAGGTCTCGCTGGCCTTCGGCACCGCCGGCGTCACGCGCCAGCGGCTGGCGAGCGAGCCCGCGGACGTCGTGATCTTGACCGACGTCGGCATCGACGCGACGATCAAGGAGGGCGGTATCGCCGCCGGCACCCGGACCGACATCGGCCGCAGCGGCATGGGCGTCGGCGTGCGTGACGGCGCGGCCCGGCCCGACATCTCGACGTCGGACGCGCTCAAGCGGGCCTTGCTGGCGACCCCATCCATCACCTACGTCGACCCGGCCCAGGGAGCGACCAGCGGCATCTATTTCGCCTCGCTCCTCCAGACGTTCGGCATCGCCGACGCGATAAGGCCGAAGACGACCCTCGTACCCGGCGGGTACCCCGCCGAGCTGGTCGCTCGGGGCGAGGTCGAGATGGTCGTCCATCAGATCAGCGAGATCGTGCCCGTGAAGGGCGTGGCCCTGGTGGGGCCTCTCCCCAAGGAGGTCCAGAAGGTGACGGTCTACTCCGCGGGCATCGCGACCAAGGCGACATCGCCCGACGCGGCGAGGGCCTTCGTGGCGTTCCTCACCAGTCCCACGCTGAAGCCGAGGCTCGCCGCCGCCGGGCTCGACTACAAGGAATGACCGCTCACTCCGCGTCGTGAAAGATGACCCCGAGCGTGTAGCGCTCTCCGGACCTGACCTCGCTCACCCCGTGGCGGAGCTGGGCGCGATACCAGCCGCGGGCGCCCCGCGCGGGACGGTGGCGCGTGGCGAAGAGCACCACCTCGCCCCGGCGCAGCGGCACCACCTGACCGGCGGACTGCGCGCGGGGGCGCTGTTCCACCAGGAGGAACTCGCCGCCGGTGAAATCCGCGGTGGGATCGCTCAGCAGCACGGTGGCCTGGAGCGGAAACGCCACCGCCCCGTAGAGATCCTGGTGCAGGCAGTTGTAGCCCCCGGCGGTGTAGTGCAGGAGCAGCGGCGTGGGCCGGGTCTGCCCGTGGCGCGCGCAGAGGCGCGCGAGGCCGGCGAGAGAGGCCGGATAGCGCTCGCGCGCGCCGAGCCGCTCCATCCAGCGATTGGCGATGGGCGCCAGCCGCGGGTAGAGGCCCTCGCGGAGCGCCGTCACCGGCTCGGGAAGCGGAGCGGCAAAGTACTTGTACTCGCCCATCCCGAAGCGAAAGCGCGCCATGTCCACGCGGCTCCGGAAGCGGCGCTCCTCGCCATAGAGCGCGGCCAGCTCGGCGCACTCCGCCGCCTCGAGCACCGGCCCGGTGGTGGCGAAGCCGCGCGCGTCCAGCTCGGCCCCGATGGCCTCCCAGGGCAAGGCGGCGACGCGGGCGGCGAGATCGCTCATGCCGCCTGCGAGGGCCGGCAGACGCGGCAGGGCCGGTACCCGACCGAGCGCGCGTCCTCCACGGAGGCGAAAACCACGCGATTGCTGGACTTGGCGCGCCGGAGCTGGGGGCACCCCAGGCGGCAGACGATATGGGTGCTGGTGCAGCCCTCGAGCACCGGCGTCACTCGCTCGAGCCCGAGAAGCCGCCGCTTCACGCCGGTCCCGAAGATGTAGCCGCCGACGCCGCCGTCGCTCTTGAGAACGCGGTGGCAGGGCACGATGAGCGGCACGGGATTCTTCCCCAGCGCGGTGCCCACCGCCCGCACCGCGCGCGGGTGGCCGATGCGCTGGGCCACCCACGCATAGGGGCGCGCCTGGCCGAAGGGAATGGCGCCCGCGGCGCGCAGCACCTTGGCCTGGAACTCGGGCGCGGCCGAGAGATCCACGGGCACCGAGAAGAAGGCGCGCTGGCCCAGCAGATACTCGTGCAGCTCCCCGCGGGCCCGGTCCACGAGCCGGCGACCCGCCGCGGTCTCCACCCGCGCCTGGCGGCCCGGGCGGATGAGGCTGATGCCCCGAGGCGTCGCCGCGACGGCGAGCCGGCCCATCAGATCCTCCGCGTCGCCTCCGGCGGCGACGGCCTCCTTGAGGACGCGCCGGGCCAGGCCCGCCGCGGGCGGCTCCGGCCGGAAGTAGTCGACGAGCAGACGGTCGAGATCGGTCTTCATGCGTGTTCTCCCTCGGCCAGCGCGGCGCGGAGGATGCTCTTGCCGCGCGCGATCTGGCTCTTGACGGTATTGATCGAGATGCCGCGGATCCGCGCGAGCTCGGCATTGCCGAGCCCGTTGACGTAGTGCAGCGCCAGGAGCACGCGCGCCTCGCGGGGCACGCGCGCCAGCGCCCGGGCCATGTCGATGCGCCGGCCGGCGTCACCGGGCGCCTCGAAGAGCGCCGGCGCTTCCGCGGGCGGAGCGGATGCATAGGCGTGGCGCACCGTCCGGCGGCGCAGCTCGTCCACGCAGATATTGGTGAGGATGCGGTAGAGCCAGGTGGAGACGGCCCAGCGGGGCTCGTAGCTCGCCGCCCCCTGATAGCACTGGAGCAGCGCGCGCTGGACGGCGTCTTCCGCGTCCGCGCGCGTCCCCAGCAGCCGCCGCGCCACCGCGAGGAGCTTGGACCCGTAGCCCTCCACCAGCTCGGTGAAGGCCGCCTGGTCCCCCCTCGCCACCCGCCGCATCAGCCCCCGGTCCCTGTCCATGCCGTGGAGGTATACGGGTCAGGGGGGCGAAACGGGTGGAGCTAGATCTTGGCCCCGGACTTTTCCCAGTCTTCCAGGAACTTCTTGAGCCCGATGTCCGTGAGGGGGTGCTTCATCAGCATCTCGAGCACGCTGAAGGGCATGGTGGCCACGTGCGCCCCCGCCTTGGCGGCGTCGATGACGTGAATGGGGTTGCGGATGGAGGCCGCCAGCACCTCGGTCTTGAAGCCGTAGTTCTTGTAGATCTGGCAGATGTCGCGGATGAGGTCCATGCCGACGGCGCCGATATCGTCGAGACGGCCCAGGAAGGGGCTGATGTAGACGGCCCCGGCCTTCGCCGACAGGAGCGCCTGGGGCGCCGAGAAGCAGAGCGTCTGGTTGACGCGGATCCCCTGGCCGGTCAGATACTTCACCGCCTTGAGCCCGTCCTTGGTGAGCGGGCACTTCACGACCACGTTCGCCGCCACCTGGGCCAGCTCCTTGCCTTCCTTCACCATGCCGTCGAAGTCGGTGGCCACCACTTCCAGGCTCACGTCGCCCGGCACGATGGAGCAGATCTCCTCCACCAGGGGCCGGAAGGGCCGCTTCTCCTTGGCGATGAGCGAGGGGTTGGTGGTGCAGCCGTCGACCAGGCCCATGGCCACGCCTTCCTTCAGCTCGTTGACGTTGGCGGAATCGAGGAAGATCTTCATGCTGCCTCCTGCGCGGCGGCCCGCGAGGGCCTCACGCGCGCTCGATGCGAATGGGAGTGCCCGCGCGCACCTTCTTGAAGATGGTCGGATCGCCGGTCACGCGGCCGAACACGTTCACCGGGCTCGCGGGCCGGATCTCGGCGCCGCGACTGGCCGGCGTGGGCCCGAAGAAGATGCAGAACGCCGAGCCGGGCGGCCAGTAGCCAAGATCGCCCATCTCCACGGTCTCGGCGGGATTCTCGGCCTTGGCCTTCACGGGGATGCCGAAGTAGATCTCGTCGCCCCAGGTGTCGCCGGGCACCGAAAGCGGCAGCGCATCCCATACCGCCTGCGCCGTGTTCGACTGGTCGAGCAGGGCCTCGGCCGCGATGGTTCCCGCCGTGATCCGGATGCGCCGCTCCGCCATGACTGGCGCCAGTGTATCAAACTCCCGCCGCGGCTAGCCGCCGCGCCGCTTGCGGTAGGCCGTGAGGCGCGCGCTGAGCCCGGCGCGATCGGGCACCGCGAAGGCGCCCGGCCCCTCGACGGACGCCGCGCCCGCGCAGGCCGCCAGCGCCGCCGCTTCCCAGGGATCGCCGCTCCGGTCGTACTCGATCAGGAGCACGGTGGCGAAGACGTCCCCCGCCCCGGTCTCGTCCACCTCGTGGGCCTGATCCGGCGCCACGTGATAGGGCTCGCCGTTGACGAAGAGCTCGGCCCCACCGCGCCCGGCGGTGAGCGCGCCCAGCGGGACACGCTGCAGCCACTCCACCGCATCCTCGCGGAAGCCGGCCACGTCCTCCTCGCTGGCCACCATGATCTGCGCCCAGGCCAGCACCGCGGCGGCGTCCTCCCATAGCTGCGGGACGATGAGGCCGCCCTTCTCGCGCCGGCGCATCCAGCCCTGGGGGAGGACCCCCAGCGAAGCCGCGCCCAGCGACTCCGCGAGGCCCGGATCCACCTCGTTGATCACCGGGCAGAGCATCGCCAGCGGGGCGCCATCCCAGCCGGGAGGGAGGTCGTCGATCTCCAGGTCATCGGCGCGCGCGGTGAGCGTGAGCGTGCGTCCCTGCCCCGTCTCCGCCAGACGGAACATCGTGGTCTGGGACGCGGGCACGCGCGCCAGCGCGATACCGTCGGCGGGCAAGGCATCGGCGGGGAAATCGTCCCCGAAGGAGCTGAGGAGGCCGACGCGCAGCCCCAGCCGGTGAGCGGTGAGGGCGGCGTAGTAGGCGGCGCCGCCGGGGCGCGTGCCGCCCGCGGTGACGTCGAGAGTGATGTGCCCCACCACCACCAGATCGGGCGGGGCGCCCGCCAAGCGGCTCAGACCATGGTCAGGCCGCCGGACACGGACAGCGTCTGCCCGGTCACGAAGCCCGACTCATCGGAGGCGAGGAACACGACCACGGGAGCGATGTCCTCGGCGGTGCCGAGGCGGCCGAAGGGAATCACGCGCTTGAGGCTCTCCGCCAGCTTGGGATTGCCCGCCGCCACCTCCTGGAACAGCGGCGTGTCCGACGGCCCGGGACAGACGCAGTTGACGTTGAGGCGGAGCCGGGCCGTCTCGCGGGCGATGGTCTTGGTGAAGGCGATGATGCCGCCCTTGGCCGCGGAGTAGACGGCCTCGCCGGTGGAGCCCACCCGCCCCGCGTCGGAGGCGATATTGACGATCTTGCCGTAGCCCTTGCGGGTCATCTCGTCCAGCACCGCGCGGGTGCAGACGATGGGCCCCTTGAGGTTCACGCGGAGGATCAGGTCCCACTCCGCCTCGCCGGAATTCACGAACGGGCCCACCCGGTCCAGCCCCGCGTTGTTGACGAGGATGTCCACCGTCCCCCAGCGGCCGATGACTTCTGCCACCACGAGGTCGATGCGCGCCTTGTCGCTGATGTCGGCGCGCCAGGCCGCGGCCTGCCCGCCGTCCTTGGCGATGGCCTCCACGGTGTCGCGCGCGCCGGCCTCGTTGAGGTCCACCACCGCCACTCGCGCGCCCTCGCGCGCCAGCGCCAGCGCGATGCCGCGGCCGAGCCCGCTCGCTCCCCCCGTCACGATCGCCACCTTGTCCGGAAGTCTCAT